>JBEBGW010000132.1:0-10443 GCA_040081025.1 Pyrinomonadaceae bacterium | reverse complement strand
GACCGGCTGGTTCGGACGTGAACTTCCGAAGCACGCAACATCGGCATGGAACCCATTTCCGCCACCGCCCCCGACTCCGCAGCTAGCCAAGGAATATATCTACGCAGGCTCGAGGCTCCTCGCGGTTGAGGACGCGAATGCGGTTGCGGCGCCTCCGGCGGATATTGCGGTTTGGAGACCTTCGAACGGGCTTTGGTGCGTGATGGGGCAGACGGGGTCGGCTCAGGCGTTTGAGGCTTGGGGAATTGTAAACGACGTGCCGGTTCCGGGCGATTACGATGCGGATGGGAAGACGGACGTTGCGATCTGGCGTCGAAGCACGGGGTATTGGTGGATCTATTACTCCTCGACTTCGACATACGACGGGATCCCGTGGGGCGACGACCAGGACAACGATACTCCTATAGCTGCGGATTTCGATGGCGATGGTAAGACCGACCTTGGTATCGCAAGGAAAGATGCGACGAATAGTGAGATGGACTGGTATGTGTTGCTGAGTGGCGGCGGAAATACCAGCACGACTTGGGGATTCAATACTGATACGCCGGCCGCTGCTGATTACGACGGCGACGGAAAAGCCGATCTTGCCACCTACCGTTCTTCAACGGACGAGCTTTACTGGCTCCGCTCTTCGGATTCGCAGGCTCAGGGAGTCGACCTCAACAACAATGGCGACAAAGTTGTCTCGTCGGATTACGACGGCGACGGGAAGGCCGATCCGGCGGTCTTCAACGAAGATACTGGCTACTGGTACATCTATCAATCGACGACAAATAGCGTCGTCTCGGTTCAGTGGGGAACGTCCGGCGATACGCCTGTTCAAAACGACTACGACGGCGACGGAAAAACCGACCTCGCAACCTTCACCCCGCACCCAACCGCCTCGATCTGGACAATAAAACGCTCATCAAACGGCACAACCCGCACCGAATACTGGGGCATCACCGGCGACATCCCCGTACCGGCGTTTTATCGAAGATAGGACAATCGCAGCGTCCGTACACCAGGCAAGCAATAAGTTCACGACATTGAGCGAAAATATATGCATCCCAGCAACATCAACCCGAGCAACAGAAGGACTCAGCAAGTCATAGCCGTAATGTGCGTTTTACTCGCACATTGTTTCTTGATCAGTCCGGTATGGGCCCAGGGAGGTGCCAACACACCCCAAGGCAAGAACACCGAAGTGAAAGCCGACCAAAATCTTAAGAGTCTGGCAAAGATTAATCCCTCTACATTAGCAATGGAGATGAGCGTGCCGTTGTTCTCATACCCGGGACGTAACGGTAATGCTCTCCCGGTTGGGATAAGTTATTCGTCGAAGCTCTGGCGGATGCGAAACGGAACAACGTATTGGTACGACACCCCCATCGGAGGCTACCGCCAGTACGTCACACAACTATGGCCATTGTTTGCTGAACGAAGTGCCGGCGGCTGGACTTCATCACTCGCATTCCCCTCGATCGAGGAGAAGGTTGGAGAATGGTACACCGAAGAAGGAAAGCCGTTCCCGGATTCGCTGGATATTAACGAGTTCGATTATCGGGTCGCTAATATCAACGGGCCCGTTTCCAATCTGGAGGAGGAACCCTGGCAACGGTGTTGCCGGGAGCGGCGGCGGTGGTGTGAGAACGGGGAATGTGAACCCTGGACGTGCACCGGTTGGGACATGGGATGTCTCTTGGGTGGTGGGGGAGGACCGGGTGGCGGCGGTTGCGAATACGAAGATGGATACTGCCCTCCTAGTTGCTCATTCTGCACTAACCAGCCTCAATGTCCATCGTGGAATCCTAACTGTGGGAATATTCCCCCGCCCGAACCAACGCCGGAACTTCCTCCGCGAATGCATTATGTAAAACGTGTAAACGTGAGGATGGGTGATGGTTCGTTACATGAATTCCGGAAATCAGACGGCATTTACGGACACTGTGCGAGCGGGAGCACTCAGCATAACGGCCCGGACTGCGAGCCGATAGACCCGGACTTCTACGGGACATTTCTTAGCGTCGACGGCTCCGGAATGCAGCTTTATCGGACGCTTGATGGCAGCACTTTGTACATGCCCGACGGCAGCCGTTATGAATTCCCCAACAGCTCAACCGGGTATTTTGAGAAAACGCAGGTATACCAGGCTACTGACTATTTCGATAGTGCGGGCAATCACAGCACTTTTGGCTCGACTCAAGAGCAGCAGCAATTTGCAGGTGGCGGTGGTCAACCTCAGCGTAAGATGACCGACACTTTGGGTAGGGAGATCTCCGACCCGCTTCCCTTCAACTTGACCGAACAAGCTCAGCATGAAGGGGCGCAAACGATCAATCTCCCGGGTCTTGGGCCGAACGGAACCCAGAGCTATACGCTGAAGTGGCTGCATCTAAAGCCCGTTCCTTGCACTACGGAGATCACGACTAACTGCGGAGCGGAAGAGGGGGCTTTGGAGAACCAGAATGAGAATCTCCATTTCTATTCTGCGAAAACGTGCTTTGGCAGTTCCGAGGTTTCTGTTGACCCAAATAATCTATATCCCGGCGAGATCATGTTTCCGTCGAACGGGATCGGGGTTCGATCGTGTAACCCTGGAACCGGCGGAACTCCGTCCACTCACCAACCACTTAGATTTAATCCTGTCGTTCTGGCCGGAATTGAACTGCCCAATGGAAAGACATATGAGTTCAAATACAACCAATTTGGTGAGATCACAAAGATCGTCTATCCGACTGGCAGTTACGAGTCATTCGTCTACGCGAAGATCTTCCCTCTTGGCGCAAGTGCATGGGACGCCGCATATAACCAGACGAATCGTGGTGTTGTAGAGCAAAAGGTTTATGACTCGGCGGGCATTTTACAACAAAAGTCCACTTACGGTATCTCAATCGGAGCGGCCCCAAACTACTCCTACGCCGTTATCTCGACGACCTCAAAGGCAAACGATGCCCTGGCTCAGGGAGCAAAGACTGAAAGATACCTCGTAAACGACACCCGCGAAGATTCCTATTTTGGCTTTAGTAATCCAACTGTCGGAATGCCCTACGATGAACGGTCGTATGACGAGAATAGCGTACTGCGATCACGCACGTTAAGCGATTGGATCATTAAAGGGCCTGTGCCAACAAATGATCCACTCCGCCCGGCAAACTCTCAGGCGACCCGTGATCCCCGCACCAAGCGAAGCATTTCGATAACGATCGAAAACGGAAAGGCCCTTGCGGTAATGGCCGAAAAGGAATACGAGACGCCGGGCGAGAACGGCAGTACCGCGCCTGTGGACGCGGAATATTTCGCTCACCTTAGTGTGAAGCGGTCGAGGTCGCATCACTATCGGAATATTCCGTTGAGTCTGGCCCAAACCGGCACCCTCGAACAGATCGCGGCCTACTTCAGTGCTTCGTCGGTAGCAGCGATCAGTGAAACCGATTACTTGTACGATCAGAACTATATGGGGCGTGGCATCTATAGCCTCCCGATCGAGTCGCGCTCCATCAATCCGAACGATTATTCGGTTCAGGCGAAGACCCAGACGAAATACGACAACCTGTTGCCGAACACGACGACTGGATATGACTACACGGTCGAAAACTACGGTATCTCCGGCAATTACGATTGCGGCATGGTCGCGCCTAAAAAGTGTTGGGTCGATCCAGCGAGTGCGTATCTAGGCAGGCCCACCACTTCACGCCTGTGGAATAAGGACGAGGATACTTGGATCGAAACGCACACGAAGTACGACATATTCGGCAATGTCGTAAAAGCTAAGGATCCGATCGGGAATGAAGCCTCGACGACCTTTTCGCCCGACTACAAGTACGCATATGCTACGCGTGTCGATACTCCCGCACCGGATCCCACGGGTGTTCACGGAACTGATCAGGGCTCATTCTCGACTACCACGTACGACTTCATGACCGGTCTGCCTCTGACCGCGACTAACGAATTCGGACAGACGACTGCGACCGAGTATGACGACCTTTTACTCAGGCCTACGCGATCATATGCGGTCAACTTCACCGCCCCCGAATCTCAAACGATCTACGACGACAACGCGCGCACAGTAAAGGTTCGTAAACAGGTCGATGCCACGAACTGGGATGAGGCTACAACGTTCGCGGACTCCCTCGGTCGAACAATCAAGACCGTGGCAAAAGACTCGCAGGGCGATGTGATCGTCGAAACCAAATATGACCTGCTTGGCCGGGTGCAGATGGTCACCAATCCCTATCGCCAAGGCGAGACGGTCTTTTGGAGTCTGACTGAATACGATGAACTCAGCCGTGCAAAACAATCTCGCGAGCCCGTCGCAAATCAGAATCCGGCATCGCCCACGGGGAACATCCTAGGCGTTACCTCGTACGATCTCTCCACATTGTCCGCGTATCTGGGTACCGTGGTCACCACTACAGACGCCGCTGGAAAGAAGGGGAGGTCGATCACCAACGCACTTGGACAACTGATCGTCGTGGAGGAGCCTGATTCAGACGGAAATCTTACGGCCCTGCCGCAAGGCACGCCGCAGCCCTCTCCCACGCCTACGCCGACACCTGGAGGCGGCGGAAATCCACCGCCCGATTGTCTGATCCCTGAGCCAAATTGTGGTGGAACCAATCTTGCCCCAGGCGAGTACCCTTCATACGCGACCTATTATCGCTATGACACTCTCGGAAAGATGGTTGAGGTGACACAGGGAGTGCAGAGGCGGTGGTTTAAATACGATTCGCTTGGACGGTTGATCCGAGTTCGGCAGCCGGAGCAGGAAGTGAACACGGCTTTGAACCTTGCCGACTCGTTCAACACGTCCGGCCAGTGGACCGCCGGGTTCACCTACGACGTTCTCGGCAACGTCTTGACCGCCACCGACGCGAACGGCACGATGATCACGAATACCTACGACCGGGCAGGACGGGTAAAGACTCGCTCCTATTCCGGCGAGCCTCAGAATCAAACTCCCAC
The DNA here is from genome assembly GCA_040081025.1 of Pyrinomonadaceae bacterium. Taxonomy (GTDB): domain Bacteria; phylum Acidobacteriota; class Blastocatellia; order Pyrinomonadales; family Pyrinomonadaceae; genus OLB17. Next base: position 5,499 of record JBEBGW010000132.1, on the reverse strand, counting down.
GCCGCCCGTCAGTTTCTATTACGACGGCAAGGGGTTGGCTGCGACTCAAAATCCGAACTACGCCAAGGGCAAGCTCACCAAGGTGACATCGAGCGTCTCCGCAACCGAGTATCAGTTGTTCGACAACCTCGGCCGGATGACCCAGATGTCGCAGATCACCGACGGCACCAGCTACACGTCGAAATACACCTACAACTTTGCCGGAGCACTGGTCGAGGAAGAATATCCCTCTGGGCGAAAGGTAAAAAACGAATTCGAATCGGACGGCGATATTTCTCGCATTTACGGAAAAGCCAACCCAAATGCTCCGGAAAGGACGTACGCGAACACCTTCAGCTACACGCCTGACGGGAGGATCGAGAAACTGCGCCTCGGGAATGGGCTCTGGGAGAAAGCGAAGTTTAACTCGCGGCTTCAGGTGACGGAAATGGCTGTCGGAAACGGGGTCAACAGCGGGAATTTGTGGAAGCTCGGGTACGAGTACGGCGAGATCGATGCGTACGGCATCGTCGATACGGCAAAGAACACAGGAAATGTCGCCAGGCAGACGCTTAGTTTCAGTGGGCTTACCCACCCGTTTGTTCAGACGTACAAATACGATTCTCGCTATCGTCTGACCGAAGCACGAGAGACAAGTAACAGCGCTCAGACGTGGAAGCAGAACTTCTCGTTCGATCGTTATGGCAATCGACTTACGCACGACAAGTTCGCCGGGGCGACCCAATTGAGCCTTTCTGTTCCTGAACATCCCTCGATCGAGACGGAAACGAATCGCCTGAGCTCGGGCCAGGGATTCACATTTGACGCAAACGGAAACCTGATCGTTGACGCCGAGAACCGCTCATTCACTTTCAACGGCGACAACAAGCAGACAGTCGTACGGAACCTGAACATCACACCGCCCCCTCAAGATCCGGACGCGAATGTGATCGGGAGGTATTTCTACGATGGCGAAGGCAAGCGGATAAAGAAGGTGTCCGCGACCGAAACGACAGTATTCGTGCATTCAGCCGGCAAGCTGATCGCGGAGTATTCAACCGCAACTCCTCCCTCAAATCCCACGACAAGCTGGACAGTGACCGATCAACTCGGCTCTCCGCGAGTTATAGTAAATTCGCTGGGAGCAGTGGTTTCACGTCGCGACTTCATGCCTTTCGGCGAAGAGTTAGACGCCGACGAAACCTATCGAAAAACACTCGATAAGTATGGGCAAAACGACAGCGTCCGCCAGAAGTTCACCGGCTACCAAAACGACAAAGAAACCGGACTCGACTTCGCGGAAGCCCGAATGTACCAGAACCTTCATGGAAGATTTACCGCGGTTGATCCGTTACTGGCTTCGGGTAAATCCGTCAACCCGCAGACATTCAACCGATATGTGTATGTGACTAACAATCCGCTGCTCTACACAGACCCAACCGGCCTACAAATGGGCGACGTCAATCGGCCTGTTTACTACACGGAAATTGAGCCCGGACGATACGCATTCTCGAGCCATCGCGGATATTCGAGCAAATCAGGACTAACGTACGACAAACGATGGGATCTCGGGAAAACCCGCATAAGGGGAATCGACGGTTACGAATATACCGTCTGGGCCGGAGGGTGGCGACAGCACGGTCTTGATCGCGTCGCGGCCCAGACAACAAGACCACAGTCTACAACGCAAAGTAAAGATCCGATCAATACACCATTGCTCAAGGATCTTGGAGCGCGGGCTCCGGCCACTCTAAACTTTCTAGGGCTAACCCTCGCCGCCGGTGCAATCGGTGGACTTTCAGCGGTACCCGCTGTCGGAGCTGGCGGCTTCATCTTTGCATCTACTGTTGTCTCCGAGGGGCTGCTTGCCGAACAATTTGTTAGGCAGACGGCTGAAACACAGCATGAGAATGCAATGATTGCAAGTATTGAAAGCGATCGGCAATATGGGGTCGACCAGGCGTGGAAGCAGGAAGCTGAATTAGTTCGGCAGACGGGCGAAGGAACTCGACCGTGGACCGCAGAGCAAAAGCAGCAGCTCCTCGAAACTGGTCGAGTGAAGGGATTCCAGGGACACCACATTAACAGCGTCAATGGACATCCCGAGCAGGCCCGTGATCCCAGCAATGTTGAATTTAAAACTAGACCTGAACATTTTGATGCTCACGACAACAATTGGCGAAATGTAACTGAAGGAAAACCGGTAGTCCGTAGACCGCGCTAGTCTATTTTTATGAATGAAATTGAAACCTTTGTTCTTGAGAAAGTGGATTCTGTCAGATTCCGGGGGGAGAAAACTCTCGAGAATGGAACGAGATTAGTCTCTCCCGCGCCTGAAATAGCACCACAGGCTTGGCATTTTGTCTTGTTTGCTCCACTTTCACTGTTGGTAATAGATGAAATAGAAAAAGAGCTTTCGACTTCTCTTCCTGTAGATTTGCGTGACTTTTTTCGAACGTGGAACGGCGCAAAGTTATTCGGTTACAAAATGCAGGTATGGGGTCATAGATCAAACTATGTCCGGGTTGGTGATGAAGCCTGGCAACCATTCGATCTAGTTGCGCTAAACCGAGCCTCCGAGCGTCCCGTTGGAAGTCCGAGGTCATCTGTGTTTTTCGGAAGCTTATGCGATGACTGGGTATTTTTTGAAAGGAACGAAGATGGGAATACTAGAATTGGGCGTACAGCTCGGGAGTTCTTTCAGCCTGAAGAATATTGGCCTAGCTTCAACGCGTGGTTTAAGCAAAGCTTCGACAAATCTTGGGATCTGTCCGAAGTTACTTAAGAAGAGCTAGATCGCGCATCGATCACGGGCTCGAAGATGCTCGCCGGGTCAAGACAAGAACGTATTCCGACGGCACCACGCCGGCGGTCAATTTCTACTACGACGGCAAGGGACTAGCGGTGCCTCAGACGCCGCACAACTACGCCAAAGGCAAGCTCATTGGGGCTTATTTCCGTCGGATGGAGAAACAATTTCGGTGGCTCGGGTGGATTCTGTTCAGCTTCCAACGATAGCTGTGATCAAGCAGAAGAGCTAACGACAGAGTCAATTGAGGCTTACCAATCAAAGCAACGAGAAGAAGAAAAAAAGAAGCAGGCAGAAAAGCGAAAGAAAGAAGCAGAAAAGAAGAAAAAGAAACGGACGGCAACGAAACCGTCGACGCCGGCCTTGCCCAGTCAAATACTTAGCGCGATACGTACTTCTTTTGGTGTCGGAGCAACTGTCACCGGAACGTGGGGCGTGTACACGGCGGAGGGATCGATTGTGAATGATGGTGGCTCGGTTGAGACCGCTACGAACGCAGCCTCTGAGGTTTTTGAAGCCGCCAGACAGTATGGTGTAAACGCGCAGTCTGCTGAAAACAATCAAGGCATTGCACCTACAGGTACAAGTCCTGCACAGGAAAAATCGGATCTGGACCAACTGACTGGGGAGACAATCGGTCGAGCAACTAGAGAGATTACCAATAAGGTTGTTACCGCGAATTTTCCTTATAGGAAGGAAGTGGAATTGGTTACTGGTGGTTGGGGGACATTTAGGCAAAATCTATCGTATGAGGGCGTCAATCAAAGGGTAACCGCGATTCTTACTCTCGCTAAGATTGAGGGAGAAAAGGCGGGACGAGCTTCAGTCAAACCACCCGATCAATAAGATCACAATCAAATGCTTCGGAATACAAGGACAAGCATCATCATCATGTGGAGTTGTTACGGAGGCCTATTCTATGACCATCAGAATCGTTGGAATTTCAATGTGTTTAATTATAGTTGCCGGGGCATTGGTTGGCCGCTCGAATCTTGGTCTTGTTGCATCTAAATCGGAAACTCAAAATGTAGATGGGCCTGAGTTGGTCGTCCGTGAGTTTTTAGAGGCAATCGAAAGTGATGATCAAGCGCGGCTCGCTGGACTTGTTACCGTCGTTCCCGACGCTTACTACCGCGCGAAAGAGAAAGAGGTCGAGATTTACTCTCGGATGAAAGGAGAGCCGGTGAAGCCGGTTTCGACCCGAGATATACGACCTGACTTCCAAGAACCGGAGACGCCTGAAACAAGCGGGCCGAAGATTAAACTTCGAAAAACCGCGTTGTCACTCGTCGAGTATAGCGTCAACCTGTTGGTGGCCGACTCTGCCTATATTGATGAGGTCATGGACGTTTGGGTTAAGGGAAGCGAGTCACGGGTAAGGATTCGTTTTCTGTCCAGAAAGAATCCGAATTACAGGGCGGTAAAAGATGTGCTGCTTTTCAGATCTTCGGATACGTGGAAAATATTTATTGTCGAGGATCTTTCGTTGGTCAATGTCTACGGAATGGAGACACCGGAAATACGGAACAACTAATCTAAAACATCGTTGATATCTTCCTGTTCTAAGGCTACTCGAACTCAACTCTACCCAAAAAAATAAAGGTGCAGGGCTTTCGTCCTGCACCTTCAATTAATCTAGTAGTCAGTTGTTTAGAACTCCCGGATGTTCAGGATCGATCCGAGGATCGTGCCGAGGATGTTCATTGATCCGCCCTGACGGTAGTCGTACTGGGTACGGGTGTTGTAGCCGTCCTGGTATCCACGCTGGAAGCCCTGCTGGAAGTAGTACTGATACTGACCGCCGTCAACGTATGACTGATAGCCGCAGGAACCCTGCCGGAAGCCTGCTGGTAATCGAAAACCTGCCGTCGGAGCCGTGCGACCTGGCAATTGCATATCCGATCCCGCAAAATACTTGACGTGACATCCCATGCGTGATACGTTTTCTCTGGCTCGGGTCTTTGAAAATCAAAAATAGGCGGAAAACGGTAAATTTGGTGTGTGTGGGACAGTGGGACAGCCACAGTCGGGACAGGGTCACTACTCTTTCCGAACAACCGGAAAAAAGTGGGCGCTTGTTGGGACGCTGGGACATGGGACACTTGACCTCGATAAAATGGGGCTCTGAAGCGATTTCCGTAGGAAATCACTCCAATTTCGACCTGCACCTTCAATTAATCTAGTAGTCAGTTGTTTAGAACTCCCGGATGTTCAGGATCGATCCGAGGATCGAGCCGAGGATGTTCATTGATCCGCCCTGACGGTAGCCGTACTGGGTACGGGTGTTGTAGCCGTCCTGGTATCCACGCTGGAAGCCCTGCTGGAAGTAGTACTGATACTGCGACCGGTCAACGTGCGACTGATAGCCGTAGGTACCGCTTCGGTAGGTGTTCGAACCCTGGTAACCACCCGAGCGTCGACCCTGTCGATCCATCTGACCCTGTCGGTAACCCTGCTGGTAACCCTGGTTCACAGCCTGTCGAAGCATCTCGGCTCCGCGATTGTCGGTCTGGTAGTAACTGCCGTTACGATAGACGCGATAACGGTTAGCCTGACGCTGCTGCTGTTTCTGCTCCTTGCGGATGCGGTTCTTTTCGTGAGCCCACTGGCTGTTGCCCTGTGCACTCGCGGTCGTAGCCATCGCCGAAAGGCCTGCAACTGAAAGTACGCCTACCGAAAGAAGTGTTTTGAGATTAAAGATTTTCATGATT
>JBEBGW010000485.1:0-2774 GCA_040081025.1 Pyrinomonadaceae bacterium | reverse complement strand
GGCGGACGAGTTGTAGCTAACCGCTCCGATCTTGCCTTGATTCAGGTCGAGCACGACCATCGACTTTAGTACGTCGTCGACTTGCGATTGCTTGAACGAGAGGTTGACCTCGGCATTTCCGCTGATCATGCCCCGCCGCTCAATGTAGGCTACGCCGTTGGAGTAGAGGATGACGCGGCGGATCGGTAGGGAACTCACCGATGTCGGAGCCGATGGTTGAGTGTTGACCGCGGGGTTGGGCTTCTTTACCGCCGCGAGGCGTTTCTTTCCGTTCACCTGTGAGTAACCCGAAAAAGCGCACACGAATATCCAGAGGAGGAGTATCAGTTGTCTCATTGATTTTGTTTCCTTTTAAGCTGTGATTGGTGCCAAGACTTGGCTAATGGATGATTCGAGATTTGGGATTGGTTGCTTTTGTCCCCTTCTTTACACGCGGCAGGGTGTTTCTCGGATAAGGACCGACCAGCTGTCACGATTCTGATCCAAACCAAATCAGAACTCTATCAAGAAAAAATGACGCTTATTGGATGATTATTTCGCCTTATGGTCTAGGACGAAAGTTTTTCGGCATCTAGACGTAGTAGTTCAGACGACTGATCAAAGAAGGAGATATCAATTAATGAATAAGATCTTGATGATAGGCATCATCGCGGCGTTCGCTTCGCCATCGTTTGCGCAGGATAAAGAGTGGAGGGGGTTTTATTTGGGCGGGAATGGAGCGGTGTCTTCCGATCGCTCGAGCGCCGAGGCGACTTTGCAGATAAATCAGGTCACCAATGTCTTTGTAACGGGACGGGGTCTCGTTGTGGTTCCGGGGACAACTCGTGACTTCGCCGCATCAAAGCGTGATACAAACTGGAGCGGCGGCGGCCAGGCCGGTTATCTGTGGCAGAGCGATAACATCGTTTTTGGTGTCGAGGGTGATTTCGATCCGTTTCGTCGAACCGTGAGCGCCATGCAGAGCCATCAGTTGCCGCAAACGATCCTATCGCCGGTCACGACAGTGACTGCACAACGTGATGTCAGGGTAAGCAATGAGGTTTCGATCCGCGGCCGTCTGGGATATGCGTTCGGCAAGACACTGATATTTGGAACGGGCGGATACTCAAATGCGCGGGTTCGCGTAAACAGTACGGACACTTTTACCGATCCGGGAGGCCCTGGGGCTGGGACACCAGTTTTTAATGGTGGTCCGGTGGGTCCTGTAATTACAACTGCCAGCGAAAGTCGCAATCAAGGTGGGTGGAATGTCGGCGGAGGGTTGGAGCGGAAGCTAGGCAAACGGTACAGCATCGGTGCCGAATATCGACACACGGATCTCGGCTCGGCGGCGTTTGCTCTTAGCGATCAGTCGACGGTCAATACAGGCCCGGACAAGATCGGCAATGGTGGCCAGCCAGGTTTGCCGGGGAGTGTTTCAACGGGTCCGACCGCCGTATCGCTCAAAAGCGATACGTTCCGTTTTCGATTCAACATTCATTTCTAAGCTGGAAACGCTGACGGCGGAAAGGCACGAAGTGTAATTCCTTCGTGCCTTCTTTTTTTGCCAGGTTCTAAGATCTAACCGAGAGCTGCCGGCTTTTCGGCGGCGTTGGTCATGCAGTTTGGCGGTGATGATCCCGATGGCGGATTCCGCGACTCGGGACGGGCCGTTATACAATCAGATCTTACGAACTGAATGATCTAGGGAGAACTTGAGCAACATATGGAAATGAAACTTGAAGTTATAGGGGTTCCGGTAACTGACGTTGACCGGGCTAAGGCTTTTTACGAAAAGGTAGGATTTGTAGCCGACCATGACCATGAAGTGAATGCGGATCTGCGGTTTGTGCAGTTGACGCCTCCAGGTTCGGCGTGTTCGATCTGCATAGGAAAGGGTTTGACCGAGACGAAGCCGGGCTCGATCGATATGATAATGCTGGTCGTAAAAAGTGCGCAGGAAGCTTACGACGAACTATCCGGACGCGGGGTCGATGTTACTGAACCGACAGTACTTGAATGGGGTACGTTCGTATATTTTACGGATCCGGACGGAAATAAATGGTCACTGCAGGAGTTGCCGAAACGCGGATGACCGCGGCGATATGGTAAAAAAAGACACCAGGGAACTATTTTCCTGGTGTCTTTTTTTAAGTTGAGCGTTACGCCCTTACTAACGTGCGGGCTTCTGCATTGAGATTCGCGGCTTCTGCATTTAGAATTCCGCGTTGGCGGCGGAGACGGCTTTTTCGGCGGCGTCGGTCATATCGCTTGCCGTGATTATGCCGATGCCGGATTCGGCGAGCACGCGGCGACCTTCTTCGACGTTGGTGCCTTCGAGGCGGGCGATGATCGGGATCGAGACGCCGAGGTTCTTCGCAGCAGCGACGACTCCATTCGCGACCATATCCGTGCGTACAATTCCGCCGAAGATATTCACTAGAACTGCCTTCACGTTCTCGTCCGAAAGCAGGATGCGGAACGCCTGTTCGACGCGTTCTTGCGATGCACCTCCGCCGACGTCGAGGAAGTTGGCCGGTTCGCCGCCGTGGAGCTTGATAATGTCCATCGTGGCCATCGCGAGTCCCGCACCGTTGACCATGCAGCCGATGTTCCCATCGAGCTTGATATAGTTCAGGTCGAACTTCGACGCCTCGATCTCGAGCGGCTCTTCTTCGTCCAGGTCGCGAAGATCGGCGTAATCCTTGTGGCGGAACATCGCGTTGTCGTCGAAGCTTACCTTTGCGTCGAGGGCGATCAGGCGATTGTCCTTGGTCAGCAGGAAGGGATTGATC
>JBEBGW010000131.1:0-10464 GCA_040081025.1 Pyrinomonadaceae bacterium | reverse complement strand
ACGTGATTCTCGTCGGCGAAAGCGATGTCAGCCGCTTCAATATCGAGCCGCCACGACCAGCGATCCAGACCTTGTCACCGCCGCGGAACACGACGGCCTGCAGAACCTTCGACGTAATGTTGCTCTCGGTCCCCCAAGTCTCACCGCCGTCAGCAGTGACGATCACGGTTCCCTGCTCACCGACCGCGACCGCATCATTCGGGCCGATCGCGGTCACGGCAAAAAGATTTACTTTCACCGGCGATTCCTTGTCGTCCCAACTCAAACCGCCGTCCGCCGTACGCAAGATGACGCCGTTCGCTCCGACCGCGTAGCCGACGGCGCCTTCGGTAAAGCTCACGGAATAAAGATTCGTATCGAGATTCGTCCTCACCTTCGACCACGTTTCTCCTCCGTCCAGAGTCGCGAGGATCGTGCCCGTGTCACCGACGATCACGCCCTGCTTGTCGGTGAAAAACTTGATGTCCTCAAGCCAGTTCTTCGTGCTCGATTCGACGCGGTCCCAATAAGCACCTCCCGTCGTCGAGCGAAGTATCAGCCCGTTCGAACCGACCGCATACCCTACGCGATCCGAAACAAAATAGACGCCGAACAGATCGTCGGTCACGCCGGTGATGCCCTTGCCCCAACTTTGCCCGCCGTTATTTGTTCGCAGGATCGTGCCTCGGTCGCCAGCGATCCATACCTTGTCGTCGCCGAAGAACGTCATTGAGTTCAGGTTCGCATCAACGCCCGAATAGACCTGCACCCAAAGTTTCCCGGCGTCGTTAGTGATCCAAACGCGGCCGTTCGAACCGGCGGCATAGCCGATCTCGTCCTCAAGAAACAGCAGGTCGTTAACGTCCTCTCGCCCGCCGCCCGACAGCCGCTGCCAACTGTATCCACCATCGTCGGTACGCACGATCAAACCGTTCTCGCCAACTGCCCAACCCGTGAATTTATCTGCAAAGCAATGCGACACCAGCCGTGGATTGGTCCGCACATTGAACGGCAGCCATGTCGTCCCGCCGTCGCCGGTGAGCCACACGAGACCGTTGGCGTCCGTCATCGACCCGTTCTTCGCGCCGGAAAAGCACAGCGAAAGCAGATCGGTTCGGCTGTAGATATTAACTCGCTGCCACGTCTCGCCGCTGTCTGTAGAACGTGCGACGCAGCCGCCATCGCCGATCGCAACTACATCGGTCTCGTTCAAGATCTGCGCGCCGTTGAGCAACGCGTTCCCGCACGGCTGCGACGCTTTCCATGTGTCGCCGCCGTCCTTCGTAATTATCGCCGTCCCGTTCACGCCCACTGCGACCGCATTTTTTTCATCGAGAGCCGAGATATGCGTCAGGTGATTCTGCACGCCTGACGGCTGATCTTTCCACGTCCGGCCGCCGTCGATCGTCTTCAACACCCGCCCGTACGTCCCGACCGTCCAGCCGATCGCGTTGCCCGCCGTGAATGTGACGGCGGCCAAATGATCGCGAGTCTCAACCCCAACCGCCTGCCAAAGCGAGCCGCCATTATCGGTCACGAGGATCGTCCCGCGAGCACCGACGATCACCGCGTTCTTCGCGTCTTTTGTGAACACCGACGAGAACGACACGCTCTCCATCGTCACCTGCGGCTGCCACGTAAACCCGCCGTTCTTCGTATAAAGGATCGCGTTGTCCGCCCCAACCGCGAACCCGCTCATTTTGTCCTTTGCAAAATGGATCGCATTCAACTGATTCCCCTGCGGCAGGGGATTCTGCCAAACCCAACCCGGCCCGACGCGCTGCCCCAGAGAATCGCCGCAAAAAAGAGCAAGTAGCACAAAAATAAATCCAAAATATCTGCGTCTATCTGCGTTCATCTGCGGTTAAATCTCAGTCACTCCGAGGTCGACCACCATCTCATCCAAGACGTCGTTATCGACCTTCCCCGCCGCGGCAATCGTGCGAGCGGCCTTGTCCGCGACCTCCTGAACCTCGTGGCCGGCGTGGCCTTTTATCCATTGCCAGTGAATGTCGTGTTTCGCGGCCGCGCTGTCGAGCTTGTCCCACCAGTCATGGTTCGTCTTCCGCTTCCAACCGCTCGACATCGTCTCTACTACATACCGCGAATCGGACAGCAATTTCACCTTGCACGGCTCTTTCAGATTCTCCAGCCCGATCGTCGCCGCCGCGATCTCCGCCTGCTGGTTGGTCGCCGCACCGAGATACTTCCCTACAGCCTTCCAAACGCCCTTAAACCCAAGCACGGCCACCGCCGCCGCACGGGGATTCCCCTTCCCGTTACCCAGGCTCGAACCATCGCAAACTATCGTGACTTGTTTCATTCGTACCTAAGCTTAAACCAGCGAACGAGGAGGCCTATCAGGAAACCGCAGGCCGTGATTATCAGGAAATTAAGGACGAGTCCGTCCGCTAAAGAGAACAATTCCGAGAAAGCATTGCTTTTGGAATAGCTCACATTGTATCCATCCCACTTGAAAGGGAAACCCCACGCGGGAAATCTAGCCGCAGGTGCGAACGGGATCGGCCGATTCGCAAGTTCTTCATATCTACGCTCTGCCAATACGTACGCAACGACATTGGCCAGCGCAAAGAATGCGAGGGTAGCCATAAAGCCGACTTTGAAAGCTTGGTTGTAAAGTCTTGCCACTACTTTTCCACCCTCATTTCATGGTCCATATACGAATCGAACGTGTCGTCGTGTGAGATGACGAACAGTTGATCGAAATGGTGGATCTGGCCGATCTGCTGTGCGAGGTTCTCGCGGCGTTCGGCGTCCATGTTGGTTGTCGGCTCGTCAAAAAATGCGACGCGGATGTCCGACAACTGCTTCAGCAACGCCAGCCGCACAGACAATGCTGCCGCCATCTGCTCGCCGCCCGAGAGGCTCACGAACGGCCTGTCGTAGCCGCCTTCCTCGAGCGAGATGCTGTAATCTTCCGTCCACTTCAGCGTGCGTTCGGCGTTACCGGTGATGTCGCGATAGAGCAGATTCGCCTCCTGCGACACATGCCAGACGTAATTCCGAGCCACGAGCGGAGCCGCTTCCTTTAGCGTCGTACGGATAAAGTCCGTCGTCTCCAAAACCTTCTCAAGCCGTTCCTTCTCGCGGAACTCGTCCTGCATCGACCGCCGAACCGCCTCTAGTCGCTCAAGCTCGACCGCGAGTTCAGCCAATCGCCGCTCCGCCGCATCCAGCGTCGTCCGCAGCTCGACCTGCCGCTTCTCCAATTCTACAAGAGCTTGCCGTTCAACGAGATGCCGCTCGCGGTCATATCCCTTGCCCGCGTCCGCAAATGCCGACTCCGCTTCACTTAGACGCCGCGAAACATCCAGAAGTTCCTTTTCAACCTCCGCAAACTGAGATTCGCGTTCGGCCAACAACGACGCGGCAGCCTCATTCGCTATAAAGGTCCGATAAGCTTCCGCCGTCCGCTCCCGGTCCGCCGTCGCCGCCGTCCAATTCGAATCAAGATCCTTATAAGCCTCCGTTTGCTCCACCGCTATCCGCCGGTCACTCTCAAGCCGTTCAAGATTTTTGTCGGCAAGCGATACCTTCTGGCGGATCTCCGACTCGCGTCCGAGGTCGGTTTTCAGCACCGTGATCCGAGCCTTTGGATTATCGAGTGCCGAGAGTTCAGCTTCGGCTTTTCGTAACTGCGACTCCGCATCAGCGAGCGGAGACTTGTCCTTCAACGCCGCCGCTTTCCGCTCATTCAGCTTCTCGCCTTCAACCTTGATCTCGGCCAATCGCGCTTCGTAAGCCGGAGCACGAGCCGCGACCTTCACGGCTTCACGCGAAACTCCCAAGGCGGTCGCGATCCCAACGTGCTCCTGCTGCAGCGACTCCACTTTCGATCGCAACCCGACGAACTGATCGTTCAAGAATCCTTCCAGCGTCTGGCCGTCCTTCAGGTTCAGGCATCGCTCGGAAAGTATCGGACAAACGCCGTTGCGAACTTCGCGTTGAAAGGCCTCATCGCGTTCGATCGACGCCTGCAGCCTGGCGATCTCGCGCACGATCTCGCCATCACGAGCCTGGTACTGATCAACCTCCGCGGCCTTCGCGTCACTGTCCTGAGCCGACTTTAGTTGAGCCTGGTTGACCCGATACGATTCACGCAAGGCCTCAAGCTGTTCGTCGATGCTCTTTACTTCACGATCCGCCGCCTCAGCCCTCGCAAACTCCGTCCGCAGCCGTGCGACTTCCTTCTCAAGCCGCTCCTGATCCGCGAGTTTCGGCTGAAGTTCAGCGATGGTCGAATGAGCCTTCTGGATCCGCTCAAGCTCAGCTCGAAGCTGGACCTGTTCGGACCTTACATTGGCCGCGGCAGTCTCAACCTTCGCCAGTCCGTCCCGCATCTTCTGGCGCTCTTCACGCTCGCGTTCGAGCTCGTGGATCCGCCCAAGCGTCTTCTGGTGAAGCTCGGCGTCCACGCGAACAACAGCGATTTTCTCCGACGCTTCTTTCGAATGCTGTAGTTCAGACGCTCGCTGGTTCTTCAAAAACTCCGCCCGCTGGCTCTCCGTTCTGAGCTTTTCTACCTCCGCCGACATCGACCCGATCCGCGATTCGATCTCGTCGAGAGCCAAGACAGATGCACGGCTTTCACCGACTGAAACCTCGACCTTCTCAAGCTCCAACCGACGAGAAGTAACATCCGCCGAAAACTCCGAATGCCGTGCCGTAACCTCATCGATCCGCCCGACTTCGCCTTCGGCCCGGGCGATCCTAACAACAACCGCCTGAATCTGGTTCTCTACGTACCGAGCCGTCCGCAGCAATTCGTCAGCACTTCGGCGATATTCTTCTACCTTCAAGAGCGTGTCGAACGTTTTCTTTCGCTCGGCCGCCGTCGCCAGGAAGATCGCGGTATAGGTCCCTTGCGGAACCCCGATCGCGTGCTTGAATAGCGTTTCGAGGTCGGTTCCCGGCTCGACTCCCAAATGCTGCCAAAGAAACCGCGTGACTTCTTCCTTCTTCTCGGCAATGCGAAACCCGAGCTGCGGATCATAGACGTAATAGCCCGTCATCGTATCGCGATAGACCGAATATTCACGCTCGTCCAAACTGCTCTCAAACGTCACGCGGACCGAGCCTTTTTTCGTCCCGCGTCTTAGAAATTCGTCTTTTTTATAGGCAAGCAGGTCGAACAGCGCCCACGCGATCGCTTCGATGATCGTCGTCTTCCCGGCGCCGTTCGGGCCCGTGATCGCGGTGCTGCCGCGCTCGAATTCGAATGTAGATTCGGCATGAGATTTAATGTTCTCAAGCTCGACCCGTTTGATGAGCATTCCCGTACTTAGTTCGATGTTAAGATATGCACGGGCAGAAACGCGAGTGTGAACGAGCGTGGTCGTAGAGCGCCCGAATGCCACGCTCCTTAACAGTCGCGTTTCTGCCGGTAAAGAGCTATGAAAATCGCCAACGGTGAAAGCGTCATCCTCGTCCTCCACACGCCGCGGGAGAAGCTGCTCGGGATACTGGATGAGATAAATCAGTCGGGCGTGTTCGTCCGGGCGATCGATCTCGGCTACTTCGACGACTGGGTCAACTCCATCGTGAACGACGAGCACTATCTGCCGATGAGTGATTATTTCATACCGATGTGGCGCGTCGAACGAATAACGCGCGACGAAGGCTCGCCGTCGATGACGGACATGTTCGAACAGAGAACGGGAAAGAATCTTGGAGAGTTTTAGGGAAGGTCAGGCTCGCCCTGTTTGACGATGCGGATCGAGCCGCTGGTGGTTGAAAGATTGACCATCGGCCCCTTTCCGTTGCCGACCTCGCCAACCATGACCTTACCGCCGGGAATGATATTTTCGGTGAGTATCTTGATGGGAAACGATGAGTCGAAATTCCCGTATCCGTATGACGCCGACACCTTGCAGTTGACGTCAGCGGGCAGAAGCAATCCGATGCGCCCCGATGCGGACCGGAACTTATACAGCCCGCCGATCACAAAGGTCCCAACGTACTTCACGCTTCCCGAGGTTGCGTTCGCGTCGATCTGACGATGACTTATATTCTGAAGCGAGATAGTTCCGCGGATCGTGCTCACCTTTAGCGGATCGCCCGGCCGAGCGGTCTTGAGGTCGAACGCAACGATGTTACCGGTCGTTGTCTCAAGACCTATGTCGCCCGAAATACTCTCAGCAAACAATTCGCCTTGCTCGGTCCTGGCGAAAAGTCCGCCGGAAACATTTCGAACGTTAATGTCCCCTTCAATAAGCTTGACCGTCACTTTGTACACTGTATCTACCGTGACCGTCGCGCTTCGCCCGTTAATGGCAATATTTCCACGCGACGGCATATCGATCTCGATCGAATCCCCGCTTAGGCAGTTCGCAAACTGGCCCGCGACCGGCGTGTCGCCCGTCGCCCGTGCAAGCTGGACCCAATTTGCTTTCCCTGTTTCCGGGTTCTTTTCGAGCGAACGGAATTCAAACTTTCTGCCGTTGCGGACAAACACTCGAACCTCGTTTCGTTCGGATCCGTTGACCTTTACATCGCCGTCCGAAACACACAACTGAACCGCAACGCCTGGATCCGCGGCGATCACCTTTTCACTCGTCACTCCTTCGAAGCGAGGGTAACGCGGCGGACGAGGCGGTTGGTCGGGTGTGTAAACCTTAGCGGGCTTTTCGTATTTTTCGGACTTTTCAGGCTTCGTTTTCGGCGCCGGCTTTGGTGTCGGCGGAGGAACATGTTTGTCCTGTGCCGCCCCGACGCCTGCCGCGAGACACAGTACGAGCCCGAATTGTGAAAGTCGTTTCAACATTTCTACCGTCAACAGGTACTTCCAGTGGCTATTAATATTGAAGGCTAGCCATCATTTCGCCGCGTCCCGACGACGCTTTGAGAAGGTCTATCTTGTCCTGATAGGTCGAATACAAAACCTGCCGTGCGGCCTGATTCCGCGGATTCTTCTTCACCACCTCGCGCATCTTCTTGATCGAATCATCTACGACCGCGATGTCCTTGGCATAAGAAACCTGGCTCGAAGCACTCAAACTCGCGTTCTGCGCCGTCACAGACTGTTCGAGATCGTTGATCGTTTTGATATAACTTTCTTCGCCCGGAAGATATCGAGCTCGCTCCACCCTCGGAGCCGCACCTCCAGAAACGCGATAGTCCGTTTTGACGATCCGATTTATCTGTTCGGGAGAATGTTTCGTGAACTGAACCTTCGGAGTCGAGTTCGACGAGAATTGCGGATCGGATACCGTAGCGACGCCCGATTCCGGCTGAGCGATCGGAGCAACTACCTTCGGTGTCTCACTCGATGCTACCGTTGTCTCGTTATTCGTATTTATATTCCAAACCACCACCGCCAAACCGACGACCATCAAAATTCCCGCTGCCCCCGCGAACGAAGGACTCAAGAAGCTTGTCGAAACAAATGCCGCAAGACGCTGCCACACGGATGTCCGGCTCTTCTCTTCCGCGATCGAATCATTGATGCGGGTCCAGAGACGCTGCGTCGGCACGAGGGTGTTGAGTTCGCGGTCCAGAACGGAGTAGACCATCGAGCTTTCTTCCTCGGCTTGAGCGAGCATTAGCGTACACGCATCGCAAACCGCGACGTGATCCGAGATCTTTACGGCCTCTTCCGGACGCGTTTCGCCGTCCAGGAAAGCCTGTATGGTTCCTATGTCTAAACAATTTCCGTTCATATCGTATCTCTCCCAACCTTGCCGTAAAACCTCGCGAATTCCGCTCTCGCCCTCGCGACGTATGTCCCGATGCTCGTCTCGTTCAGCTCAAGACTGCTTGCGATCTCTTTATAGGAAAGGCCTTGCTGTTTCAGCATCAGGCAGCTTCGCAGCGGCTCTTTGATCTTACCCAATGCCCGGTTGATCTCGTTGATCCCGGCCTTTTCCTCAAACTCGTCCTCGACCGAAGTCACGCCGTTTTCTACTGATTCTTTGACGTAAACCTCGTCTCTCGTGTTCGCCCGTATCTTTGTCCGCAGCGTATTCTTAGCCTCGTTCAGGGCGACCCGGATGAGCCACGGCCGCAGTATTTCCTGATCCAGCGTGTCCATATGCTTGTAGAGCTTGATGAACACCTCCTGAGTCACGTCCTCCGCGAGGCCGGCATCTTGCACGACGGATCGCGCCGCCCGAAAAACGGTTCGATGATGAAGCGAAAACGCCTCCTCAAACTCGATCGTCTCTCTCGCTACGGCAGCCGCTGCTTGTTCGGACATTGAGTCCACAAAAGTTTCCGTCGATTCCCTCACATTTCCGGCACTAACCATGCCTTCACATAAAATACACCAAGGTCGTCAATTTTGTGACATGTGATGTGTCAGTAGCTGATGATCTGCGATCGCTGAGCGATTTCGGGCAGAAAAGCCGATTCCGGCAG
Source organism: Pyrinomonadaceae bacterium (assembly GCA_040081025.1). Classification (GTDB taxonomy): domain Bacteria; phylum Acidobacteriota; class Blastocatellia; order Pyrinomonadales; family Pyrinomonadaceae; genus OLB17. Next base: position 2,109 of record JBEBGW010000131.1, on the reverse strand, counting down.
GGTCGTCACGACGAAATAATGGCTGATCTCATCCGAGTCAATAAGTTCGTAAGCCGCTGATTCTATTTCACTTGCGGTCACATCAGCGATCCGCACCGGCTCAAGGATCGCCAGCCGCTTCAAACTTTCGACCAAATGCCGGCTTCCAACACCAAAATCTTCGCCGCTGGCACCTATCACCAGCCGGACTTCTGCTTGTTGTTCGGCAAAGTGCGACAAAAGTGATGACACGAGCTTGACCGCCCGCTCAAATCTGACTGAAACGATCGGCGATTTGCCTTCCTGCTCGGTTTCGAGCTTTTCGCGAAGCGTCAGTTTCGGCTCTTCGTCCTCGGGGACCCGCGGATCAAATATCACCGTGATCTTTCGGTCATCCTCTGCAGCAAACTCCCTTACGATCAGCCCCCGCGATCGTGCCGTCGCCTTCCAATCGACGCGGCGGAGATCGTCGTTGGGCATGTAATCCCGCAGAGAAAGCAGATCCTGGCCCGATCCGCGTTTTTGCGAGATAAGCTGGCCCGCTTCGAGCGGAATGTCGTCGATCTCGGATCCGAGCGGTTCGATCGGCGGAAGCACGATCAACTCGGTCTCGCGTGCCGACAGCCTCCGGCGATGGCGAAAGAAAGCGAACGGGAACTTCGTCGAAAGCTCAAAATCCTTAATAAGTAGCCGCCCGCGGGTTGGAAAAATGTGCGGGACTTGGCTTTCGGTCACCTGATTTCGCGGCAGATAGGCGAAATAATCCAGCGTTCGCCGGATCACCGGAGCTTTTGCGAGCCGTTCAGCTATGAAACCGGGCAGCAGCTTTCGCAGATCGGCCGCCGCGATCGATTCGTCCCGTTCCTTACCGCGAACCTCGGCAACCACGGAATAGCTCGACAGCAGCCGCTTGCGGTTGTGAATGCTTACCAAAATGCTTGTTTCCTCACCCGCAAAGATGGTCTCGGGAAACCGCATTTTTCCGGTGTTCCACGCCGAAAATCCTACGATCGCGATCAGCCCGAGCATGATCGCTCCGCCAAGCGTGAATTCGAACGGAAGGTTTAGCTGCGAAGCCTCTTTGCTCGCGTTTTTCGCGAGCGGCGGGACAACGAAGATCAGGATCAGAAGCACGAAGACCATCGAGACCCCCGCGGCAACCATCGACAGCCGTGGGTTCCCGGTCTGATGCGCTACGTAAGTAAGTGCCGCGAGACCAAGCCCGCCGCCGATCACAACCACACCCAGTATCGCATTTCGCAGATCGCGAACGCTGAAAAGCTGTCTGTAGTCGCGCAGGCTCATCTATACCGGAACGACGGTTTTTTGAAGAATATCGAGAAGTGCGCTCTCGGCCTCTCGCGAGCGGTTTCGGAGCGAAGACGAGCGCGAATTGGCTATCACACGATGGGCGAAGCAAGGGAGCACGAGACGTTTGATATCGTCGGCGATGCAGTAATCGCGGCCCTCGACGAGTGCGAGAGCCTGGGCCGATCGGAACAACGCCAGTGATCCGCGAGGACTCACGCCGAGTTCCAGCAGCTCGCTCTTTCGCGTTGCGTCGACGATCTGCAGTAGGTAATCAGCCAAAGCATCGTCAACCCGGACCTGCATCACGCGAGACTGGATCTCAACTACGTCACTTTGGGTCAGGACCGGCTTTACGGCTTCGATCGGATTCGACGCGGCCCGATCACGCAGGATCTGACGTTCGTCCTCAAGGCTTGGATAGCCCATCTGCAATCGAAGCATGAAGCGATCCAACTGCGACTCAGGCAGCGGATAGGTTCCGTGATGCTCTGACGGGTTTTGCGTCGCAACTACCATGAACGGCTGCGGCAAATGCCGTGAGACGCCGTCAATCGTCACCTGCTCCTCGGCCATCGCCTCAAGCAATGCGGACTGGGTCTTCGGTGTCGCCCGGTTGATCTCGTCGGCAACAACGATATTTGCGAAGATCGGCCCCTGCTTCCCGCTCCGGATCCCACTGCCCGCGTTCTCGCCGTAGTCGGCATACCAGGCGTCCACGACGTCCATGCCGGAGACGACGCGGCCGAAAGGGACGAAGGGCTCCTTGTCGTGGGTCTCGCGGTTGTCGCGCAGGTTGATGAAGACCTGCGCGGTGCGGCC
>JBEBGW010000130.1:0-10488 GCA_040081025.1 Pyrinomonadaceae bacterium | reverse complement strand
TCGGTGCAATCGAAGGAACCGTGACCGACACTAATGGTGCGGTAGTACCAAATGCGTCGATCGTGGTCAGCGGTAACGCTTTCAATCGGACCATTAGCGCAAACGGCGACGGCTACTTCAGGATCCAGCAAGTTCCACCGGGTACCTATAGCGTCGAGATATCGGCGCCGAATTTCGAGAAGATCACGCGGACGGATGTACTCGTAACGCTGGGGAGCGCTGCGAATGTCGACACGCAGGTCAAGGTTGCTACCGTTGGCGCCGTTGTAGACGTTACCGCTGAGGGGATAGCAACCATCGACGCGAGTACGAGTAAGATCCAAACAAGTCTTGGCGAGAAAGCTCTCGAAAAACTTCCGAAAGGAACTGGTTTCACCTCCGCGTTGAAGGCTGCCGCGCCAGTTCGTGCAGAACCAACGGCCGGCGGTTTTCAGATCGATGGCGCCAGCGGCTCGGAAAATTCGTTCGTCATCGACGGACAAGAAGTAACAAACTTTCGAACGGGAACGCTGGATAATAACAACAACATTCCGTTCCAACTTATTCAGGAAGTACAGATCAAGTCGAACGGTTTCGAAGCCGAATACGGCGGTGCGACCGGCGGCGTTATCAACGTAGTAACCAAGCGTGGCTCGGATGATTTTCACGGCGACTTCGGCGCAGCATTTGACCCTTCAAAACTGTCTGCTGGTCCCCGTCGGATACTGGACAGCAGCACGTCCATTCCGGCGGGAGCGGGAAATCGTTATATTTTCCCGGCTAGGGACGAGTTTCTAAATTTTTTCCCATCGGCAACCCTTAGCGGTCCGATCATTAAGAAACACCTTTTCTTTTTCGGAAGTCTTTCGCCGCAGTATTTAGAGACCACTAGGAGCCGTACCTTTCCGACCGACGGCGTGAGGCAAAGCTATAACTCAAGGATCCAGCGTGACTATAGTTTTCTTCGGCTTGACGGATCAATAACCGAAAAGCTTCTGGTAACGGCAAACTATCTTTACAACCCGACCCGGGTGCGGGGCGTACTTCCGCTTTTCACCACTCTCTCGGGTGCGACTAGCTCTGCAGGTGCACCGATCGTTTCTGAACAGGCCGAGCTGGGTGGACGTACCCCGTCGAACAATTTCGGCGTTTCGGGCTTTTACACGCCGACCCAGAGCCTGACGATCGACGCCCGTTACGGCAGAGGTTACCTCAATGAAAAGGGCTACTTCGACAAAGACTCCCTCGTCACGAACTCCATTCTGAGTTATGGAATTCCCGCAGCAACAAACTATACGTGTGCCAGCTTCGCCTGTTCGGCAGGCGGATCGGGTTACAGGCTATTCCAGTCGAACAGCCTCGTTTCAAAAGATATCTCGATTCGCGAGACTTTCGATGCAACCGTCGGACTCTATTTGAACAACTTCGGAGGCAGGCACGGCTTCAGATTCGGCTATCAGTACACCGGTCTTAGCAACGATGTGAGCGACGGAAATGTTGCGTTCGGAATAATCGATGTCAATGTTGATCCCGCAGCCACCACATCCGATCGCAACGGCTGCACCAGGCCTAATCGCGTAGCTTCTCCAGGGTGTCCGGTTGACGGTCCCGAAGTGATCGGTGTAGGAACGCTCGCGCTAACTGGACGAGAAGGGAAAGTAAGCAGCAAGAACGAAGCACTGTTTATCCAAGATGCTTGGCAAATAGGAAATCGCTTGACTCTCAATCTCGGCCTTCGAATCGAAAGAGAAGACGTTCCGTCCTTCAGAGAAGGAAATCCAGGAATCAAGTTCAACTGGCAGGATAAACTAGCACCGCGAATCGGTGCGGCTTTCGACGTTCTCGGCAACGGCAAGTGGAAAGTATTCGGAAGCTATGGTCGCTTTTTCGACCGTTTCAAATATGAATTACCCCGCGGTTCATTCGGCGGAGAGGTTCAGGACATCTACGATTTCATCGTGGTGAACCCGAACATTTTTTCGTATACACGCGACGGTATCATCGCAAACAACATACGCTTCCAGGATCAGAGAACGCCCTCTAATCTTGCGACCGACAATCGAATCGATCCAAATATCAAGCCATTTCAACAGGCGGAATTGACCTTTGGTACCGCTTACGATTTTGGCAAGGGCTTTATTCTTGAGGGCCGTTACACCCATAAGAATATTATCCGGGCGATCGATGATATCGGTTACCACAATAACAACTCGCTCGAGGATCGGGATTCCGAAGAGTACTTTATCGGCAACCCCGGCGAAGGATCCTGTGCACAGCCCGCCTGCGGTAAATACGACATTCCGGGCGCCGAAGCGGTAAAGGCAAAGCGTGTCTATGACGCGGTGGAAGTCCGTGTTCAGAAGCGTTTCGGACAATTCTCGCTCGACAGCAGCTACACGTGGAGCCGCCTGTTTGGAAACTATGCCGGATCCGCAAGTTCTGACGAAGCACAACGCGGAGGCGGTGTGGGACGTAACAGTCCGGCGGTAAGCCGCTACTTCGATCTTCCTTTTATCGGGTACACACTCAATGGAGAGCCGGACGAGGGTTTGCTGCCGACAGACCGTACACACTACGTTAAGTTCGCGGGTAACTACTCGTTCGACTGGTTTGGAAACAAATCAAACACAACCGATTTTAACCTTTTCTATCAAATCGGGAGTGGAACTCCTGTAACAACACGTGCTCGATTCGCAGTTGTTTCGGGAATGATCCTGACGGAGCGAGGCGATCTTGGCCGCACAGATACATTCTCGCAAACCGACTTTAGCATGAGCCATAAGTACCGGTTCGGCAGGGACAATCGATTTGCGATGGCATTCGATGTAAACATCCTGAACTTGTGGAATCAGGCCACTGAACTTTCACGGCGTGAAACCTTCAATAGAAGTAACTTCGATCCGGCTTCGGTCGGATGTACGGTTCCTGCGTTTGACCCGGACAACACACCTTTCAGATGTTTGACCCGTGCGATCTTCAACGGTCAGGTAACTTCTGATATCGTCCTGGCCAACAGCGTGGTTGACGAGCGGTATAACCTACCGCAACTCTTCCAGGCACCTCGCGGCGTGCGATTCGGGTTTAGATTTATGTTCTAACTTCCTGCAATAACTCGGAAAGTGATCGGGATAACCACCCGTTCCGTTAAGGCCGTCGACATCATCGACGGCCTTTTTTTGCCTCGGTAGCTCACCGGCAAAACCTCCCTGTGTGTTCGTCAACATGTGTACATACGGATGTAACGGATCCCTCACGATCCGAGAAATTTACTGGAGGGTCTTTATGTCATACCCACTCATTCGAAAAGGCGATAAACTGCCCGCGGTCGGTGTTCTTCAAAAACTGTTAAATGCGCGTGTGAACAGTTCTCTTGTTGCCGACGGAGATTTTGGATCACGTACAAAGGCCGCTGTAGAGGCTTTTCAGCGGGCCCGCCCGGGCATGACCGTGGATGGCGCGGTTGGCATCAACACGTGGCCTCGAATTAGTTTCATGGCCAACAATCTGAAGATCGTCGATTGCGTTGACGTCTTCGATCCGAGCCTTTATCGGCTCGAAACGCAAGACATCATTCGAGCGGGCGGCGATCCACTACTGATGGGAGGTGCCTCTAACGGCGTCGAACAGGCGATCACCAATATCCTAACTAGTGTTGGGTCTGGCGTCTTCCTGCTTCGGTTTCATGGACACGGAGCACCAGGCGTGGCGGGCGTATCCGATGGACACGGCTCGATTCCAGGCGAACATCTATCAAGTATCCATGCTGGGAACTGGGCCACGATCGAACCGCACGTCCGAAGGCTTCGAAGCATCTTCGGCCCGTATGGCTGTATACAGTTCATGCATTGCGAAACCGGAAACGGGCCGCAAGGAAGAGATATTCTGGAAAAGGTTGCAGCGGCAACGGGGGTTCCTGCGAGCGGCGGTATCCGCACGCAGTTTGGCGGCGGGACTAGAACCTTCAGATTCGAAGGGCCGACGTTTACTGCGTTTCCGAGCGGAAACCTGGCAAGCTGGTCCCGGGCTCTCCCTGAATTTCCGGGAATGACCGTGCCCTAGTCAGACTCTCGACGGACTCTCCGACGACGAGCCGTTTCTCGGCTCCCGCCGAAATAGGTAAGGATCATCACGACGAGATGGGCTGCGAACCAGATGTTTTCGTAGCCCATATTTTGATAAATGTAGATGAGAATGAGTATTCGCGGCGCGACTACGCCGAGAACTATATCCAACCAATTCGGTACCAGATTAGCCGGATACCAGCCCTGAAGCAGATAGACGATCAGCGTGATACGCGGGAAAAACAGCGAGATCAATAGAAAATAAAAGTCCATCCTAGTTACGACTCCCGGAAGCGGTTTTTAGTGTCGGTTTCCGCATATTTGGAATTCGGGCGAATGCACTCGATGTGATGTACCACTTCTTGTTACGGAGTTTCCAGATATTCAGGCAAGTTCCTTTTTCCATCCCCTCTTCACTATTTGCGTATTCGCATGGGTTCCACGCATAGGCGAGATCGGCGGATTCGAGCAACGCTACCTTTCGAGGAAAAGCGACCGAGAGATATTTCTTCATAGCCTTTACAGCATTCTTTTTCCCGTAGATCGGCGGATTTTCTTCGATTATCAATCGAACATCTTCCGCTGCCCACTCTTCGAACGCATTCCCTAGCCCGCCGCGATCCATTCCCATGCGGAGGAATTTCATCGACGGATCAGCGGCCGACCATCGACGTTTGTTGATGTCTCTTGGGTAGGTGGTCACAAGCATCGGGTTTCCAACGGGCGGTGCGGCTTCCTCATATTTGGTCATCACGTCGATGATCGCGTAAAACTTCCCATCAGGTTTCTTCGACCAAACCGTGATGTACTGCCCAACCTGTCGAGCAGGTCCACCCTGCTTCTTCGGGGTCTCTTCCCATGATCCGGTCGTGTAACCAAGCAGTCCATTCGACGCAATGTCGGCATGCTCCATTGTCCGTTTGAGTACAACTTGGGGATCTTCTTTCTGGAGATTCCACCAATCCTTGCCGTTCGTGGCCTCTGGCTTGAAGATCACACCATCATCACCGAGATATCGCAAATAAGCCGCCTTCGTGCCCGTTTCGACTGCGTAGCTGGAAAGGCTGCGGTCAGCGTCGACCATCGCTTGAAATTCTGCTTGCGCCGAGGTGGAAATGATAACTAACCCAATGATGAGTATCGTGAGGAAACATTTCATTTCCTACAGTTTACAGAATCTTCTTTCATCTGCGAAGAAGAATGATCACGGAAGGTTTTGCTTATACAGTATATATTCTCATGTATAATACTTTGACAGATGTTGCATCACTGCAATATCATAGTTGTCCCGATGAGCCACCTGAGTTTAGTAAAAAAGCTTTCCGTTCTGCAGGAAGAGCAAAGACACGTTGACGAGATCGCACTGGAGTTTGCTGGGCTGGTGTTTGAGCGAGGCTCCATTGTCGACATCTCTGGTGGAGCCGCATCGGGGAAAACATCAATAGCCTTATCCTTACTGGCAAAACTCACAGTTGACGGAGAGGTATGCGGGGTCGTGGATTCTTGTAACGGTTTCGACCCGCAATCAGCCGCTACTTCGGGGGTAGTTCTTGAGAATCTGCTTTGGATACGCTGTGGTGGCGATGTCGAGAAAGCGTTCACGGCGGCGGATCATCTCGTGCAGGCGAAAGGGTTTGGGGCGATCTGGCTGAACCTGAGCGGCCTGCCTCAAAGAAAACTGCGAATGGTCCCAAAGACCTACTGGTACAGATATCGCACTCGCATCAAGGAAACTCCTACGCTCATTTTCGTGACCGCAGAAGAGCCCGTCACAGGTTCGGCATCGCAGCACGCCTACACATTTTCACGTCCCGTCCGCGCGAACTGGAAGGGAAGTGGCAGATTCAAACTGCTCCGCTCGTTCGACATCGAGATGATGTCTAGAAAACAGTTTTACGGCCTACCGATGCAAACGACGATCGAGGCGGATTACAGCAATGGCTAGGTTATTCGCATGCATCATCTCGCCGGATATCAAACGCGACAAGGCTTCTTTAACAGCCGTCGCGAGGGAGTTTTCGTATCTGATTAAAACGCTGGAAGACGGGATCTTGTTCGACATCAGCGGACTTGAGCGGTTGATCGGCGATCGGGATACTATCGCGGCAAAGATCATGGGAAGCCTGCGGCAGCAGAATATCGCCGGCAGCATTGCAGTTGCTGAGACTATCGATTCGGCTTGTATTCTCGCTCGGCAGAACGGTAAAACCGACACTTTTCATTCTCCCGAAAGTTTCGCCCAACTCCCGCTGTCCGATCTGCCGATCGAGCAGGATACGTTGAATGTGTTTCACGACCTTGGCTTGCGAAAAGTCGAAGATCTGCTGGCGATCCCTCAGGACGAACTCATCACGCGATATGGCAAGGATTTTCGCAACATCATCGATGTCATCGAGGAGAAAAGTTCGTCGATGCTGGTTCCGAACATCAAAGATCGCCGAGTGAATTGGAGCTATGACCTCGATCTTCCGGTACAGGATTTTGAGCAGCTGATATTTATACTCAATCACGGGTTTGAGAAGCTCTTTGCCGCGATACGGGATGTGGGATTGAGCACCGAGCATCTCGACATTGCATTCACGCTCAAAAGCCAGCCGGTTAAGTGTTATGAGATCAAAACGTCATTTCCGACTCTCGAACGAGCGTTCTGGCTCAAACTCGTAAATCTTCGCGTCTCGCTCGACCCGCCTGAGGCCGAGATCGTCGCCGTCAGCGTGACGGCTCATTTCAGCAAACCCCGGCCGTCTCAACGCGGCCTTTATTCCGTATCGCGTCCCGAACCTGAGAGCCTGCTTCTGACCGTCAACAAGCTCAAAAAGCTCGTCGGCGAGAATAACGTCGGCCTGCCCGTGATGCTCGATGGCCGTCTTGCCGAGCCGTTCGCTCTCGATCCTGATCTATTGCCGGCCGGTGTCGAGAGCATTCAACTCGAACCGCGTCTGCCGACGCTTGCATTCACTTACTACCGCCCACCCCAACACGCCGAGGTCGTCTATCGCGATGGCCGGTTGGTGTTCATACGAACAAGGCATTTCGACGGATACGTCAGTGAGTACAGCGGCGTGTGGAAAGGGAACTCATCGTGGTGGGACAAACCTTGGAAAACGCAGGAATGGGATGTCGAGATCGAGAATCGTGGTATTTACCGGCTCAGCAAGGCTAATAAAGAGTGGTTTCTGTTAGGAGAGTATGACTGATGTGCGCGCTGTGGGACTGGGACATGGGACAAAACCTAAAGTGATGATTTAAGTATTGAGATGTTTTGTGAACTTCATACACGCTCGGCTTTCAGCTTTCTATCCTCGGGATCGCAGCCGCAGAGGCTCGCGGCACGCGCAGCGGAATTGGGGATCAGTCATATCGCGCTGCTCGACCGTGACACGGTTGCGGGTGCCGTGCGTTTTCACTTCGAGGCAAGAAAACTTGGAATAGAACCGATCACCGGAGCTGAGATCACTATGGACGACGGCAGTGTATTGCCGTTAGTACCTATGAATCTGAACGGCTACCAAAACCTTAGCCGCCTGGTCACCACCATCAAGCTTCGTCATAAAAAAGGCGAGCATTTTGCTACCAGAGATGATATCGAAAAGTATTCGTCCGATCTGCTTTGTTTTACCGGCGGAACCGACGGATTTATTCACAACAGCATTAAAAACGGACTCGGCCAGGAAAACCTTGGATGGCTTAATTATGTATTCGAAAAGCGGTTGTATGTGGAACTCCAGCGGCATTACTTGCGAAACGAAGAATACCTGAACCAGCAATTGCTTGGTTATGCCCACAAATTTCGGCTCCCCTATTTTGCGAGCAATGGTGCCTATTACGCTGACCAGCACGACCGCGAACTTCTCGACCTTTTTACATGCATAAAAAATCACTGCACGATCTACGAGGCCGGCAATCTGCTCTCAGAAAATGCAGAGCGATATTTGAAATCCAAGCATGAAATGACTGAGCTTTTTGAGGATTTGCCGGAAGCAATTTCGGTCACAAACGAGATAGCTTCGCGAGTGAATTTTTCGATGGATGAGCTTTCATATAAATTCCCCGATTACCCTGTACCCGCTGGTGAAACCATGAACTCCCTTCTTCGGGCAAAAGCTATCAAGGGTTCCGCGGAACGTTACCGTGATAGACCGTGGCCGCTGAGAGCACAGGTAATGTCACGGCTTGAAAAGGAATTCAAGGTGATCGAAATGAAGGAACTTGCCGGTTATTTCCTCATGGTTTCCGAAATCTCAGATTTCTGTAAAGCCAATGAAATCCTTTCACAAGGCCGAGGTTCCGCCGCAAACTCCGTTGTCTGCTATGCCCTTGGCGTCACGGCGGTAGAACCGATAGCTAACAAGCTTTTGTTCGCGCGTTTCCTGTCCGAAAAATACGAGCAGTATCCGGATATCGATATCGATCTGCCTTCCGGAGACGATCGCGAAACGGTGATCCAGCACGTTTACGGAAAGTACGGCCGGCGAAGTTCCGGGATGACGGCTAACGTTATTTCATATCGCGGAAAATCCGCCGTCCGTGAGGTCGGCAAGACATTTGGCTTTGGCGCCGATGTTCTGGACAGATTATCGCGGCTTAATTCCCACTACGAAACTTTCAAAGGCAGGGAACTCGACCGCCGATTAAAGGAAGAAGGCTTTGATCCGGCTGAAAGCATCGCTCTTCAAAAATTTGCCGATCTCTATCAACGCATCCTGGATTTTCCGCGTCATCTTGGCCAGCATTCCGGCGGTATGGTTGTTTCTTGGAGCGGCCTGGATGGCATCGTTCCGCTCGAACCTGCATCGATGGAGAACCGCTCGATCATTCAATGGGACAAGGACGATTGCGAGGCATTAAAGATCGTAAAGGTCGATCTGCTCGGGCTCGGGATGATGGCCGTTCTTCGCGATTCGATATCGCTGATAAAAGAGCATCACGAAGAAGACCTCGGCCTCTATAAACTACCGACCGACGACCCCGAGGTTTACGAAGCCCTGCAAACAGGCGACACGGTCGGGATGTTTCAGGTCGAAAGCCGTGCTCAGATCGCATTCCTTCCAAAATCAAAGCCCGCGAATTTCTACGACATCGTCGTTCAGGTGGCTATCATTCGACCCGGCCCGATCGTAGGGAAAATGCTGCACTCGTATCTTAAACGGCGGCAAGGTTTGGAAGAGGTTGATTACATAGATGAGCGGCTAAAGCCCACTCTTGAGCGGACATTGGGCGTGCCTCTTTTTCAGGAGCAGTTGCTGAAGATAGCGATGGATGTTGCCGGATTTACCGGCACCGAAGCCGAAGAGCTGCGTAAGGCAATGGGATTCAAACGGCCAGACATAAAGCTGGACGAGATCGGTAAGAAGTTACGCCGGGGAATGACTGAGCGTGGCGTTGATGAAAGAGTGCAGGAAAACATCGTGGCCTGTGTAAAGGCTTTTTCGAATTATGGATTTCCGGAATCTCACGCTTACAGTTTTGCATTGCTGGCCTATGCATCGGCGTATTTCATGGTCCATTACCGTGCTTGTTTTATGGCGGCGATGTTCAATAACTATCCACTCGGATTCTATAACGCGGCTACGCTCGTGAAAGACGCTCAGCGGCATGGCTTGCATTTTCTAGCTTTGGATATAAATCGATCACAGTATATTTTCACGGTCGAAGAAGTCAGTACCGGGAACGATAGCGACCGGATCCTAGAAAAGCAGGTCCGTTTAGGACTGAGGTATGTCCGCGGTCTGCGGCAAGTTGCTGGCGAAGCCATTGTTTCCGAACGAGAGTTGAACGGGCCGTACAAAAGCGTCGGCGATCTGATAGACCGCGTTCCACTGATCAATAAGCGCGAGATCAGGGCATTGAGCATCGCTGGTGCTTTGAACTTCGACAACACCGTCCATCGTCGCGAGGCCCTGTGGCATTCGGAGTTGGCAATACAGCCGAAAGGAGAGCTGTTTCAGAAGTCAGAAGTCGGAAGTCAGAATTCAGAATTCGGAAGTGAAAATGCTTCGTCACATTCATCATTCAGCGTTCAGAATTCATCATTTCTTAAGCGTATGGAAGGGCTTCAGCTTGTCGAGGCTGATCTGAAGAAGACCGGCATCTCGATCGGCAAGCACCCAATGGCATTTGTCCGGGAAGAGTTGAGAAAACGAAAGGTTCTATCCGCTGCCGAATCACGCAACTTGAAAAAGAACCAGGTCGCATCGGTCGCCGGAGCGGTGATAATCCGCCAACGTCCGATGACGGCAAACAACGTAGTATTTATAACGCTCGAAGACGAGACCGGACATTCGAACTTTGTCGTGATGCCGGACAAGTTCGAGGAATATCGCTCGGTGATTAACCAGACCGACTACCTCGTCATCCGAGGGATCTTTGAAGAACGCGGGATGCTGAAAGCCCTCAGCTTCAAAACCCTCGAAGGTTTCACAGCCGAAGTGGTTTCGCATGATTTTCG
>JBEBGW010000129.1:0-10522 GCA_040081025.1 Pyrinomonadaceae bacterium | reverse complement strand
GGCCCCTTCGCGGTGTTCGTCGGGGAAATTGTGAAGTTCAACGCGGCCATTTGGAAGTACCCGCTTTACGACAAATGTTCGTTCTTCTCGTGACCGGCCCGGCATTACCTCGGCCCGAAACGTCACACGCATCTCAGGTCGAGCCCAGATCCTGACATTGCGATTCTTTATCGACGATGATGTTCTACTGAAGATCCCCATCTAACCGTTCCTTCTTTTTGTGTTTGGCCTTCCTCCCGACAGGATGGATCTTCGATTCCGGTTTTTCGTCGCCAAGCTTTTGCGTCGGCGGAGCCGTCGGCTTGCGAATGCTCTCGAAAAGCGTGGGATCGGGCCTCTTCTTCCGCTTCATCGACAGGATTATAGCAGACGTTCGGTCAACTCGTCAGATATTGACAATTCCAGACAAAATCAAGAATATAGAGGTCACTTTCCGGCCACTATAGCTGGCAGTTATCGTTAGATTCATTTGGTTAATGAAGAGAGAGCGACGGCTGAACGATCCGAGACGCCGGCCTTTTTGGCTGCCGGCTTCAACGTACTATTTCCTTACGATCGCTGTCGCGATCGCGATCTTCTTTCTCGTTTGGGCGATCCTCGCCGATGCAAAGGAGGAAAATCCTTGGATATCCGCCGGGCTGATCGCGAGTACATCAATGATCGCGGCGATCGTCGTTCGTGAGATCGTACTTCGCCACCGTCGGAATTCGATCTTTTTGGCCCAGAAGCGTTTGGATAGATCAGTACTATCCGCTCCGATTCCTGTCCGAATGGACGAGCCGAACAAATTTACCCTGGAGCGGAACGCGATCCTGCTTGGCGAGATCGTCCGGAAATCCGAGGCGGCTAAAGTGTTAGGGCATTTTTCTGAAAGTCACCGTGAGGTTTTCGAGCTTTGTGAACAATATATAGCGGTGGCCACGAAAGAACTTCCAAATATCGGCGTAGGCTCCCCAAGACTTGCGGCGATCCAGAGGGGAAGGGCAAAGGTCGAATCGCTGCATCAGCAACATTTGCTGCGGTGGGCAGAGATCGAGATCCGGAATAATATTGCCAGTGGTGATGAGGAGCCGGTGTCGAAGAGATTGGGCGGAGCAAAGAAAGCCTTAAGAGTGGCGACAACCGCTCTTGAGAACTATCCGGACAATTCAGATCTGATCGCCTCGCGCGTGGCAATTGAAGATCACATACTTTCTATGCGGATCGCCGAGGCGGTCGATCGGGCTGAACGGGCCGAGCTTCGCGGGGATCTTGATAAGGCACTGGAGCGATTTACAGAGGCAAAGAGACTGATGCAAAAGAATCCGCAAAGCATCGAACATGAAGAAAGCCTTCAGAGGATCACAACGAAAATAGAAGGGATCTTGACCGAGATTTAGCACAGACGTATTAGAAGTCAAAAACCGATTTTCTTTCCCATGTTTGTACAAAACTGCCCCAGTTGCGGAAGTAGCAGAATCAGACGCGGATACCGTCCCACCGGCCTATTTTCGAGGTTGATCTTCAGGTACAATCTCCTTTGCGACGGTTGCAATCTGGAGTTTCGTGGATTCGCATTTCCACGGCCCAATCCGCGAGGATCAAAGGGCAAAAAGAAGAAAAAGACGGGTGCCGTCGAATTTAACGGATAAGATCCAAGTGTCCAAAAGCCTTTTCCTGATCCTACATTTCGGACTGGTCATCGTTGCAAGCCTTTGCTTCGTCCCTGATGCGTACACTCAGGTGAAAGAGCCCGACGTGGAGAAGATCCACCTCGGCGACTTGATAGAGGTCGACGAGCTTGGCGGGTTTGACTACGACTGGCGAGGAAGGCTGAGTCCGGAAGGCTTTCTCGATGGATTCACAAAGATCGTCGATCCGATTCTCGGACTGTGCAAAACCCCGAATCAATTGGCCGAATCTATTCGGGACACATACGCGAAGACTCTTCGCGATCCCCGGGTCATTGTGCGGATCTTAGATCGGAGCCAGCGACCGGTGGCTATTTTCGACGGAGCGATCCGCCAGCCCATGCGGATGCAGATCCGACGGACGGTAAAACTTAGCGAGATTGCCGTGATCAGCGGAGGCTTTACCGACAGAGCGAGCGGCGAGATCACAGTTCTTAGTCCAGCCAATCAGAGTTGTGACTCACCAACTAGTACTACTTCGGTTACTAAAATTCGGATCAGCGACATATTGTCGGGAGATCCCGCTGCGAATATAACTATCCGAAGCGGAGATCTCGTTACGGTCGAGTCAGTTGAGCCGGTCTATGTTATCGGTGGGGTGAATCGGCCAGGTAAGGTGGACTGGAGGGAAGGAGCAACTCTTTCTAGAGTCATGGCGGCGGCAGGCGGAGTCTCGAATCGTGGAGTTTCGGGGAATGTCTCTGTCTTTCGACGAGAGCCTTCCGGAAGTCTAGTGATCGACGTTGATCTGGATAAAGTGGTTTCCGGAAGCGCGAAGGACATTGAGATCCGCCCGTTCGACATCATCGATGTTCCGATCCGGGGAGAGTCAAAACGCTCGATGCCGCCTGTCGTAGAGACCGGCGAAACTCGCGTTAGGCATCAGCCGCTACCTCTTCGAGTGATCAATTAGGCGAAATCTTTCGTTGGATGAACCGCAAAAATGTGGTTCAATTGTTTTTCGGGCGTTTCCCGAATCTTTTGAACATGGCAACACTTGGAAATCTCAGCCGCCGAACGACCGCTCTCCTGTACTTGGTGGTCGCTTCGATCGTTATTGGACTCTTCATATATCTCGAGCAGATCGCGATCCTTTATGTATTATCGACTCTCGGCATTGTTGCCCTTCTCCTCGTCGTCGCGTTCGCAGACCTCGAGCATATTGGCAGAGATACGAACTGATCCGTTTCGGGTCGCCTTTTTATGCAGCAGTACCGCGTTGAAGCTAGATGTATAGCCTTCCTGGTGGTCCTGCTCTTTTCTTGCCCAGCAATCTTTGCGTCGGAGCAACCCTACCCACCTAAAGATTCAAGGTGGCGAAATCCGCGAATCACGCTCTCGCTGTCCCGCTCGCTGAATGCAGCAAGTAATATTCAGGCGGATCTTCCACAAGTCGTAGGTCGAAGCCTCATTGCCTGGTCGAATCCAACTACGATCACTTTCGAGACCGTCGAATCCGACGCTCAATCGGTAAGTCCGAAAGGCAACCGAGGCGACGGGATCAGCTTGATAACGGCAGCGATAACGCCCGAAAACCTAAGGCTATTTCCTCGCCAAGGTGCTTCGCCCGCAGCCGTAACGCGCGTCTTTCGGGATGGTCGTGGCCATATTACCGAAGCTGATATTGTCTTGAATCCATTTGTGAGGTTTTCGACGGACGGATCGTTCGACACGTTCGACCTGCAGGACACGCTAACGCACGAGATCGGGCATTTGTTGGGGCTTGAGCACACTCCTGTCTGGGGCTCAATAATGTATGAACGAGCGGCGAGGAGTCTCGGGCCGTCTTCGTTCAAAGGCTCTCGCGACGAACTTCCTCAGGTCGATTCGTCTGCGATCAGGGCTCTCTACGGCCCCCCGCTTGATGATGTGAAGTGTTGCGGAGTCGTATCCGGAAAGGTGTCGGGTGATTTGCCAAACGCTCGGGTGTTGCTATGGATCGAGAACGCCGAAACGGGTCAGCTTATTGCCGCGACAGTTCCTGATAGAGACGGAACTTATCGTTTGGACGGCGTCCCCGAGGGAAACTTCCTGATGTTTGCCTCATCGGAAACCCAGTCCGACGAGTTTGCGAGCGACAGTTCTAAGATCGCTGTAGCGGTAGCAGATTCGACTAAGAAGAACTTTGTCCTACGCTCGGGCAAATCCGGGGTTCGGGTGCAATTCCTTGGGAGTTCGTTCCATCTCGCGGGACTGCCGGTGGATCTTGCCCCGATCTCACAGGAAATATTCTTTGGGGTGAATGGCGTTCCAAAGAATATTGCGCGTGTAGGCGTTTCGGGCGGTAGTATCTTGTTCGAACAGAAACCTAATTCCAATAACCTTCCACTCTTTTCCTCAGTCAAAGTGCTCGGCATCGGATTAACTATCCCCCCAGACCTCCCCAAGGGTGAATACACTCTGATAATTGAGGCAAGCACTGGAGTTAAGCAATATCTTGTAGGCGCGTTGGTCAACCGCTAGACCGACCGGGCTCACATCGTCAGACTGTCCGAAAGCCGTACAATCATATCGGTTGCAATTTAACGACTATTGTGGATAATCGTGCTGTTCACCTCCCCGGTGAACATCCGGCTGCAGGGGGTGAGGACCTGCGGCCACGGGGCGACGGAGTGGGAGACGTCGCCCTATTTTTGACTATTTGATCGAATTAGTCATTGCGTCGGAGGTTTGCGTCCTCGCGCTAGCATACTCTCGCTTCGCAACGTTAATGCTGGACTTCTTGTTAACTCTGTTTGGAGCCTTACGATGTATCGGCGGGTAGCCGAGGAAACTCCTCACGGCCCGAACTACACGCAGGCGTTCGCGTTGGTGGTTGATCAGGATTGGGGACTGAGGATGGACGGGTTCATCTCGAGGAAGCAGGAGCGGCAGAATACCGGCCGTCCCTGAGACGGATAGAACGGAACCGTCGTCGCTTCACCGCATCGAGCACACTTTACAGAAACTTCGATACGCTGCCGAACGCCGGAGGTCTGGGCTGCTGCGATTGCTGCTAGCCGATCGTTTTTAGCCTGCTTGCAATCTTTGCAGCGTTTCGGGGGGTTCTGAAGTTTCTTATCGCGGAAAAAAGCTTGTTCGCCCGCGGTCCAAATGAAGTCGCGGCTGCAGTCGATGCAGGTTATCGACTTGTCTTCAAAATCCGACTCGGCGCTCGCGGCTATTGCCACTTCCGCAGATCGTCCATTGAAGTCGTTGTCGGACATACCAACTTGTGCGTTACTCATTAGAAATCCAGCCCTGAGTTTTAAGACAGCGGAGAAAACACGCTACCATAATCCCAGCACCGCATGGTCGGCGACGTCGGTCGGCATTTTCGAATTGTCGATAGAAGGCGTCAAGCGCGGCCAAGCCAAGCGGAAGTATATAACATATTGTTAACAGAAAGAAGCAATCTATGAATATTCTCGTTGTTGGTTCAGGAGGACGGGAACACGCGATCTGCGCTGCCTTCGCCCGCTCATCCCGTGTCGAAAAGCTCTATTGCGCGAACGGTAATGCCGGTATCTCACAAGTTGCCGAATGTGTGCCGATCAAGCCTGAAGAAGTTGAGAAACTCGCGGAATTTACTGCTAGGAATTCTATCGATCTCACGTTTGTCGGAGGCGAGACATCTCTCGCCTTGGGGATCGTCGATCAGTTCGAGAAGCGTGGGTTGAGGATCGTTGGACCGAACAAGGCAGCTGCGGAACTTGAAGCAAGTAAGGCGTTTTCGAAAGACTTCATGTCCCGTCACGGCGTTCCGACAGCGACCTATCGAAACGCGAACTCAACGAGCGAAGCGATCTCCATCTTGAACGATGAGGTTTTCGGCGACGAACAGTCGCCGGTTGTCGTGAAGGCTGACGGGCTCGCGGCGGGAAAGGGAGTGGTGGTCGCGGCGAACCGTAAAGAAGCCATTGAGGCGATCAAAGACCTTTCGAGTATCGTCGGCGAAACGGCCGCATCTAAGATCGTACTCGAAGAATGTTTGATCGGCACGGAAGTCTCGCTGATCATGTTCGCTGATGGCGAAGACTTCGCATTGATGCCGCCGACTCGCGATCACAAACGGATCGGCGAAGGCGATACCGGGCCGAATACCGGCGGCATGGGCACGATCACCGACGCATCGCTGCTTAGCCACGAGCAAACGCAACAGGTGATCGACGAGATCATCAAGCCGACACTCACCGGATGTATCGAAGAGGGCTTTCCATTTCGCGGCATTCTTTTTCTGGGACTGATGATGACTGCTGACGGTCCGAAGCTGCTCGAATACAACGTCAGGTTTGGCGACCCTGAAACGCAGTCGATCCTCATCCGTCTTGAGACCGACTTGGTCGACATTTGCGAAGCGATGCTCGACGGTCGGCTTAGCGAGATCAACATTGACTGGACGCCTGGGTGTTCGGCGACCGTTGTTTTGGCAGCGAAGGGATACCCACAATCTCCGCAAAAGGGCGATGTGATATCGGGCCTCGACGAAGTCACCGGAGTGACGGTCTTCCACGCCGGAACGGCTAGAAACGACGAGGGAGAGATCGTCACCGCGGGCGGCCGAGTTCTCGGCATAACCGCGACAGGTGACGATCTCGATCAAGCTCTTTCGACTTGCTATCGTGAATTGTCAAAGATCACCTTCGAAGGAATGCAGTATCGTCGCGACATCGGACACTAGTTAACTGTCTTCTGCTTCTTCTCAAAGTCTGCGGTTTCGGCTGTCAGCCGATACTTTCTTGCGAATGCTGCCAGCCGCTTGTATCTATCGAGCGGCTTTTCCTTGTTCATACACGCGATCTTTGCCATGCATTCGGAGCAGGCATCGATCGGGCGGCGGTCCGTTTCGCCGATATGATTAGAGCCGCTCATTACGCACTCGAATTTCGTGCAGTGACGCATCGAGAACATGTGGCCGGTCTCGTGGACGGCGATCTTCATCGTGCGGCGAAGGAATGTGTCGAAGTTTGCCTGATCGTCGAGTCGGTACAACGACCACACACCTACACGATTCTCAAGACTTGCCTGGCCAAATACGAAGTACATCGACGTGTCGGGATAAAGATCTTCATTCGTGAACGCGATCAGCGCCGCCGCGTCTTTCGGCAATGCCGGGAGAAGGACCATGTCGAGAAAGTATCCCGATCGTAATTGGCGATGCGCAGGGTAGTCGATCATTCGCTGATCAGGTTCTTTCAGTTTTGGCGGCGACGGTTTCAATGGAAGGGATTTTACGCGAAGGCCGAAGAACGCTTCCATATATTCACTCGTCATGTTGATAACTTGTGTCTGCTGAGCGTTGAACTTGCCGATCGGCTGAACGTAAAGGATCTTCCGGTCGCTTGTTGGAATCGTCGGGCTTCCAGCAATGTATTCATCAAACGTCTGTCCCGGTTCCTTGTTAGCCCATAGCCAGTCGTCGCGGCCGGGAATCCCCATCGGCTTAAAGAACGGCTCGATCTTTTTGATGTCGTCTCTGAGAGATTCGATTTGTGGGTCGTTTGCGATGGAATTGGCAGTCGGTGAAGCACTGTCCCCGCACGCAAAGGTGAGTGCGGCTAGAAGGAAAAGGATGTTTTTTCTAACAGTTTTCAGTTCTCAGGTTCCAGCTCTCAGTTACTCCGGAAGCAACCGGCTAATATGCGGTCAGGGCGGCGGTGTATGAATCGAAATTGCGTTTCATTTCATCCATTGAATCGCCGCCGAATTTTTCTCGCATTGAGCTGGCGAGGACGATGGCGAGCATGGCTTCGCCGATGACACCGGCTGCCGGGACGGCGGTGATGTCCGAACGTTCGAAGGCGGCTAAGTCTTCTTGCTTTGTTTCGATGTCTACTGAATTCAGAGCTTTGCGAAGAGTTGAGATCGGTTTTAGATACCCGCGGACGCGCAACTCTTCGCCGTTGGTGATCCCGCCTTCGAGACCGCCGGCACGGTTTGTCGACCGCCTGAACCGTTGGCCGTCGTGGAAGATCTCGTCGTGAACTTCTGAGCCGAAACGTCCGGCATTCGAGACGGCGGTTCCGAGTTCGACTGCCTTCACCGCCTGGATCGACATAAACGCCTGAGCGATGCGGCCGTCGAGTTTCTCGTACCAGGACGTGTGCGAGCCGAGACCGGGCACGACGCCTTTTGCGACGACCTCGAAGATGCCGCCGAGTGTATCGCCGTTGGCTTTAGCGGTATCGACAAGAGCGACCATCTCTGCTTCGACCGATTTATCAGCACATGCGAGGGGCGAGTCTTTCTCGATAGCGGAGATCTCTTCCCAAGTTTTCTCGAGTGGCGTTTCGGGAACCGATCCGAGTTTGATGACGTGGCTTTTTACGTCGACTCCGAACTGAGCTAGAAGCTGCTTGGCTAAGGCTCCGGCTGCTACACGGGCGGCTGTTTCGCGAGCAGAGGCCCGTTCGAGAATGTCCCGGAGGTCGCGGGCTCCGAATTTCTGTCCACCGGCGAGATCAGCGTGGCCGGGACGCGGACGCGTGACCACGCGGCGCACTTTCGGTGCACCTTCATTCTCTTTCACGATCGGTTCGTTCACGGCGGCGTTCTCAAGCGGCTCGGCGGACATCACGTCCTGCCAATGAACGAAGTCGCGGTTCTCGATCATCATCGTGATCGGTGAGCCGATCGTTCGGCCATGTCGAACGCCGGAAAGAAACTCGACCTTATCCGATTCGATCTTCATCCGCCCGCCGCGTCCGTAACCCTGCTGACGCCGCCAGAGTTCGTGGTCGATCGCGTCCTTATCGACGGGCATGCCCGCGGGCAGTCCCTCAACGATAGTTACTAGTGCTTTGCCGTGCGATTCGCCTGCCGTTGTGAATTTGAAGAACATAATGTCTGTTAACCGCTGATGGACGCAGATAAACGCAAATAGGAAAAATGAAACTAGGATCAGCGTTCATCCGCGTTCATCTGCGGTTCAGCTTTTCTTCGGATAACTATCAATCCAATACTCCCGATGATCAGCAACCCGCCGAAGAACGTCTGGGGCGGGAGCGTTTCGCCCAGGAATATTCCGCCAATGATGACGGCGAGTAAGGGTGTTACGAGCGAGATCATCATCGCTTTTGTCGATTCGATTCTACTCAAGAGCCAATAGTAAAGCCAAAATGCGGCGATAGTGCCGGCGACGGTCAGATAGATAACGCATAGGATCGCGGTCCAGCTCCAGTTAAGCTTGAGCGGATTTCCCTCAGCGATCAGGGCATAGGCGACGATCGCGGGCAGGCCGCAGATCATCTGAGAAAAGACGAGCGTTGCGGGATGCAGATTGCTGCCTTTTGCTTTGACCAGGATTGATGCTTGAGCGGCGGCGTATGCTCCGGCAACGATCGCGGCACAGCCGAAGAACGCCATCCGGCTTTCGACTCGGAGTTGATCTATGAATATCACCGCGACACCGACAACTCCGACCGCGACTCCTATAACTTTTGCCTTCGTCATCTTCTCGCTCGGCAGCCAAAACCAGGCGAGCAAGAGTCCGAAAACAGTGATCGTTGCTTGAAGTACTGCAGCCAGTCCCGATGTAATGTGCTGCTCGCTCCAGAAGACGGCGCTGTAGTTCAGCGAGAACTGCAGGAATCCGGTGAGAGCTATGAGCTTCCATTCGGCCCGTGTCGAGGGCATGCGAAAACCGAGCAGCTTGATAAGCGGTGCGAGAATGACGATCGCTAGCCCGAATCTTGCCGCGGCAAACGTGATGGGCGGCAGGTCGGCCAGGCCGATCTTGATGAAGATCCACGTGGATCCCCAGATGAGACAAAGAATGATCCAAACGAGGATGTTCATCTAGTTGCGCTCGTAAAAGCTTAAGCTTGTCTCGCCTTGCTTAAGGATTCGCCATCGGCGGAGTTCGCCGACCGAGTCGGGAAGCGGGCTTTTGGTGTGATGTTCGGCGATCAGCATTCCTCCATCGTTCAGTAGATTGCCATCCGGGGTTCCGAATTCGAAAAGGACGATGCCGTAGTTCGAATCGTACGGCGGGTCGAAGAACACGATATCCCAGCCGGTCTTGTGTTTCCGCCCGGTGAAGTTTTCGGCACTGTTCGCAAGTACCTCGGTCCGCTCTTCGGGGATCCCAAGCAGATCAAGATTCTCTTCGATCAACGCGCAAGCTTTTCGCGATTTGTCGACGAAGGTGACATGCGAAGCACGGCGCGATACGGCCTCGATCCCAATCGCTCCAGACCCTGCACAAAGATCGAGAAATCGAGCATCCTCGATGTTCGGGGAGAGAACGTTGAACAGTGTTTCACGCAGGCGGTCGGAGGTGGGCCGAGTCCGGGAATCAGGAGGACTTTTTATTACTCGTCCGCCGTAATCGCCTGCAATAATCCGCATTTAGGTATTCTATCGGATTTAGGCCGGTAAACTTAACAGGCTCTTTTTCGCTGTCGCTTTTGTCCCACTGTCCCGTGTCCCACTGTCCCACACACGACAAATTTACCTTCTTACGCGTATTTTTATGTTTTCAAAGAGCGGACCACCAACGCAAATGTGCCACAGATAGGACACGATGTCAATGATCGGATTTAATACAGTTGTAAGGATCTCGGAGCCAAGTGCAACTACCCGATTCCGGCGAGTTTGAACTTCACATCGGAGCGGACCTTTTTGATCAAGGCTGTCGTCTCTTTCGAGCTTCGCTGTGTGGTAAGTAGTTTTTCGGCGGCGGTGCGGGCGAGGTCGAGGATCTCGATGTCGCGAATGATGTTGGCGATCTTGAATAGTTGGACGCCGGATTGGCGCGTGCCGAATATCTCGCCCTGGCCGCGGATCTCAAGGTCTTTTTCGGCGATCTTGAAACCGTCGCTGGTCTCTTCCATTATCCCAAGGCGTTCCTTTGCCGCGGAAGTCTTTTTGTC
>JBEBGW010000128.1:0-10548 GCA_040081025.1 Pyrinomonadaceae bacterium | reverse complement strand
GTGCAGTACCAGCACGGAGCTAGTGTCGTGACCATTATCGTGTCGCGATAACTCCGCTGCCGACCGGCATTGCGAAAGGCATCTGTCTCGCCATGCACTGAAGGATCGCCGTCCTGAACCCGACGATTGTGCCCGCGGCCTAGCAGTGTTCCGTCACTTTTGAAGAGTGCCGCCCCGATTGGGATGCCGCCCTCAGCGAGTCCCGTTTGAGCTTCTTCGATCGCGATCTCGAGTAGCTGGTTTGGGTCGATGTCCAGCATTTGTAATTGCGAAGGTTGGAATTCCAAAGGTAATGATACGCCGAGCGGCGCGAACTGCACAGTAACGGCATGTCGCCAACGGCGACCGACCTATAAAGCCTAGGGTAAGGCCGAACGACCGCAACTCTAGGTAAGGATGAGATCGTTTCCCCGTCGCTGTAGGCGACGAACATTTTACGTTGCTCGCCTTCAGCGAGCGGATGATGCGTTGGTTGAGTCCTAGGGTTACGGCTTCGCCTCACCCTAGGCTTTATAAGTTGGTCGCCGTTGGCGACGATCCTCGATCCAGTCTCCGTCCGGACATGAGCATTTTTAATTGTGCGCCATGGAGTTTAACTTTCGACTTCGAAATGTTCGGGTTGTGCGTGTTTGCGCGGGGTGAGAGTGCGGTAGATGTACCAGAGGACGCCGTGGGCTACGAAGGCTCCGGAGAGGATGAGGAGCAGATATTTCGAGTAGAGCCACATCAGCATGCCGAGTGCGGCGATGACGAGTACAAGATAGAGATTGCGTCGGCCGAGGCTCGCGTTCTTGAAGCTTGCGTAGCGGATCGTGCTGACCATCAGAACGCCGAGCACGGCGATCAGGATCATCAACAGGTAGACGTAGAATCGCGAGAACCCTTCGCCGTAGACGCTCAGCGGCATCGGTGCGAAATGCACGATCGACGCGAGCAATCCGGCGGCGGGCGGTATCGGCAATCCGACGAAGTATTTCTTGTCGAGCTTCGGCGTCCCCTCGCTCAGAACTCGCGGCCGAGTTGCCTGGATGTTGAAGCGTGCGAGCCGAAACGTTCCGCACATCAGATACATGAAAAGAAGAAAGACTCCAAGGGCATGGGCGGACGATTCGTAGGGAAGCGACGGCCCGATCGCCCAAGCGTAGATCAACGCGATCGGAGCGATGCCGAAAGTGAGAACGTCTGCCAGAGAATCGAACTGCACGCCGAGTTCCGTAGCCGTCTTCGTCATGCGTGCGACGCGTCCGTCGAGCGTGTCGAAGAGGATCGCGAGCCCGATGGCGATCGCCGCGTAATTGAAATATCCCGAGGCCACTATCGGTTCCGTCTGGACGACCTGAAAAGCACGGATCGAATAGAGAACAGCAAGAAACCCCATCCCGATATTTGCCGCAGTAAATGCGGTCGGGATCACATACAAGCCTTTCTTCAGGCCCCGATGAACATGCTTGGGCTCTTCTTGCATAAAGTCTAGGAAGTCTGGACAGTCTGGGAAGTCTTGGAAGTTTCCGGAGCTCTCAAATGACTTATGAGGCCGAAAATCATTCGACCGATTTCGTCCAGTTTATCGTAGCTATCCCTAAAGGAATCTTGGTGAATGTAGCCAAGATCAAGTGCAAGGTACAAGTGCGATTTCGTTTCAGTAACTGAACCTAAGGCGATGTTGAGGAAATTGGCAAAATCTCGATCGGTCCGTCTTCCTTGTCCTTCGGCAATATTCGACATGATCGATGACGCGGATCGCCGTATTTGTCGGCGTAGATCAAAGTCTTTGGAAAATTCACCATCTCCCGTCAAACGATAGACATGCACAGAAATCGCTCGGGCCTTCTGCCAAACCTGAATGTCTTCAAATCTCTTGAATGTCGCCATCCGATTTCTTCCTCGACTTCCTAGACGGTCCAGACTGCCAAGACTGACTCCCCGCCTTTGACGTGGTCTCCTATTTTAACCTGAATCTGTACATTTGAAGGCATTGCGACATCGGTGCGGGAACTGAACTTGATGAGGCCGTATTTCTCGCCTTGGCGGAGTTCGTCGCCTTGCTTCGCCCAACACACAATGCGCCGAGCTACAATTCCGGCTATCTGGGTTGAGCTGACGGTGATGCCGTCGCCTTCGATCGTTATCTTGTTGCGTTCGTTTGTCAGGCTCGCTTGGTTGCTCGTCGCGGGATTCTTCTTGCCTTTGATGTATTCGGCTTTAGTAACTTTTCCGGAGATCGGCGAGCGGTTGATGTGGACGTCGAGGGGCGACATAAAGACGCTGACGAGTTTGCCGTTCTCGTCGTCATCGATGCGTGTGACGGTTCCATCGCACGCCGCGAGGATAAGTCCTTCGCCTTCGGGACTTTCTCGATAAGGATCACGGAAGAAGTAAGCCATGAACACGGCGAGAGCAGCGAAGGCACCAGCTAACCACCAAACTTGGAAGTACGCCAGTAGCATCGCGATCAAACCGGGAACAATGACGAAGGGTAGGCCTTCCTTGACCATAAACGCTAATGCTACCCGATATTTACGCAACAAAAAAGCCCGGCATTATCGAACACCGGGCAAAGGAGGATTGTATGAAGAATTTTAACTGCGTATCGGGTTGTCCTTGGCGTAGCTATACGCACACCAACCGGAGATCAAATGCACTACCCAGCCAAGCAGTCCGGCCGAGCCGATCCACGAAACACCTGTCAGAACGAGCCAAAGAATCCCGACTATAATTCGGCCGTTATATATCTGTCCGACACCTGGTATCAAAAGACTCAAAATCCCGGCAAGAAGTGGTTCACGCATCGTTGTCATAGCCTCCTGATATCAATACGACGCGTGTATCGAAAGGTTCCGTAAATTTGATCAGTGGGCGGCGAGTTCGTGGACGCCGTAGTGGATGGCGAAAAAGAGGGCGACGCCGGCGAACACGGACAGGGAAACGAGCGGGCTTTTTCCGCCGTGGTGATTGATCTCAGGGATCAGATCGCTCGCCGCGACATATAGTGTGACGCCGGCTGCGATCGGAAGGGCATAAGCGACCGAAAATCCAACGTACGAGCCGATAAGATGAAAGACGATTACGCCGATAAGCGTCGTAGCTCCCACGAGGGCGGTCGCGATGATGACTTCCTTTCGTCCTTTGCCCGCTGCGAGAACCATCGATCCGATCGTGAATCCCTCAGGGAATTTATGCAGGAATACCGCGATGAATACGAGCAATCCGACGCGAACATCGAGAGCAGATGCGGCAGCGATAGATACGCCATCGAAGAATGTGTGAATAAGGAATCCGCCGATGCCGCTGTACGCCGATTTCGTCGAGATCACGTGGTCTGAGTGAACCTCTTCGCCAAGATGGAAGTGTGGCGCAATGGTGTGCTCGAAGAATTGTGTGAGCAAATATCCGCCAAGGATCAAGAGCATCGGCACGTACAGCCCGTCTTCAGGAGTGCTGGCCTGCCACAGTTGGATGGTCTTTGGAATGATCTCGACGAACGTGACCGCCAGCATGAAGCCGGCCCCCAACGCGAGCAAATACCGCAGCAATCCTTTGTAATCCGTCCGGATCTTATCGGGAAAGAGTATCAGCCCGCCGAGTACATTTGCCGCACCGGCGAGGAATCCGAAAAGAAGGAGCTGTAATACTAACGAGTCCATGGTGAAACGAGCGGATAGTCTAGCGTACTGAATCAAAAAAAGAAAAATCGCCGCTCACAAGCTAACTTTTCGAGATTTGTTAATGTTTTCAATGAGAGACGAGAATTCTTAAGCACAACCTTAAGATAGCTCACAAAATAATCTTGACAATGTGTATAAGGGGAGGCTAATATCCTTACAAATGTTCGGCAAATGAAATAGCCGACATTCGAACACAGGATCTTCGTGAAGTTAATGTTTAAGGTCTTAAGCGAAAATACGAAGATCGATCCTTGAATTAATAGCTCAAATCCGAATCGGCGAATCCGAGAAGACGGGTAATCTGCAAGGGAAGGCCGACGATCCAGACAAGCATTACGAGTTTGGGGCAAACGACACGTTCGGTTTGCCGGCTATAGGTGTCTCTAAAAATCGACCTGATCTTTGACTAATGGCTGTTCAAGCAGAAAACGTACACGCGTCAGTCCTGCTAGCCGAAACTATCGAGTTGCTTGCTCCAATGCCTGAAGAAGTCTTCGTTGACGCCACCTTGGGCCTTGGCGGTCATACGAAGGCGTTGCTTGAAACGGAAGCAACCCTTCGTGTGATCGGGATCGACCAGGATGCGGCGGCCTTGGAGTTGGCGAAGGAGCGGCTCAAAGGATTCGGCGACCGGGTTGAGTTTCGGCAGGGGAACTTCGCCGATATCAAGCAGTTTGTCGAAAGTGCGGACGGTATCCTCGCCGACCTTGGAGTTTCCTCGCTTCAGTTCGACAGCGAGACGAGAGGGTTTAGCTTTCGGTTCGATTCTCCGCTGGATATGCGGATGGATGCGGAAGGCGATGACGAGACGGCGGCTGAACTGCTCGAAAGGCTAACGCAGGACGAGATCGCAAACATTATATATGGATACGGTGAAGAGCGATTTTCAAGACGCATTGCCCGAAGGATCGTCGAACGACGAAACACCGGCAGCCCCATCAGTACGACAAAGGAGCTTGCGGAGATCATTGAACGCTCGGTACCTCGGAAGCCAAAGGATAAGATCCATCCGGCTACGAAGACGTTCCAGGCCCTTCGAATAGCGGTTAACAGAGAGCTGGATGTTCTCGAAGGATTTTTGAAAGACGCGATAGATCTGCTGAAGCCGAACGGACGGCTTGCGATCATATCGTTCCACTCGCTCGAAGACAGGATGGTGAAGCAGGCATTCCTGAAAGCATCGGGCAAATGCCAATGTCCGCCGCGGATCCCACAGTGCCAATGCGGTGCGAAGAAGCAGGTTGAAATATTAACAAAGAAGCCGGTAACGGCCGGAGATGACGAACTAGACGTCAATCCGCGTTCGCGCAGTGCGAAATTGAGAGCCGTTAGAAAGCTCAGTTGAACAAGATTCCCCAGGTCCTACGAGCCCAAGGAGCCCATCACAAATGAAGAAGAGAAATAATCCCAGATTAGCCTCGCCGTCGGCATACACCGCCGAACGCAACACCTCTACCTTGCTCTACGTTCTTCTTACGATCGCCTGCGCGGCGTTCCTCGCGACCGGATTCTTCTTTGCGGCTCGTCAGCACTTTGCTGCCATGGACCTAGGGATGAAAAATTCGACGCTGCGAAAGCAGATCGAAGAGATGGAAGGGCAGAAGCGTCAACTCGTGCTTGCGCGCGAGATCGTTCGCTCGCCTGCCGAGATGCAGCGGATCGCCTCGAACAAGGGTTTCCGTCAGCGTGAAGCGATGATCGTTCCGATGACGGCGTCAACGACCGCATCGGATATGAGGCTCGTCGAACGCACGGCGATGGTTACCCCGTCCGCCGCCGGTCCGAAGCCGGTCAAGGCTTTTCTTCCGACCGGGATCAAACCCGTCGCAGTTACGGTTGACGTTCGGGCTACGAAGAAGAATGAGAATCTAGTAGCGATCAACAAGCTCCGATAGTAAACCTCAAATGAGCAACGCCCGACGAAAGTCGAAGAAGGTAAATACGCGCCAGCAGGCGTTCAACCGCTTCATGCTGATCGTCGCCGTCCTCGTTTTGTGGATCGGCGGCATCGGCGCGAGGCTCGTTTATCTTCAGGTCAATCAGCACGACTGGCTCAAGGACCGTGCCGAGAATCAGCGGCTTGACGTCAGGCGAAGCAAGATGCCGCGTGGGACGATATACGACCGCGACGGACGCGTGCTCGCGATGAGCGTTACGGTCAAGACGCTCTACGCAGATGCGACGCAGATCGAAGATGTCGCGATCGCGGCCAAAAACGTCGCGAAAGCGGCAGGGCTGAATCACAAGGAACTATTAAAGACGTTGACCGAGGGGAAAGAGAGCGACAGAAAGTTCGTTCCGCTCGTCCGCGGGATCAGCGAAGAGAAAGCACAGGAGATCAACAAGGCTCTCGATACGAGCGGCGTAAAGAAGTCGGATATGCCGAAGTTCGCCGGGCTTCACTGGCGTGACGAACAGACCCGCAGCTATCCGCACGAATCGCTTGCGGCTCACGTGATCGGATTCAGCAATAACGACGGCGTCGGACAGGCCGGGATCGAGCAGTCGCAGAACGATCTACTTTACGGAGCCGTCATCAAACGCGTTCAGGAACGCGACAGACTGGGCAGAGTCTATGATGAGCAGGTCTCCGAAAAGGAGCCGCCGAAAGATGTGATGCTGACGCTGAGCAGTTCGATCCAATACAAGACCGAAGCGCCGCTCGCCAAGGCGGTCCAAGCCGCGGGTGCGAAGGCTGGGATAGCGATCGTGATGGATCAGAAAACGGGCGAGATCCTGGCGATGGCGAACTATCCGACGTTCGATCCGAACAAGCTTGGATCGATCACCTCCGACAACTTGATGAACCGTGCAGTGCAGAGCGTTTACTCTCCAGGCTCCGCATTCAAGCTGGTTACGTATGGTGCGGCGCTCGAAAAGAAATTGTTCACGCCCGGTCAGATGATCGACAAGGGCAATGGCACGATCGCGGTTGGCGGACGTGTATTCAAGGATCACGGCAGCGGTGGTCAGGTTACTTACCTGAAAGCGATGGCTCAGTCGAGCAATGTCGGAGCGATCAAGACGGCATTGAGCGTTGGCAAAAATGACTTTCATTCGACGGTCATGAAACTCGGTTTTGGCAAGGCGACGGGCATCGAATTGCCTGCCGAAACCAAGGGAATCGTACGCGATCCGGCTCGATGGAACGGTGTCTCTTTGGCGTCGATGGCGATAGGTTACGAACTAGGCGTAAGTGCGTTGCAAATGGCAACCGCTTTTGCGACGATAGCAAACGACGGGGTCAGAGTTAAGCCGCATATCATCAAGGAAATCCGCCAGTTTGACGAGCAAGTCGGTTCGACGCCTGAGCCCGAAAAGGAGCAGGTAGTGTCGTCGGAGACTGCCCGAAACATGCGGAGATTGCTGCGTGAAGTAGTAGTTTCGGGTACCGCAAAACGAGCTGCGGTCGATGGATATTCGATCGCCGGAAAGACAGGAACGGCTTGGAAGTTTGACGAGAAAACGAAGCGGGTGAGTGCGGCGAAATATATGTCGTCATTTATCGGCATGGTTCCGGCGGATAACCCTCAAGTTACGATTGCTGTGATCATAGACGAGCCGAGGATCGGCGGACGTGACGGAGGCCAGGTCGCGGCTCCGATCTTCAAGGAGATCGCCGAACAGATCCTCCCCGAATTGAACATCAAGCCGGACATTCTGTCTGAGACGATGGTGG
This sequence comes from Pyrinomonadaceae bacterium, assembly GCA_040081025.1. Classification (GTDB taxonomy): domain Bacteria; phylum Acidobacteriota; class Blastocatellia; order Pyrinomonadales; family Pyrinomonadaceae; genus OLB17. The sequence continues at coordinate 3,204 of JBEBGW010000128.1, read as the reverse complement.
CGGAAAACGATTCTGAAGAGGTTCCAGAGGAACCGATCGGAGATGTGTTTGGAACTTCGTTGAGCGAGGTTCCCGACCAGACCGTCGAGGACGCTCCGGTTGCTCCGAAAGTCGAAACGAAAACTAAAGCCGAGGTCGCGATGCCGAAGAAAGTGACCACTCCCGAACCGCCGAAGCAGAAGGCCGAACCGAAAAAAGAATTCCCGGCTCCCACTAAGGAAGAGAAGGTCAAGCAGACAGTTACAGATAGGCCGCGGATGGTCGTGAAAGAAAAACCGGATACAGAGGTGAAACGCAAGACTTGAAACTCGAAAAAGCGATTCAATATATGGGTGCCGAAACACCCCGAATCGAACCCGCCTTGATGGCTCGCGATGTCGCGTCTTTTGTGATCGACTCGCGTGAAATACAGGCGGGCGATGTCTTTTTTGCACTTTCACAGCCCGAGTATAGGAACAACGGATTCAATGGCGATTTCGATGATGCGACGGTTTATGTGAAGTCGTCGATCGAGAAAGGAGCCATAGCCGCGGTCGTGCGACGCGATCGGTTTGAGGAGCATCGAGCCGAGTTGGAGCCGTTCGCTGATCGTCTAATATTTGTCGATGACGCGATCGCCGCATTGCAGAGCCTGGCGCATCACGTCTATCTCGATTGGAATAAGCCCGTCGTCGCAATCACGGGAAGCGCAGGGAAGACGACGGCGAAGGAACTTACTGCTCACGTGCTGGAAGCAAGCGGCCGGAAGGTTCTCAAGAACATCAAGAACTACAACAACGGGCTCGGCCAGCCGCTAACGGTTCTGAATCTTGCGAAGGATCCGTCGTACGACATAGCCGTTCTAGAGATGGGAATGTCGACGCCGCTCAACGAGATCGAGCGACTGTGCAAGATCACTCCGCCCGAGGTTTCGGTGGTGTTGAACGTACTACCGGTTCACGTCGAACATCTCGGATCGATCGAGAATGTCGCCGCCGCCAAGGCTGAGATAGTCGAAGGGATGAAGGAAGGCGGAGTTGCGGTGTTGAATGCCGACGATCCGCGAGTTGCGGCGATGGCCGGTCTGAGTAAGGGAACTGTCGTTTCCTTTGGCGTGGAGAACGGGGCTGATGTTCGAGCTTCGCAGATCGCATTCGCAGGATTCGGTTCAACATCGTTCACACTGACTACGCCGATCGGATCGGCGGGCGTGTCATTCCCGCTGAACGGCCGCCACAATATCTTGAACGCGCTTGCCGCTGCGGCCGTCGGACACAGTCTCGGGATGACCGCATCGCAGATCGGAGAGAGCCTGCGGACCGTCGCACCGCCTCCCCAGCGCGGCGAGATACTGCGGTTTGCAAAAGGTTTCACTGTCGTCAATGATTCGTACAACTCGAATCCAGCGGCGTTGCTCTCGATGGTCGATACGCTTGTCGAGGGTTCGGAGGATGCGAAGCGTCGGATCGTTGTTGCAGGCGAGATGCTGGAGCTGGGTGATGACGCCGAGCGGCTCCATGTCGAGACCGGTGAGAAGATCGCGTCAAAGAAGATCGATATGCTGATCGGCGTTCGAGGGCTCGGACAGCAACTTGTCGACGGTGCGAAAAGCGCAGGTCTCGGAAATGCGACGTACGCCGCGGATTCCGATGCGGCTGGTGATTTGCTCGCCGATGCAGTCGGCGAAGGTGATGTTGTTTTGGTGAAAGGTTCGAGAGGTGTACGAACCGAGAAAGTAATTGAAAAACTGTTGGAGAAGTTTGAGGTCGAAAAGTCGGCGGCAGTGCAGCGTTGAGGTTTATCGCGGCAAGGCAGAACATAAACGCAAATGCTCTATCACTTCCTCTACCAACTCATCTATCGCGAGTACGGCACGACGACGGATTCCCTTTTCTATAAAGGAATGAACGTCTTTCAGTACGTGACGTTTCGTACTGCGTGGGCGACCATCACCGCACTTCTGCTCACACTGTTTCTGGGCAAACGCGTGATCCGGAAACTCGCCGACATGAAGTTCGGCCAGGAGATCCGCGAAGAGCTTTCCGAAGAGCATCAGGCGAAACGCGGTACGCCGACGATGGGCGGAATTCTGATACTCGGGTCGGTCTTTCTATCGACCATCCTATGGGCTCGGCTCGATAGCTTGTTTTTATGGTTGGCGCTCGGGGCCACGACGCTGTTCGGTCTCGTCGGCTGTGCGGATGATTGGATCAAGATCGTTAAGAAGCGTTCGCTCGGGTTGACGGGAAAACAGAAGCTCGCGGGGCAATTGCTGACGGCGGTAGCGGTTTGGGGAGTCCTCTATTTTTTCACCAACTATTCGTGGAATTTGAGCTTGCCATTCTTCAAGTATACGGCCGATCCCTTAGGCAGCAGCGTTATTCCGGCCGGACTCTACCTGGTCTTTATCATTTTTATTTTGTTGGGTTCGTCCAACGCCGTGAACCTGACCGATGGAATGGACGGGCTCGCATCAGCTGTTACCTTTATCGCAATGGCTGCGTTGACGGGGTTGACCTACGTCGCGAGCGACCGTCGATGGGCCGAGATCCTCGATATCACGCACAACCCTGCGTCGGCGGAGTTGACGGTGTTTTGCGGAGCGATGGTCGGGGCGAGTTTGGGGTTCCTATGGTACAACGCGCCGCCTGCGGAGGTCTTTATGGGCGATGTCGGCAGCCTTGCGATTGGCGGTGCATTAGGCACCGTCGCGATCCTAACTAAGCAGGAATTTCTGCTGCCGTTCATCGGCGGCGTGTTCATTATTGAAGCGATCTCGGTAATGCTTCAGGTTGGCTACTTCAAGTTCACGAAGAAGACCGCCGGAGTCGGGAAGCGAATCTTCCTCCAGGCTCCACTGCATCATCATTTCCAACTATCGGGTTGGAAAGAACCGAAGATCGTTTTTCGATTTGTGATCGTCGCGATTTTATTTGCGTTATTAAGTTTGTCGACGTTGAAACTGCGGTAACACTGGTCGGTATTGATGGAAGTTGCTGGTCGGAAATCTTTGGTCCTCGGCGCGGGTAGGTCGGGAATTGCTTCGGCGAAGTTTTTGGCTGATCGGGGAGCCGTGGTTGCTCTGCACGACCGAAAGTCAATCGAAGAATGGTCCGATGCAGCGAGGTCTTTGAAAGAGACGCACAAGGTAGGCCTGATCGGTGGGGAGATCCCATCGTGGCTGCTGGACCAGGTCGAATTAGTCGTGATCTCGCCGGGCGTGCC
>JBEBGW010000484.1:0-2806 GCA_040081025.1 Pyrinomonadaceae bacterium | reverse complement strand
TGACGCTCGCCGCTCTTTGGGTTTGCGAACAGCTTAGGTCGATTTAGCTATTGACTCGATATTTTATGTATGGCACACTGTTCCAGCTCGAAATCGAGTCCGTGGTGGTCTTTGAAAAGTTGAAAATACGCCAAAAACAGTAAATTTACTGTGTGTGGGACAGTGGGACACGGGACATGGGACACCACTGTCCAATGTTTTCAATAACTTAGCTGTCCCACGCATGTTTGGTGGCCTGCTTCGTACACCGTTCGTTTAATTGAACATCCGGGGTGCAAGTATCGTAAAATAGCTCCGACGATGCCGAAAAAATTCGACACAAACCCGCTTGATCCGGATTTTCCGGAGAAGGCAAAGGCTCCGGCCGAGAATGATCCGGAGGTTGAGGCTTATCGAGCTCCGGCCGAAGGGTTCGGAGCCCCGCCGTCTTCGCCGTACAGCACCGCCGAATTTCCGGTCCGACATACTGCTCCGCCGAGCGTGACGGAAGACGAGACGCAGCGGTTCAACGAGGCGCAGTACAACGCCTACGCGTTTCAGGGCGGGCAGGTACCGGCCGCTTATCAAGCCGCTCAGGCATCGCCCTTCGCCGACATGAACCGCGCCGGCGAACGAAAAGAATCGAAGACCGGCATTCAGGAAAAGTGGCTGATCGGCATTCCTTACATTCCTTTCACGATCGGCCTGATCGCAGGCCTGATATTGCTGCTAATCATTCCTAAAGAGGAAAATAAGGTTCGCTTTCACGCCGCGCAGGGACTAGCGGCGCACGTCGGTATTTTGATCGTGACAACTATTCTTGGAATTGTCGGGAATGTGACAGATCTCGCGGGAGTCGGCAGCACGATCTTTACGATCGTGACGACAGTGATGCTCGTCATCTTCGCGATCAAGGCGTGGAGCGGAAAGCCCGTGCACATCCAGGCGATCGACGACCTGACCAACTGGCTCGAAGAAAAGATCGGGCCGATCAAGAGCTAGCTTATGTATTGTTCGGGCTGCGGAACTCAACTGCAATCGGGACTCGTATACTGCAGCCGCTGCGGACGGCGAGTGGCGGAAGATATCGCGGCGGCCTCATGGTCGGCAAATCCAATGACGCTGACTGCCGTGATCGCTGGCGTCGGATTCTTCATGTTCATGCTCGTGATCCGCGCACTTACGCGATCCGAACTGCCGCCGGGCCTTTTCGTGCCGATCTCGTTCTTCTATTTCGCGTCGCTTTTCGGAATATGCTTTATGGTTCTGAGGTACGGATCGAAGACGCACATGGAGCCGAAGTCCGAGAAAACATTCGATACCGGCGAATTGGCTACCCCGGCTTATTTAAGTCCGGTGACGACCGCTCAGCTCGAGGAAGCTCGTAGCTTCGGGATCGGCAGCGTTACGGACCGTACGACCCGAACGCTGGATGAGGTAACCATCGAAAGGAAATGATGTACTGCGAACGCTGCGGAAAACAGATCGATAATGCGTTGAACTTTTGCAATGCCTGCGGAGCTCAGCTCAAAAAAGAAAAGGGTGAGCAGCAATCTGTGCTGAACCTGATGATCACCGCGTTGATCGTCGTCTGCACTGCGGGCTTGGGCGTGCTCGTCGGTCTGATGGCGATCCTTCTAAATAACCTTCCAAATCCCGAGCCGGCGTTCATATTCGCTATCTTCTATCTCGCGACTCTCTTCGGCATCGTGTTCCTTATAATGCGTCAGGTCTCGAAACTGATCGACGCGAAGCTCAAGGGCAAAGACATAGACTTCGAATCGCCCCGCCGCCGCGAAGAACAACCGCTCGTTCAACTCCCGCCGAAGACGACCGCACAGCTCGAAGAGCAACGCCAGCCGGCGAGCGTGATCGAGAACACGACCCGCACGCTCGACGAAGTCCCGTGGCGTCAGCGTTAGTGGCCCGCTGCAAACACTTCCTTCAACACGTCAGCGTATTCGATGATCGCCTTCTCACCGTCACCCTGATAGATCGATCCGTGCATTGACGCGACCGTCGTTGGCTTTAACGCCGCGATCCGCTTGAGTGTTGCGTCCGTGTTCGGCGTGTACGGCAGATAGTCGGCCAGCGGACTCGCCTGCATCTCGAGCATCGATTGGCGGACGAGATCCGTGACGCTGTCGGAAGTCAGGGCGGCTACGTCGCCGTTCTGGTGAAGGATGTCGGACGAAAACAGTACGCCGGTCGACGTATCCATCAACATTCCAGCTTCCCAGTTGTGCGGAACGTGCGGTGTCGCGAGGAACTTGAAACTATGATCTCCTGTCGAGAACTCCTCGCCATCGACCATTCCTTTTGCGGGATTCTTCGACGCAAAATCGTCCACGCTCACCAACTTTCCTACCATGCTGCAAACGGCCGTCGCGTCAGGGGCGATCATCTGCCACTCGTTAAGCGACCCGCACTCGTCGGCTTCGAAATGGCTGAAGCCAACCCATCGAATCCTTGCCGGATCGATCAGCGACGCGACCGCTTCGCGAACAAGCGGGAACAACGCCCGCATACCGGTGTGATAAAGCAGGGGCTCATCGTCGCGAACCAGGAACTGACTAAAGCCAAGGTTGGCTTCGGGAATAAATGTGTTGATTCGGAAAGTATCTGCGGCGATCTCGGTGATCGTGGTATTCATTGCGTAGCCTCCTGCAAGAATGTCTCTTGCAAGATTGTACGCGTATCGCAACCGAAACAAATGTCACGCCAACGCAGGCGCTTCTTCTATCGGCCGAGCGCGGTCCGCCCGAAGTTTGAAGAAAGCCGAGATCACCAAGTAGATTGCGAGGCAGATCAAAGCGAGAGATGCGAA
>JBEBGW010000483.1:0-2809 GCA_040081025.1 Pyrinomonadaceae bacterium | reverse complement strand
ATTTTTATTTGGACAGCAACAGAAGGTCGATACCCTCGCGGACCGCAGCCCGGCCGCCGGTTCGACTTGTTAAATGATCAGCCGCCTCCTTAACTTCGTGAGCAGCATTAGCGACCGCGACACCAAATCCGCATTCATTGATCAATTCAATGTCAGGTATATCGTCGCCAACGAAAGCCGTCTCGTCAGGATCGATGCCTGACTCCGCCCAGATCTCACGGGCGGCCTCTAGCTTGTTCTGCACACCCTGCCGTACAAACCGGATGCCGAGCTCGTCAGCCCGCCGAGAAACAATCGACGAAGAACGGCCGCTGATGATTCCGACATGCCTTCCCGATCGGATCCACGACACGATTCCCTGTCCGTCCTGAACGTCAAAGACTTTCAGCTCTTCACCGTTCGCGGAAAAATAAAGACGGCCATCCGTAAGGACGCCGTCACAATCAAGGAGAAGAAGCTTGATACCTTGGAGATCTGGTATTTTCATCTCAGTTCGAACACGTCAACAGAAAGGATCTTCCAACCAGATCCGGAACGTGCAAGCCGGAAAACAGCCAGGCCTGATTCGGGATCGCGATTCAGAAGTTTGATCGCCAAGTTGGCTTCGACGAGCGCGGTATTCGGGTCGATCATATCGACCTGTTTGATCTCTGTCTTCCAAGCGGCCGTTTGTCCGGCCACGCCGCCGGAGAAGCGAGACGCCTCACCAGGCAGCACGAGTGCATCCAGTTGAGCCTTTTGATTGGCCGCTGCCGCCCGGTCCCATTGGTCGAAGAAGGCCGGAATGGAGGCGTCTGCTCTTGTTCTGGCACCAGCTCTGTTGCGGATATTTCTCGCGGCAAGGGACGCTCCGTATTCGCCCTCCGCTCGAATCGCGTCTGCCGCGAACTTCGCGGCCTGATCGTTCTGGCCGGCTCGAACCGCCACATCAGCTAAGCCCACAAGCGCCCACGCAATGCTTCGCGACGTTGGGAGTTTCTCGTCTAGCACGGCGCGAAATTCTTTCTCCGCATCCGCATTTCGATTGAGGCCCAAAAGCGAACGTGCAATCAATATCCTTACATCGTCATTCCTCGGAAAGTCTGCCAGAACCTGTCGCGCAGTTTTCTCGGCTGCGGCAAAATCCTGTTTGTCGAAGGATCGTTTCACTGCTAGCAGCGGATCGCTGTCGGTCAACTCACGCGGCGCAATATCGTCGGAGAAATCGGTCTGAGGATAAAGCTTCTGTCTGTCGATCTCGATGCGTCGGATCTTTGCGGGAGTCTTAAATATAACCTCACCAAAACTCGTAGCGCGGATCGTAGCCGGAGCACTCATCCGCTGACCGTTCTCAAGTAGAGCCTCGACATCAACCGTCACATCGATCGCTCCGGTGTTCCTCAAGGCGACCTTAGCCTCACCCGCTCCCTGCTGCGGTAATCCCGCCAGGAGGTTCATATCCGTAGGTTGGTCAAACGCATAATCGAGAAAAGTCTTTTGATCGGTGAATGCCGTTCGGACCTCGGCCAGGCTAACAACTCGATCCTCCATCGTCGCCTTGATTCGAGCGGAGAATTCATTGCTGCCAGCCTTGAGGAAAAGCAGACGCCACACCATCGCCCCTTTATTCGCAACGACGGTGTAATAGTAATCGTCGAGCGGCGACACCGTGTTTATCGGGGAATCGCGCTGGACGACCGATGCGTACGCGACACGTTGGCGTAGGCGTTCGACGTCCGCTATGTCCTTTCCGTACCTACTCTCGATGAACTGCGTTGCGAGGAACCTTGCGAGTCCCTCTCGGATGGCTCCGCTACCATCTCCGTTAACGGCGCTCGACCCACCTAACCAAGTCTTCGCCACGCCCTCTGCGATGACTAGTGCAGTTTGCGAATCGACCTTCGACCGTCTCAGTACTGCCTCGTCGAAAAAGACAGTGCCGCCGCCCGAAAATCCCGCACCGCGCCTTACCGACACGAGCCGAATCGGTCCTGCGGTCGAGGCCGGCCCCAATAGACCCTCAACAAATACCTTCGCTTCTCGAGCGATGGACACGAGATCGTCGCCACGCTTGCGGGCCTCAGGGTCGACTCCTTTAGGCAGATACGCCAAGATGCCGTCAGCATTCACCGCGTCCCATGAACCCGCTGTGAAAAAAGGTTGGACATTCAGTTTCCCGTCAAATACCCCACCCGTTTCCGCACCGCTTGAGACCACCGTAAGACCCGACGGCACAGTCACCTGAATCCGAGTGGGACCGTAATCAGCTCCGCGGGCAAAGAACCAGCTATTCGGCGTCGGATACCAGTATGAAAGCGGAAGGAATTGTGAACCTGTCGACGAGATCGCTGCCAGTCCAGAGTTATCCTTGATGTTGAGCCGGTAGGTAACTTCGACCGAAACAGTTCCATTTGGAGCAACCGATGGCATTCTAACAACGATCTGCTGGAGACTTCCGGTTCCGGTTTTTTCTTCGCGTTTCGAAAATTCGCTCGCGGTTCCGTTGACCGTTACTACCGCAATATCCGCGGCGGTGCTGATCCTCAGAGTCATCGTCGACGCCGGACGTACCGAAGCGTTCCGTGCCTCGACCTTCGCCTTCACTGCGAGATTTCGGTCGGCCTCGTTATGAGGAACAGTCGCGGTGATGTCGTACTTCTGCACTTGCCACGTAGCCGCGACGCGCGTGTCGTCTTGGGCAGCCAGCGTTACGCAAAGCACGAAAGTCAGGATGGCGATCAAGCCTATCTTCTTATCTGTCATCTTTTGATCCTAAACGCTGTAGGAGAACAGTTTGAGAGGCAAAATTACGCTTCATTTACTAACCGAT
>JBEBGW010000482.1:0-2810 GCA_040081025.1 Pyrinomonadaceae bacterium | reverse complement strand
CGAAACGACGATCAAGTGACGGCATTTTAGGTCATAGGAATCGAATTCGATACCTGCTAAATCTCCGGCTGTTGCACATCCGCCTAATTCCACGGTGAAGACCTCGTATCGAAGCCGGAGAGCCGACTCGATCTCTTGTGGGGTTTCAGCCATCCGGACAATGTAGTTTCTATCGGAGATGCCCGGAAATGTCAGCGGCAAACGGGGGTTGCCGAATTTGCCAGTCGGCGCGCAGGAGGAAGGTATTGTCTCGAAAACACCTCTCGTAGCAACGTCTTGGTTCGCGTGGCCAATGAACATATGGCGTGGACCGAATATCGTCTCCATCTACTGGGAAATTCCGAGGGCACGGTCTTTTATTCCTATTCTGGTTCGGCTCAGGAAGGCATGTGCCTTGCAAATTCTAAATGCTTGCGCGGCTAAAGTAAGAAGTCCGAGAACTTTTTCTGAAGTGTGGTCTTAGAGACGGTTAGGTCCATAGACTTCGACAAAGAAAGGGTTGCTAAGACGACTTATATCATCGAAAGTGAGACTGTCCCCCGACTAGCGGTCTCGATCAGAACTTACCCAGCGTTTCGTAATATTTTTTCAACCTCGAATTCTCTTATAGATAACCTCCACAACACTCGAATGTAATTCTCGTTATTTACAATCCACTTTTGTTGCCGCAATCGCTTTTCGCGATTGGCGTAGTTCGGTACCAGAAACGCTACCGTCTTACGAGCGCCTTAACAAGCTATGAACATTTCCTGCGCTTTTTCAGAAGGGTGAGTCGGGAAGCGTCTTTATCTTTTGACAGAACTGAATCTGAGTCTTGGGACTGATGGAGAGGTGATTGATTTTTAGTCACCCCCATCATTTTGTCAGGGCATAATTTTGCTCGACATGCGGTCACTCCGCCCTATACCGGTCGATTAAGGATGAAGTGTCTGCGATATGTCGTGGCATATCGCAAAGAACCGATTGCAATGATGTTTTTTAGAACGCGAAGTATGCGAAACGAGGCTCATGACCTTTTCTTTAGCGAGAACTACGAGACGATTCAGCGCTGGGCACTACAGATAACCCGACAGGATCACGACATCGCTCAGGACCTGATTCATGACCTTTACGTCAAATTTGTACAAAGTTCAAAAAGATCGGAAACCGGTGGAGAGCACGGATATCTGTACGTGGCTCTGAAAAACCAGCACATCTCCTACCTGCGACGTGAGGCAAAACATGCTGCTTCACAACTCTCTCTTTCCGACGGGGATCTCAACGAAAGCGAACTGATTAGGTTTGATCCCCGAACTGCTAACAAGATCGCAGATGAATTGAGAGCAATATGCGAATTTGCTTGCTCGCGAAAAGTGACCTCCATGTCGGCAAGCATCCTGATACTTCGTTTCTTTCATGGATATTTTCCGGCTGAGGTCGCTCGGATGGTAAATCGTCCGATCAATTCCATTGAGGTCTTTCTTCGCACCGCCCGACGTGAGACCAGACGCTACCTTGCTTATTTGCAGATTGGAGATCCCGCAGCAAATAAGGCAGAGGCTTCGAAGTCAGTGACGGCGTCCGGGGACGAGATCCTAAAGGAGCTGAGATCGAACATATTTTCGGCTGTCCAGTTTTCGTGTCTTCCAAGAAATTATTTTAAGAAGTTTTACTCGACGGCAGATCGAAAGATGGATCGAGAGGAATTGAGCCACATAGTCAGCTGCCGAAAATGTCTTGAGAACATCAATGAGCTGCTTTGTATCCCGACCCTTCGCCAGCGTCATCCTCTCGATACGGTCGGATTACAGAGGAAGGACAGCTTGAAGCTCGTCGATAAGTCGAAAGCGGCCGGGGTTGGTTTCGCCATTTCGATCACGATGCGTTTGCTCGAGATCGACTGGTCGCTTTACGGAACTATTAACTTCCTGTGAAAACGGTGCGCTGTTTTTCAGAAGTACCTCGATCCGAGCGTCTTTAACTATGAACGGCAAAATTTATTTTTGACTTGCGGGCCGCTACGCGACCGCCGGGCAATTTTTGTGACAAGGGTTTTGGACAAAATAAACACGACGAGTCCAGAAACAATGAATCAGGGAACCAGCGGGTGGCATTAAACCTTGTATGGAAAAGTCCCTTAGAAATAATCGAGATCTTATGTGTCAATCCGGACACTCGCTTTAGAGAACGGAGCTTTTGATACCTGCTTTGTTTTTCATTTTATCGAGGTAGCCGTTGAAGGCAGCCTACTAGGGAGATTTGATAATGAGAAAAGTTTTAACTCTTTTAGCCTTATACGCAATAGTATTGGCGAATACGGTCGCTCCGGTTCTCGCGCTTTCGAGTGGCGAAACCGTGGGCGCAGGACTTATTAATGAATTTACGGAGAGCATTTCAACCGTTCCGACGGAAGAGAATACCGAAATGGCTGCTCCGATGACGGGAAATCCCGGTGCTTGCGCTCCGGGTGTTTTTACGCTAACCGGTAACAGTTCTGGTTCAGGTTCGAATGGCAATATTCGGACCTTTACATCGAACAGCGGTGTCAACGTAAAGGTTAGCGGTTTCAGCCGCAAATACGACAACGGAGCATGGGAAACTGCGTTTCTGGCAGCATTTCCGCCGGGACTGGGAGTGACCGACCGTGGTGAGAACGGTTCTGACCCTCAGTACAAGGTTGACAACGCGGGATCTGGCAACAGCCGGCGTAACAACTACGTTCTCTTTGAATTTGACCGTTCGGTGATCATCGACAAGACGTTTCTTGAATCGATCACGTCGGATTCAGACATCTCCGTGTGGGTTGGAAACCGTACGGATCCGTTCAACAA
>JBEBGW010000481.1:0-2811 GCA_040081025.1 Pyrinomonadaceae bacterium | reverse complement strand
CATTTAGAGTGCCGTCCGTGATCCGCCTGCGTCACTATATCAACGTTCGTCGAAACCGACGCGAGACGACCATGAAGCGGGCGAGGGTTTACATCCGCGACCGCTACCGCTGCCAGTATTGCGGCGATCATAAGCACGCCAAGGACCTGACACTTGATCATATCCTGCCGCGTGCCCAGGGCGGCGAAAGCACTCCGGCCAACCTCGTCACTGCTTGCGTAAAATGCAACCAGCGAAAAGGTAACCGAACGCCGGAGCAGGCCCGCATGCCGCTGCTCACGTCGCAGAAGCTTCTGCGGCTTGGTCTCGACCATGTACTGCTATGTCACTATGCCGAGTCCCGTCCTGAATGGAAGAAATATCTGTTTATGGACAACTCGCACGAGGAAGAGTTCGAGCCGATGGTGAGCATCGCCGCCTAGACGGACAAGCAGCGAACGGAACGCGACTACGGCTTATGATAAGGTCGTAGTCGCTTTTCATTTCGAACCTTGAAGAAACGCAAATACACATTCCGACTATTCGCACCGAACAATCTTGAAGCGTCTGTCATCGGCGACTTTTCGAATTGGAAAGAGGTGCCCATGACGAAAGGCTCGGACGGTTACTTCTCGGTCGTCGTCAAACTCGCGGACGCCGCGTATCAATACAAGTTCAAAATCCGATCGAAGAGCTGGTTCAATCAGCCGGACGAATGGAAGACGATCACCGATCCGTACGCCACTGATGTGGACCAGTTAACGCAGAACGCGATACTGAAGATGAAGGACGGCAAGAAGATCGTCGATGAATACGTCTGGCGATCGGACGCCGTGCCACTTCCCGAAAACTCTCATCTGGTGATCTATGAGATGCATGTGGGCGACTTCTCAGGCGGCGAGAACGATCCGTTTGAGCGCGGGGCATATACCGACGTTATCGAAAAGCTCGACTACCTTTCGGACCTCGGCATCAACGCGATCGAGTTGATGCCGCTCAAGACAACTCCGGGTGATTTCAATTGGGGATATTCGCCCGCACACTACTTCGCCCCCGAACCGAGCTACGGTTCGACCGCTGAACTTAAACGTCTCGTAGACGAGTGCCACGCCCGCGGTGTTCGGGTGATCGTGGACGGTGTCTACAACCACGCCAGCACCAGCAACGCCCTGACACAGATCGATCACGACTATTGGTTTCGCCGCGAAGGAAAAGATCCCGAACAAAATTGGGGACCGGAATTTAACTATGAGTTGATTGACGACCGGTTCGGCATCTGCCCGGCCCGCGAATTTATCCTAGACTCGATCAGATACTTCATCTACGAATACCGAATCGACGGCATACGGTTCGACGCCGCAAAGCAGATCAACAACTTCGACGCGCTTCGCGAATTCGTCAGACACGGCCGAAAGATGGCGGAGATGAAACCGTTCTTCACGGTGGCCGAATACATACCGCCATCGCCCGAGGTCACCGAGCCCGACGGCCCGATAGAAAGCTGCTGGAACGATTCGTTCATGTACTCGATGCTCGAATATCTCGGCGGCGAAACTCCGAATCTGGAGAAAATAAAGTTTGCGATCGATCCGCGTCGGCTTGGATTCGCCGGCACGACGAGCACGACTAACTACCTATCCAATCACGATCAGAATCGTGTGTTTCGCAAGCTCGGCGAGAAAGGAATTTTGGACGATGAGCTTTACACGCGGGCGAAGCTGGGAGGATTGATCCTGATGACCGCCGTTGGCGTGCCGATGATATGGATGGGCGAGGAGTTTGGCGAGCACAGCGTAATGTCGGAAGCCAGCAACAAGATCGACTGGACGCTGCTTGAGCATGGCCCGAACGCGGATCTGCTTGCCTTTTACAAGAAGCTCATCGCGTTTCGAACATCGCACGCCGCGTTTGCCTCCGAGAAGATCGAGTTCTTCCACGAATCGCCAGATGTCGGCGTTCTGGCATTCCATCGCTTCGACGATAACAGCAACTCCTTCGCGGTTGTGCTAAATCTTTCGGACGACGATGCCGTCCAATATTCGATCCCGTCATTTCCTTTGGGACATTCTCGCGAGCTGACCTCGGAGGCGGACTTCGACGCCACCGACAACGTTCTTACAATCGATATTCCAAGACGATCGGGACTGATCTTTGTTTCCAGATAACTTCATGTCCTATTACCTTGGTTTTCGCGTTCCTATTAGATCGGGGGCGGATGCGTGCGGCTGTTCTGTTGTCTGACGAGCGAGGTGATGTGATGAAACTACTGATCATTTACGGAGCACCGGCGGCAGGCAAGCTGACTATCGCGACCGAGGTCGCGCGGCGAACCGGATTCAAGCTCTTTCATAACCACGTAAGCATCGACTGTGTAAAGCCGGTCTTCGATTTCGGAACGCAGCCGTTCCTGCGGATGATCGAGACGATCCGATTCGCGATGATTGCCGAGGCTGCTCGCGAGAATGTCGATCTAATACATACGTTTGTCTACGCATTTGGCGAAGACGACGAGCATTTCGCCAATCTGATCGCGAGTGCGGATGGAAATGGTGGAGAGATCTACCTCGTTCTGCTCAAGTGCGAGCCTGATGAATTGAAGGCACGAATCGGTAACGATTCGCGTATAAAGATCGGCAAGCTAAGCGATCCTGAAGCCGTTGACGGTTCCCTTAAAAAGTATGACCTGCGTTCGACTTATCCCGGCCGCGATTCGCTGGTGATAGATACGACCGAGATCGCTGTCGATGAGGCCGCGAACCGGATCATCACCCATTTCGCCCTCGGGCAAACGCCCGAGGCATTGCAGCAAAACAAGATGTAAAGCTATAATAA
>JBEBGW010000127.1:0-10605 GCA_040081025.1 Pyrinomonadaceae bacterium | reverse complement strand
GAGCAGGGGATTCGACGAAGCCGTGTTCGCCGGCGGTTGAGCCGCGGGCGACGGTGATTGAGAAGCCGATTGGTTGTTGGCAGCCGGGGCACTCGGTCTGGAGAGAAAGAGTCCCAGCGCTCCGGCGGCCGCCAATGCGAGTATTATCAAAACCAAAAGATTGGCGCGTTTCATGATAGTTATTTCGACGCCAAATTATTTGCTGATGCAGCATCCTGCAACTCCGCGATCTTTCGCTTGATTGCAGAAACGTATATCGATACATCAGCGGGCGAATAGTTTGCCGCTCGGAATGCATCGCCGATCTGCTTGTCGCTAAGCTTGCTCATCAATGTTGAGAGCCATCTCGCGTCCTCAATCGTGATGCCCTTGAATACTCCGCGATTCTTTCCTTTGTATGAAAGGATCACGTCGCCGTCGCTCTCGACCCGACGGATAAATTTGGTCTTTGCGTAAGCCTGCGGGCTGCCGGTCTTTCGTCCGAGGCGATATATGATCGGCAGGTTGTTGTTGCCGAGCCGGCCGAAGGTGGCACCCAGATCGCTGACGATGTACTGGTTCTCGCCGTCAACCTCGATCACTTTATTCTGAAGATCGAGCACGTCCCAGTTGGTCATAAAGACCATCATCATTTTCAATCCTTGAAGCTCTCTCGAACCTACAAACGGATTGCTCTTCCACTTCCACACTTCGAGCCGCTCCACATTGTCCGGACGTGCTTCGAGCCGGACATCCTTAAACGTGCCTTTGCCTGGAATGGTTATAGACGGAACGAGATAGTTGATCTCGGTCTTATAGCCAATCCCGTGAAGCAGCCTTACTGCCGCAGTTTCCGGCTTCGCCTCGCGGCCGAGCTTAGCAACCCAAACCTTTCCAGAGCCGTCCTTGATTCGGAATTTCTTGTTATGGCCGCCCTTTTCTTCCTTGATGAATTCGATCTTGCTCAGATCGGGACGCATTGCGTCACCGCCCGGCCCATAGAAGAGATCCATGCTGGAAATATTGACCGGCTCCCACATTACATTTGTTTGAGCGTAGCCTACTGACGCGATCGCCAGCAGCAAAAATAGATTTAAAAATACCCGTTTCATTTTAGTTTCCCCCCGCCATCTCTCCCTTAGTTTCGTCTGGGAAATTCCAGCGTTGATGCCTGGGTCTGGAACCCGAGTTGCGCATCAACCTCTTCGCCCGCCACCGGGGCCCGTGAGTAAGAGCCGTCGGACTGCAGAAGCCGAGCCTTCATGTTGTCGTTGAGATACATCGGCAGATACTGTTCGCTGATGTAACGTGAGATCCGACGATCGCGAATAGGTGCAAGCACCTCGACCCGGCGATCCAGATTTCGCGGCATCCAGTCCGAGCTGCCCATATAAACTTCCGGGTCTCCGCTGTTCTCAAAGTGGTAAACGCGGCTGTGTTCGAGAAGGCGTCCTACCACACTTCGAACGCGAATGTTCTCGGACAAGCCCGGAACGCCTGGCCTGAGCGTGCAGATGCCGCGGATTATAAGGTCGATCTCGACTCCCGCCTGCGATGCCTCGTAGAGTTTGTTGACGATCTCGCTGTCCGCTAGACGATTGACCTTTGCGATGATGCGTGCGCGTTTTCCGACCTTCGCATTCTCCGTTTCACGCTCGATCAGTTCCTTCATTCGATCTCGAAGGTTAATAGGAGCCATGAGAAGCTTTCGGATCAGTTTTGGCTCGGTGTAAACGGTCAAATAATTGAACAGATCGGCGACGTCTGCTCCGATCTCTTCATCGGAAGTTAACAGTCCAAGATCCGTGTAGATCGTCGAAGTCGCGGGATTGTAATTGCCCGTCGCGAGATGGACGTAACGTTTAAGTTCGTCGCCCTCTCGCCGCACGATCAACGTTGTTTTGGCGTGCGTCTTGAGTCCGAGCAAGCCGTAAACCACATGAACGCCGGCGTGCTCAAGCTTTTTGCCCCACTCGATATTGTTCGCCTCGTCAAAGCGTGCCTTGATCTCTATTAGCGCTGTGACCTGCTTGCCATTCTCGCTGGCTTTGATGAGCAGAGGAGCGATCGGTGAATCTTCGCCGATACGATAGAGACAAATCTTGATCGCGAGTACATCCGGATCTTCGCCCGCTTCGGAGATCATTTCGGTCACGGTGCTGTACGGCTGATACGGATGGTGAAGCAGCACGTCCTCGCGCTTGATGACGTCGAAAACGGATTCGCCTTTGGAAAGCACGTCGTGCTTTTTCTGGCGGACGGGAGCCTCTTTCAGGTCCGGCCGATTGATGCCGACAATGCTCCAAAGGTCGACGATACTCATTAGGCCATCTACGGCATAAAGGTCATCAGCTTCGATACCGAGACACTCCGTAAGGTGATCGGTCATCCTTTTCGGCGTTGATCGCGAGACCTCGAGTCTTACTACGTCACCAAACCGGCGCTCCTTGAGATTCTCTTCCATCGTCTCCAGCAGGTCCTGAGCTTCGGATTCGCGGAGATCGAGATCACCGTCACGCGTGATTCGGAATAGATGACATTTGTCGGGAGTTGCGTCGGGCGCGATCTTCGAGATGTTGGCCGTCACGATCTCTTCGATCGGTACAAACTGGGTGTCCTCGGGGTCTCCGACCGGTACAAATCGCGGCAAGAAGGACGGGATCTTTATGCGAACGAGAAACTCGTCACCGATCTTGGCGAACGCTCGGGCGACCCGTTTTGTCAGTACCGGCTTGATATAGAGGCCGATGTTCAGTGCACCGCCGGCTATATACGGAAACGGATGCGTGGGATCGACCGCCTGAGGAGTTAGTACCGGCATGATGTGTGCATCGAAGTAGGTGTCGAGTGCTTGTCGTTCCTCGGCCGTCCGACGTTTGTACGAATCGAGTACGATGCCTTCTCGTGCAAGATCTGGAATCAGAGACGAACTTAGGCATTTCTCTTGCTTCGAGGTCATGTTCAGAACGCACTTGCGGATCTCGGATAGCAACTCCGGGCCGCTCAACCCGTCAGGCGACACCTCAACGCGAGCGCCCATTTTTTCCTTGAGGGCCGATACGCGGATCATGAAGAACTCATCGAGATTCGATCCAAAGATCGCCATGAATTTCAATCGCTCAAGCAATGGTGTGGACTCATCAAGGCCTTCTTGCAATACACTGCGGAAGAATTCAAGCAAGCTGAGGTCGCGGTTGATAAAGTTCGCGAAAGGCCGCTGTTCGGTCGTGAGCGCAGGTTGCGTCGCCGCGGCGTTGGTGCCGATGACTGCAAATTTGTGTGATGTAGTTGCCATATACTCCGTACGGAGAGCGTCTCGAAAATCTTGTCGTTTCTCGACGGTGTCGGTAGTGCAAAGTGTGTGCCGTAACGTGAAACCAAGAAAGTCCAATGGATACAGCATTTACGGATTGTCAATGAAGCTTCATAGCGTCCGAAAACAATACGGGTCGGCTAGAAGATTGTCTATTGACAACTCAAACTGTATCGTATAGAGTAACAGTTATGGCGGTTAGCACTCAGTTCTCAATTGCGGTTCATATGATGGCCGGACTCGGGTTTTTGCCCGAAGCCGAGACCACGTCGACTCAATTGGCTTCGAGCGTGAACACGAGCCCGAGTTTCGTTCGCCGCATAGTGTCGAAACTCTCGAAGGCCGGATTGGTTTGCACCAAGATGGGGAAGACTGGTTCAACGGCACTTGCGAAAGATCCTAAGGACATCACGCTTTTGGAAATATACCGCGCGGTCGAGGCCCCGAAGGCGTTCGTGATCCACGATTATCCGGCACAGGCTTCGTGTCCGGTAAGTTGCGGGATAAAGATAGCGATGGAAAGGGTTTTGGATCGAACGCAAGGTTCGATGGAGCAGAGTTTAGGCGAGATCAGTCTCGCACAGGTTATCGCAGACGTTCCGCGATAAAAATTTTCATTCAAACTGTGACTGAATAAGTCACAAAATACAATAGGGAAGGTAAACAAATGACACAAAAGAAAGTAGCACTCGTAACTGGGGCAAATCGAGGGATCGGACTTGAAACAGCCCGACAGCTCGGAGCCAAGGGCATTAAAGTACTGATCGGAGCAAGGAGCGAGGAGAAGGGCCTCGAAGCGGAATCGACGCTTCGCAACGAAGGCTTGGACGTTGAGTTTGTGAAGATCGACGTTGACGATCCAGCGACGCATGAGTCGGCGAAGAAGTTTATCGACGCAACATACGGTCGGCTCGATATTTTGGTGAATAACGCCGGAGTATTCTTGAACGAATTCGACAACGGAGCACTGATCCCGGCAAGCCAGACGTCGCTTGAGACGTTTCGAAAGACGTTCGACACGAACTTTTTCAACACGATAGCGGTGACGCAGACTCTTCTTCCGCTGGTCAAAAAGTCGGACGAGGGAAGGATCGTGTTCGTGTCGAGCGCCCTCGGATCGCTTGGTCTCCATGCGGACCCCGAGTCGGCGATCTACAACTTCAAGGTCCCGGCCTACAACATCTCGAAGACAGCGCTCAACGGGTACGCGATCCACCTTGCTCACGAACTTCGTGATACATCGATCAAGGTCAACACGATACATCCTGGGTCGGTCGTGACGGATATGAACGCGAACGGCGAGATCGCTGTAGAAGAAGGAGCAAAGACCTCAGTCGATCTGGCGACCCTTCCTGCCGACGGATACACCGGCAAGTTCGTACACCTTGGCGAAGAATTGCCCTGGTAGAACCATCGCACGAGCATCGGTCGCGATTCTCGTGCGTTCTTTGAAAAACTACATTTCGAACAAGAGGGAGAAAAATGAAAAAACTAGAAGGAAAAGCAGCCGTCGTGACCGGCGCATCAAAAGGGATCGGTGCATCGATAGCAAAGCATTTCGCCGCGGAGGGATCGTCAGTTGTCGTGAACTACGTAAATGACTCGGACGGAGCGGGACGGGTCGTGGCAGAGATCGAGGACGCAGGCGGCAAAGCTATTGCCGTACAAGGCGACGTGTCCAACGCCGCCGATGCTAAGCGTATCGTCGACGCGGCGATCGAGAACTATGGCGGCCTCGATATCCTTGTCAATAATTCCGGCGTGTACGAATTCGCGCCGATCGAGGAGATTACCGAAGACCAGTTTCACAGGATGTTTAACGTGAATGTTCTTGGTCCGCTGCTGGTAACGCAGGCGGCAGTACGGCATTTAGGCGAAGGTTCGAGCGTGATCAATATCGGATCGGGTGTCACCAGACTCACGCCTCCGAATTCGTCGATCTACTCAGGCACAAAGGGAGCTCTTGATGCGATCACGGGCGTGCTTGCTCGCGAACTCGGGGCGAAAAAGATACGCGTGAACTCGATCAACCCGGGTCCGGTCGTCACAGAAGGTGTCCAAACCGCCGGGTTTCTCGACTCCGACTTTATTAACGCGTATGTCGATCAAACTCCGCTCGGACGTATCGGCCAGCCCGGCGACATCGCCTCACTTGCCGTTTTTCTCGCCTCGAGCGATTCAGCCTGGCTTACGGGCGAGCAGCTGCTTGCGAGTGGCGGATTGCGTTAACGACTTATGTTCATTTCTGGAGGCTTCCCATCTTGGGAAGCTTTCTTTTTTTGCCAAGTGAAAGCTGCGTTGAATAGATCCGAGCAAAATAACCTGCATCAGTATTACTTTAAGAAAATATCCTTGCGTAAAGTTTGGGTTTGTATAATGATTTAAAAAATTCAAATTCACCCGCTTGTGTCGCGTTGTTTATGCATGGAAAGCACTGTGAACTTGTCATTTCCCAAACTCGCGATTCCACATTACTTGAGCCACATGCCGTTAGGCGGCAATTCAACAAGGAGGAAAAATGCCTTACATCACCACAAAAGACGGAACAGAGATCTTTTACAAAGATCATGGGACGGGGCAGCCGATCGTGTTCAGCCACGGTTGGCCGTTGAGTTCGGACGACTGGGATAACCAGATATTTTACTTCGCCTCGCGGGGTTTTCGATGCGTTGCGCACGACCGACGCGGGCATGGACGATCTTCACAGACGTGGGAAGGCAACGAGATGGACACGTATGCCGACGATCTCGCGGAAATGACGTCGAAGCTTGATCTTAAGGATGCGATTCACATCGGACACTCGACCGGCGGCGGCGAGGTTGCGAGATATATTGGGCGTCACGGGACGAGTCGGGTCGCGAAGGCTGTCTTGATCGGGGCTGTGCCGCCGATCATTTTGAAGGCGGAAGCGAATCCGGGCGGGTTGCCGATCGAAGTCTTTGACGGACTGCGAGCGTCACTCCTCGCTGATCGGGCGCAGTTTTTCCGCGATCTTCCTTCCGGTCCTTTCTACGGGTTTAACCGGCCCGGTGCGAAGGTATCTCAAGGCATCATCGATAACTGGTGGCGGCAGGGAATGATGGCGGGATTCAAGGCGACTTACGATTGTATCAAGGCATTTTCGGAAACGGACTTCACGGAGGATCTGAAGAAGTTCGACGTGCCGACGCTAGTGATGCACGGCGATGACGATCAGATCGTGCCGATCGGAGCTTCCGCGATTATCTCATCGAAGCTCGCGCCGAATGCGACGCTGAAAGTTTACGAAGGCCTGCCTCACGGAATGTGTACGACACATCACGAGATTGTTAATCCCGACCTTCTCGCATTCATCGGCGGTGAACAGTCGGAACAGGCTACAGCTTAATTGCAACAAGGAGAAAAGGAATGAACGAATCGTCTTTTGAAGGAGTCGGCGGATTGAAGATCGCAACCCGAGCGTGGCAGCCGGAAGGATCGCCGCGAGCGGTGATGATCCTGGTCCATGGATTTAACGCTCACAGCGGATATATGACCTGGCCGGGCGAGCAATTCTCATCGAACGGATTCGCAACGTATGCGCTCGATCTTCGAGGCCGCGGAAAGTCGGAGGGAGAGCGGTTTTACGTCGAAGAGTTTTCGGATTATCTCACCGATGTGAACAAGCTCGTCGACATTGCTCGCGGCGAGAATCCGGGTTTGCCGATCTATGTTCTAGGCCATAGCGCGGGCGGCGTCATCGCAAGCTCGTATGTCTTCGAACATCAGGACGAGATCGCGGGACTCGTGTGCGAGAGCTTCGCTTTCGACGTCGGACTTCCGCATCTTGTTCAGCTAGCATTACAGGGCTTGAGTCACCTAACTCCGCATCTTCACGTATTCTCATTAAACAATGCCGACTTCTCTCGTGATCCGGCTGCCGTGGAGAAGATGAACACGGACCCGCTTATCGCGAAAGAATCGCAGCCGGCGGAAACCGCCTCGGAGATGCTCAAGGCGGCCGAGCGACTGAAGGAAAATATGCCGAAGTTCACCGTGCCGGTGTTGATCATTCACGGCACTGAGGACAAGGCAACGCGGCCGGCGGGAAGTCAGTACTTTTACGACAACGCCGGATCTACGGACAAGACTCTCAAACTCTACGAAGGTCACTTCCATGATCTTCTCGCAGACGTGGACAAGGAAATCGTTATGAGCGATATCCTTGCATGGCTTGATGCGCGAATACCGAAAGAGGAAGCTGCCGCAGCCTAAGGATTTGCCAAAATGCCGGTAAGGAAAGCAGGAACTAAGGGTTCCTGTTTTCTTTTTGTTGGAATAGAGCAAGAATACCTATTAATTAAGAAGCAATGCCAACATTAGACTCTCTTCCGATCGTTCTGGCCGCCAGCGTGGTCCCGCAATTTCTCACAGAGATCGTGACCCTGATCGTCGCCGGGGCCGTGATCGCGTACATTTCCTTCCGCCTGAGGCTCGTACCGATCGTCGGATTTCTTATCGCGGGCGTGATGATCGGTCCCAACGCATTCGGACTCGTGCGCGATCAGGCGCTCGTCGATGCGACGGCAGAGATCGGCGTGATCCTGCTTCTTTTTACGATCGGTATCGAGTTCAGCCTCGAAAAACTAGCCCGCATTCAACGCCTTATCTTCGGCGGCGGGACGATGCAGGTTGTCGGAGCGGTCGTTCTGACAATGCTGGTGCTGCTCGCGTTCGGCGTTGATTGGCGTGCCGGTTTCTTTACGGGAATGCTTGTCGCCCTGAGCTCCACAGCGATTGTCCTCAAACTTCTGGCCGATAAAAGCGAGACGAATGCGGAACACGGACAGGTCAGCTTGGGGCTTCTCATCTTTCAAGATCTCGCGATCGTTGTGATGGTCTTGCTCATCCCGGTCTTGTCGCCGAGCGGCGGTGGCGGAGCCGGCGATATCGGGCTCGCGCTTGCTAAGGCGGCCGCGATCATCGCGATCGTCCTTGTGATCGCCAGGCGCGTAATGCCGAAGATCCTCGAAACGGTAGCGACAACATGTTCGCCGGAGTTGTTTCTTCTAACAGTCATCGCGATCTGTTTCGGCACCGCGTATCTGACGAGCCTCGCCGGAGTAAGTCTCTCGCTCGGAGCTTTTCTCGCCGGCCTGATGGTGAGCGAAAGCAGGTTCTCGCAGCACGCATTGAGCGAAACTCTTCCACTGCAGATACTCTTTTCTGCCACGTTCTTTGTCTCTGTCGGGATGCTGCTCGACCTGTCGTTTCTCGTCCAACACCTTCCGATCATCCTTGCGGCGATCGCGACGGTGCTGATCATTAAGGTTGTGACAGCATGGGCTGCTGTCAAGGTGCTTGGTTACGCAACTCCTGTCGCCGCGGCTTCCGCATTGGCATTGGCGCAGATAGGGGAATTCTCCTTTGTTCTCGAGCGGGCCGGAAGAGAGGTCGGACTATTTCCCGCTGGCGCGAGTTCGAGCGGATCGCAGACCTTTATCGCCGCGACGGTGGTGCTCATGGTCGCGACGCCGTTTCTGATGAGCATCGGCAGCGGACTTGCGGCAAAGATCGTTCGAA
This sequence comes from Pyrinomonadaceae bacterium, assembly GCA_040081025.1. Lineage (GTDB taxonomy): Bacteria > Acidobacteriota > Blastocatellia > Pyrinomonadales > Pyrinomonadaceae > OLB17. Next base: position 1,772 of record JBEBGW010000127.1, on the reverse strand, counting down.
AGCGCGAGACGGCAGGTATGCCGGCAGATGATAACGGCGAATCGTTGGGCGAGGAACTTGGACTTGAGGATCACGTGATCGTTGCCGGATATGGGGATGCGGCTCGCTGCCTGGTGAGGGTACTGGCCGGTTCCGGGATTCCGTATATCATCACGACACTGAGCCCTGAAGGCGCCAACGAAGCGGATTCCGAAGGCCTTCCGGTAGTCCGGGGTGATGCGACGAAACCGTTCCTGCTCAGACATGTCGGGGCAGAGAACGCGAAGATGATGGTCATCGCTGACGATAATCCTGCGATGGCTCATCGGATAACTTCCGTGGCCCGTCAGATCAACCCGACGATGCGGATCGTCGTTCGGACACGCTATACGGAGGAGGTTGCCGAACTTGCCGCCGCCGGGGCCGACACGGTCATCGCCGAGGAACTCGAATCGATCGTGCAGCTATTCGGTGAAGTTCTCCGTGACTACCGTATTCCGGCCGATCAGATCGACGCCTACGAAGAGATGGCGCGAAGCAACGGTTACGCTGAGCTTTTGCAGGATGGCATCGAGATAGACAATTCGATATTCCGATGCGAACCGGACAAAGATTGTTACGACTCGCGTTTGGTAAAGGTGCGGCCGGGCTCGCCGATCGAAGGCAACACGGCGGCTTCGCTCCTTCTTCTCAAGGATTTTGGTCTCACGCTCAAATCGCTAAAGCGAAAGGGTGAAGAAATAGATCCGGTGCCGTCGGATATGATCTTTGCCCCCGGCGACCAGTTGGAGCTATCGGGTGAGACCTCGGCATTTGCACGAAACGCGACACTCTTTCGTGCTCCGTCCAGCGGTGCGATTGCCCCAGCAAAAGTTGAGGCTTCGGAAAAGACGCTGCTGGATTTCAATGACGAGACCGGGCTCGATCTCGAGACCGAGGTCACATATGTGCCGACGGTTGGCGCGGATGTCTGTTCGCATCTTGGCCGCATCCGAAGCGTATTTCCAAGCGCACCCGGCTGCGAGGAATGCTTGCGGATCGGAGATCAATGGGTACATCTAAGACTCTGCCTCGTCTGCGGCCATGTCGGCTGCTGCGACACGTCCGAGAACAAACACGCCACAGCCCATTTCCACGCGACCGATCACCCTGTAATGAAATCCATCGAAACCTTCGAAGACTGGGCGTGGTGCTTCGTCGACGAGGAATACATATAAAAAGGCGTGGAATCACCTCCACGCCTTTCATTCTTCTTTGAAATTTGTTTACTCGCCGCTGACCGCCGTCGCGATGGTCTCGCGGAGTTTTCTTGCCGACGTGGTTGCCGGTTCCAGTTCGGAATCTTCGACATTCTTGCGGACCTTTTTGCCGAAGACGGCGTTCCAGGGCGGAATGACGAGTGACGTGTTGCCCGACGCCTTGGCCTGGCAGGCCAAGCGGAGGAACGGTTTCGCGTCATCAGGCTGGTTGTAGCCAAAGATCTTCATTGCCCGACGTTCGCGTACCGACGGCTCGGTGAGTTTCTCCTGGCCGCCGACCACGCCGACCCAGCAGGTACCGCAGGAGGCGGCTGTGCATTCGATCGGGACCGGGCCTTCCCAGCAACGCGAATCAAGCGACTGCCAATCACGCGAGCGATCTTTCTGCGACGCGGATGCGATCTCTTCGTCGTTGATGATATCGAAGCTGCCGTCGTAAGCGAACGCGTTGAAATTGACCGAGAACTTTTTGTTAATGGTCTTGAGAAATCCGAAGACTCCCTGCGAATCGTCTTTCGCACGCTCGGCAACGAT
>JBEBGW010000480.1:0-2814 GCA_040081025.1 Pyrinomonadaceae bacterium | reverse complement strand
CCGCTGGGTAGTTGGTTATCGGGTTATAGATCGAGTGCAATTGCCCGCCGAAACTGGACGCGCTGTCCAGCAAACACGAGGTCAGCCCAAGCTCATCACACCACAGTGCAGCGGCCATTCCCGCCGGTCCGCCACCCACAATTATTACGTCAAATTGACCGAATTTATCGCCCATGTGTTTCAGTGCGAGTGTACACTTTTTGTTAGCGTCTCTCTCGGAATCCTGCCGTTTTTTGTCACAAATCCGACCTGTCAAGGCTCAGGCAAAAAGGTTGCACACGGTCCGTAAACGCCTGATTTTATTGCATTTGGACAATGTTGCACCAGGGGAATCCAGTGGCACCGTTATTGCTTTCCCGATGTTGCCAAAGTGGGCAAACTGTATCTGCCCTCGGCCTCCCGGCGTTTCCGCACCAGTATCTCTCGTAACCCAACCACCTACCTCTATGAGACTCGAAACAGATCTGAACTCGACGACCGCGATCGATGGAGCGGTTGTCGATGCAGTTGTCGGCAACTACGACAGACAGGCGAACGAAGCATTGCGCGAAGGAGTTCAGGCGGCACAGGCCGGCGACCGAGCCGCCGCTCGAACTGCACTTCTGCGGGCGACCGAGTTAGACCCGTCATCGGAATCCGCTTGGCTCTGGCTCGCGTCGATCAGCGAGTATCCTGAAGAGCTGCTGATCTTCCTCAACAATGTTCTGGATATCAACCCGCACAACGGACGCGCGCTTGAATGGATCGCCGCGACCAAATCGTTGCTTGCGAAAACTTTCGTTCAACGGGGAAAAGACGCAGCAGACGGCGGGCAGGCCGATCTCGCTGCGCAGTGTTTTAATCAGGCACTCGAAAACGATCAGGCAAATGCCGATGCGTGGCTGTGGCTCGCGAAACTAGCAGATTCTCCCGAGGGCAAGATCTCATATCTCGAAAAGGTGGTCGAGATAGATCCGTCCAACCAGGAAGCGAAAGACGAGTACGCCGCCGCTCAACAGCAGATCAACCAATCGCTGCTTGCTGAAGCGCGGACAGCCGCGGTGAACGGCCGCAAAGGCGACGCCAGCGACCTGCTTGATGCCTTCATAAGCGTTAACCCCGAATCGGAAGAAGGCTGGATCCTACGGGCTCACTTGGCCGATGGATTTGAAGAAAAGATCAAAGCATTCGAGAAGGTTATTGGGATCAATCCGAACAATTCCGTTGCAGTCTCGGGCGTCGAATCGCTTCGTTCGATCATGGCTCTCGTAGCTCCACAGCCAGCAGTTGCTCTGGCAGCAACTGCTCCTGCGGTAGAGATGGAGAACACGGCGTTTGTCCTCGAATCTGAAAGGGTGAACCACTCTACCGTCGTTCACGATAAAAGCCCGACACAAGACCTTGAATTTCCTGCGGCCGCTGCCGAACTTCACGAACGTGAAACCGGTGAACCTTATGCGGCGTTCACTGAGGTAGTGGAACCTGCTGTACAAGTCACCTCGCCGACCGCTGATTGGGGAATGAACACAGTTGCATTCTCATTCGCGTTTCCTGGCGGCAACAACACCGACGAGACGGCCGGATCACCTGAGGTTGAAGCAAAAGATTCGTTCGAATTCTCCGCGGTGACCGAAGAATACTCCGCAGGAGACGATGGACTCTATCAAACCGAAGATTATGCACCGGTTCCATCACCCGCAAGTCTCGAAGAAGAATTCGCTCCTGTCCCGACTCCCGCTGACGCATTCGTCGAGCCCGCCCCGCAATTCGAACGCGAAGCCGTTGTTTTTGAGGCGATCGAGGATGCGGTCCCCGTGGTCGACGAGGTCAGCTTCGAAGGAGCCGTAGAATTCCACGAATCGTCGAGTTCAATTGACGCCCCCGAGGTTGATGAGGCGACAGAAGGTCACGCGGTTGAGGAATCTATCCCGATGCCGCTCGATTTCACTGTCGCCGATGTAATGGCGACGACAGGATTCGAGACCAGGCTGGTTGCTCATGATGAGGCGGTGACATCTCAAGTTGCATGTCCATTTTGTAAGGCCGACAATCCGACACAGGCGTTCACGTGCGGAAGCTGCCTTTCTACGCTGACGCTTTCTGATCTCGAAATGCTTCTCGCAAACTCACATGCCGACAAAGCAGCCCTACGAGACTCGGTAAAAGAAATGGAAGCGGTCCGCGAAAGCCGTCCGCTCAGCGAGAAGGAACTAACCAATTGCGGCGTCGCATTTCTCAACCTTCGCGATTTCGAATCGGGACTCAGCTATCTGCAGGAAGCGTCACATCTAAATCCGAACAACGTCGTACTCGGCAGCCAGGTCAATTCTCTGTTGATCCGGCTCGACGAGATCAAGCGGCAGGAAGAAGCGGCCGACGCACGACCGAAGGAAAAGAAGATCCTCGTCGTCGACGACAGCGCGACGGTCAGGAAGCTGATCGCAGGAAAGCTCGAAAAGTCCGGCCACGAAGTATTCTGTGCGGCAGACGGCATCGAAGCCATTGAGCAGTTAGACACTATGGTTCCCGATCTCGTCCTTTTGGATATCACCATGCCCCGAATGGACGGATATCAGGTTTGCAAGGTCATCCGCGGAAAAGATTCGACAAAGGATGTTCCCGTGGTCATGATCTCCGGCAAAGACGGCTTCTTCGATAAAGTTCGCGGACGCATGGCCGGCACGACCGGATACATCACCAAGCCCTTCGGTCCGGAAACTCTAATGAAAGCCGTCGAAACCTACCTTAGCGGCGCTCCCTTCGAAGCCTAACTCCCTGCCTTAGATCTGATCCTTATGGCACTGGATAATCCGTCCTCGGCCGATAGGGCTCCGC
>JBEBGW010000126.1:0-10616 GCA_040081025.1 Pyrinomonadaceae bacterium | reverse complement strand
TGTGTTTGAGGAATTGGGTGAATGCTTGCTGGCGCTGGATCGCGCCGAGGAAGCCAAATCATTTTTCACCCGCGCACATGCCGAATTATCCAAGGATGTCTATTTGGCCGAGAACGAGGCCACCCGGTTGGCACGTCTAAAAGAATTGGGCAATCTGTAGAACTGGGGCTGGCCCCGGCCTCAGTCCTTCAACATGCGACAATGCGACATGGACCAATTCGCCGCAATCGACGCGCTGGTGGCGCAGCATCTGGGCGCATCTTTTCCCGCTGCACAAATCGTCATACATCATCGTGGTGCGGTCACCTATGCCAAAGCCTTTGGCTTCCTCGACCCGGAACAAAGCGCCAACCCCACAAACTTACAAACTCGCTTCGACCTCGCCTCCGTCTCCAAACTCTTCACCGTGACGGCGTTTATGACATTGATGCAAGCCCAGCGTGTGTCGGTCGATCAACCCGTGTGCGAGGTGTTGCCCACCTTTTGTGGCTTGCGCCCGATCACCCCACAACAAGACCCATTGGGCAGCGGTAAGTTGATGACGATCGTGCCCGATGATGGTAGTCCCGTGGATGCCAGTCAGATCACCTTCCGTCACTTGCTCACCCATACGTCTGGTTTGCCCGCTTGGCTGCCGGTTTGGTGGATGGCCCATCCGGCCCGCTTGGGTCTGGTGCAGCCGTATCTGCGCGAGTTTGTGCAGCGCAGTACGTTTGCCTATCCTACCGGCACACGCATCGTGTATAGCGATGTTGGCCTGATCTTGTTGGGTTTGGCCATCGAGCAGATCACTGGGCAGCCGCTGGATGTCGCCGTGCGTGAGCGCGTGACGCAGCCATTGGGGTTGCCGAGCGTGGGCTATGGCCCCATCCATGACAACGTCGCGCCGACTGAATACTACGCCCACCAAGGCAAACACATGTGTGGCGAGGTGCACGACGAAAACGCCTGGGCCTTGCAGGGCGTGGCCGGACACGCCGGTCTGTTCTCGACAGCTGACGATCTCGCCCGATACGCTCAGATGCTTCTCACCGGCGGGGTCGTTCCGGTCAGAACCGGGAGCGATAGCGACCGGGTTCCGGGGTCGCAACGCACTAAGAACCCAGTCGCTACCGCTCCCGGTTCTGACTCTGGAAGACGCATTCTCTCAGCACAGACCGTCGCGAAGATGACGCAGCCGTATGTGGTTGCAGAGGACGGATCCGCACGCGGGCTTGGGTGGGACATGAACACGTCGTTCTCGGCAAACCGGGGCGATCTGTTTCCGCTTGGGTCGTTCGGACACACAGGATTCACAGGCACCGGCATCTGGATCGACCCGACATCACAGACGTTCTACGTATTTCTTTCCAACCGCGTCCACCCCGACGGCAAAGGCGACGCTACGCCGCTGCGAGGGAAAGTGGCGACTGTCGTCGCATCCGCGATCGAGGATCTGCCGATCGAGAAATGGAAGGAAGCCGAGGCAAAGTTCAACGCAACCGTCGCTGCTCAGATTCCCGGATTTAAGGAACGTGTAGAGGCTTCCCGACGGCCTGCGGCCGTTGCAGGCGGGACGCCTGCGGTCCAGTCGACAGTATCGAACGGAATAGATGTATTGGAACGAAGCGGGTTCAAAGATCTCGAAGGCAAACGGATCGGCCTTGTCACAAATCACACTGGTCGCAATCTCGCAGGGAAGCCGACGATCGACATTCTGCACGAGGCGAAGAGTGTAAAACTTGTCTCGATCTTTGCACCCGAGCACGGCATTCGCGGCGAGCTTGATACCGAGAAGATCGACGACACGAAGGACGAGAAGACCGGGCTGCCGGTTTACTCGCTCTATAAGGACGGCATGCGGCGGCCGAAGCCGGAGCAGTTGAAAGATCTCGACGCGATCGTCTATGACATCCAGGACATCGGCGCACGTTTCTATACATACACCGCCACGCTCAAGAACGTGATGGAGGAAGCCGCGAAGGCGAAGATCCCCGTTTACGTTCTCGACCGCCCGAACCCGATCAACGGTAATGACGTCGAAGGTTCGCTGGCGGATGAGGACAAACTCTCGTTCATCGCCGCCCACACGATTCCCGTCCGCTATGGGCTGACGATCGGTGAGCTCGGGCAGATGATGAACGCCGAGCGAAAGATCGGTGCTGATCTTCGCGTGATCAAGATGGAAGGCTGGTCGCGATCGATGTGGTTCGACGAGACCGGCCAGACGTGGGTCCACCCGTCGCCGAACATGCGTTCGCTAACGCAGGCGACGCTCTATCCCGGCATCGGACTGCTCGAAACGACAAACCTCAGCGTCGGCCGCGGTACCGACACACCCTTTGAAGTGATCGGTGCACCGTGGCTAGACGGCCAGCGGCTGGCGAAGCACCTGAACGAACGTCGACTTCCCGGCGTCCGATTCGTTCCTGTCCGGTATAAGCCAAATGCTTCCGTCTTTAAAAACGAAGATCTAGGCGGAATGAACATCGTCATCACCGACCGGTCGCAGTTCAAAGCGGTCCGCACCGGCATCGAGATCGCCGCCGGGTTGCGAAAACTTTACCCGACAGAATGGAACGTCGAACGCTACGGCCGGCTGCTCGTCAATGCCGAGATTCTCGTTGCCGTGACGCGAGGTGATTCGCCCGAAGCCATTGAAAAATTGTGGAATGTTGGTATAACCAATTTTGATAAACGTCGGGCATCCTATTTGCTTTACAAATAGCCAATTGGGATTCCACATTTCCCGGCATTCGGTGATTTTTGTAACAAGTTGTTAAGAATCAATGGTTTCGACATTGCCGCAGAACTGCGTTCGCGGCAGAGCGATAACGAAAATTTGGATAAATCTCCAAAAACGTAATGGAATCTTATGGATTATTGGCCCTCGAGACTCGCTAACACGGAGAATCTGACGATGAAATCGAACCTGTCCTCGCTGACCCGATCACTTTTTATAGGCCTACTTTTTCTCATAGCCCTCTCCGCCACTACCTTCGGTCAGACGGTCAGCGGCACGCTTCGCGGCACCATCACGGATCCAAATGGGGCGGTTATCCCGACAGCGACCGTGCAAGCAACTAGCACGGAAACCGGTCTCGAGCGTACTGTTACAACAGGCGATGACGGCGTATATAATTTTGCTTTTCTTCCGATCGGAACGTACCGATTGGTGGTTACCCGAAATGACTTTAATCGGGTCACGCAGGACGCAGTTGGCGTAACTCTGAATCAAACGACGGTTATCAATGTGCAGTTGGCCCCGACTGTTTCCGGCGAGGTGACAGTTACCAATGAAGGGGCTCCGATCAACACCTCCGACGCACAGATCGCTCAATCCCTACAGACCACTCAGATCCTTGAGCGTCCGATCGCTAACCAAACCAACTTTCTAACGCTCGCCGAAACCTTTACTGGATACCAGGAGAATCCTACTAGCGGACAGAACAATCCAACTTCTTCCTCGGGTTCGTCGATCAACTTCAATGGTACAGGCACCCGCGGAGCAACGTTTCAGATCAACGGCGTCAATAATGACGATTCGTCTGAGAACCAAAATCGGCAAGGTGCGTCTCTGGCGACGATCAAAGAGTTTCAGGTCATAAGCAACAATTTTACGGCTGAGTTCGGTCGCGGTTATGGAGCCGTAGTCTTGGTGCAGACGCTGAACGGTACGAACGATTTTAGGGGCAGTGCGTACTGGTATCACAATGACCAGGCCTTGAACGCAAAGTCCTATTTTTCGCATGGGAAGAAGGCTGTATTTCGACGCAACCAGTTTGGCGGCGTCTTGGGGTTCCCGATCTTCAAGAATAAGCTTTTCGGATTTGCTAGCGTTGACGAAACTCGCCGAACCGGCAATGTCGATTACACGCGAGATGTCCTGACAGCTTACGAGAGAAATCCAGCCAACTGGTTTCTCGTTACCCCCGCGAACGACACTCCTGCCAATCGGGCGTTTATCCAGTCGATTGTCGACCGTTTTGACGGACTAATACCTAACGACCCTGCAAACCGATCCCCCCGAACCTATGTCGGAACGACGGGCCAGGATTTTCCGGCCAACGACTATTCATTTAGGCTCGACTGGAATGCGACATCCAAAGACACTCTTTTCGCACGTTGGCAATACACCCGGCAGATCTTCGACACAAACGATGTTGTGCTCGGCGAGCAGGCGTTTCAGAACAACAAGCAGCAGAACTACGGTCTGACCTGGACGCACATCTTCTCAAATAACATCGTCGGAGAATTTCGCTACGGGCTCGGACTTCGCAATACGCTAGTCAACATTGCTGCCGGCAACGACACCCCGATCGCCCGCTTCAACAACAATCCGAATACGGCTGTAAGCGGATCGATTATCGGAAACGCGGGTGCATTCCCGATCCAGCGATATCAGACGGACAATCAGTTCGTTTACAACCTTTCGTCGATTTTCGGGAATCATTACGTAAAATCAGGAGCTGATCTTAGATTTCAGATCCTTGATGACCTTGCGGACAGCTTTTCCCGAGGTTTTTGGAGTATGAACGCTTTGTGCAACGGGACGACCTATAGAGATCCCGTTAACAATGCTCCGTCCAGTTATATCGCGTTCATTAACGGTTGTGTATCCTCTCATACAAAGGGTTACGGTGCGTTCTTTCTTGAGAACCGCATTGGGGAAAGTAATTTTTACATAGAGGACAACTGGAAAATATTTCCGAGCTTAACCCTTAACTTGGGTGCCCGTTACGAGTATGTAAACGCCCCACGAGAGCTGCAAGGCAGGATCGAATACGGATTCTCGGACGATAAGAACAACATCGAGCCTCGAGTCGGATTTGCGTACAGCCCGGAGTTTGAGGGAGGGTTCCTGAAGTCCCTATTCGGCGAGGCCGGAGATAGTTCGATCCGCGGTGGCTACGGCATCTACCACGGAAGACTTTTTCAATCGGTGTTTGCTCAGGGCGGTGCGGGTATTCGATTCAATCCGCCGAACGCACTCCAACGCGTAGTTTCGAACAGTACGAATATTTCTGATCCAACGAATGGATTTGTTTTTGCCCCGGGCATACAGTCAGCCCGTTTTTCGCCGACTACCCCCGAACCGAACCTGGAAATGCCCTACACCCAGCAATGGAGCATGACATTCGAGCGAAAGCTTCCATGGTCATCGTCGTTCCGCGCCACATATACAGGGAATCGAGGGATAGGCCTTTTAAAATTCTTCCAAGGCAATGCGCCGAGGCACACTGGCGAGCCTTTGTTCGTTCAGGATCATCCAAACAACTCTCCTACCGCTCTCGGTTACGGGGCCTTGCCAGCGAATGATCCAAGGCGAGTTGATGTCCGCGGGCAGCTTTTGAGACCTGCCGCCGACATATTATGTGCGGGTACAGGACTTACCGGGATTGCCACCACTGCTCAGTGCCCTAATGCAGTAGCGATCTTGCCAAATGAATACAGTTTTCGCGTGCTTCGAATAAACGAGAGGCGCGAGGACGGCCGATGGACTTCAAATTTGCTGATCAGTAACAACGCGTGGAGTTACTATCACGGAATGCAGCTCGAATGGATTAAGCGGCTTTCTGCTAATCTGAGCTTCTCGGCAGCCTATACGTGGAGCAAGGCGATCGACACTACATCCGAGGCGACAGCACTTAATGCCGGTGACAGCAACCAGAACGGCAATGACGCCAAGGTATCTCGCGGACTTTCGCGTTTTCATACGCCCCATCGATTTACTTTCTTCGGTTCCTATACAACGCCTTTCTTCGACAAGGATCGAGGGATCTTAGGTCATCTGCTTGGCGGATGGCAGGTTTCAGGAGTGTTTAAGTGGGCTCATGGAACTCCTTTCACGGTTATTTCAACCGGTGTCGACCTGAATTTGGACAATTTTTCCGAAGCCCGACCGATACTTCTTGATCCGTCTGTTTTGGGACGCAGCATTGACGATCCTGCCACGGCACGGGATATGCTGCCGGCGTCCGCCTTTCGACTCGCGACTTTGGCGGACTTCGGAGCGTTTGGCACCAGCGTCCTTGGTCGGAATACCTTCTATGTTGACGGAGTAAAGAACGTCGACCTTTCGCTGACCAAGCGGTTTCTTATGCCATGGGAGCGTCACTCATTGATGGTGCGAGCCGACCTCTTCAACGCATTCAATCATGTACAATGGGGATTCCCGCAGTTGAATTTAAGTACGGCCAACTTCGGTGCCCTAACAGGAACAGCGACTCAATACGCTCCCCGAAATATACAGGTATCTTTGAAGTATTCATTTTAATGGAATCAGGAGAAACGGTTAGATGCTCAGAAAATATTTGGAATACGCAATAGCGGTCATGGTCGCATGCTCGTGTTTCGGCGCGGTCGTTTTGGCGCAGAACGTAACCGGTACGATTGTGGGGACCGTACGGGATTCGTCTGGCGGCGCGGTTCCGGGGGCGACGGTGACGATCGAAGACGCGACCCGGCGGGGCGTTATTGTTCGAAGCCTTACAACTGATGGGAGTGGTGAGTACTCGGCCCCCAATCTGCCGGCAGGCATCTACATCGTCAACGTTGAGGCAGCCAATTTCAAGAAGTCCGTTAACACCGACATTAAGTTGGACGTGAGCCAGAGACGATCGGTCGAGGTAACTCTAGAGGCAGGTCGTATAGACGAAGTAGTTACCGTTGAAGCCGATCCGGTCGCGGTCGATCTTACATCTGCGGCTAGCGGTTCATTGATCAACGGTGATCAGGTCCGAGAACTGGCCGTGAACACGCGAAATTTCGTCGGTCTCGTCACGCTTGCTGCCGGCGTGACGTACGACAACGAGAACAGTGACAACCTCTACGCGGGTACAAACAATCCCGAGTCACAGTCGATCCAGAGAAATCTGATCTCGGTTAACGGAGGAAGAGCTACTTCGAACACATTTACAGTTGATGGAGCGGACGTTACCGACCGCGGCTCGAACCTGACGGTGCAGGCATATCCAAGCCTTGATTCGATCGGCGAGTTCAAGGTTAAGAAGCAATACTCGGCAGACACGGGTGCGAGTGCAGGAGGACAGGTTGACATCATCACCCGAGCCGGCGGAAGCGATTTTCACGGCTCGTTCTATGAGTTCATTCGTAACGAAGCGTTCAATGCGAACTATCGAACGACCAATTCCAACCCGACTGCGCAGTTTGGACGCGATGAAAATGGTAAAGCTAAGCGACGTCCCTTCCGTTATAACGACTTTGGATGGACTGTGAGCGGCCCGATCTACTTTCTGAAATTTGGTGAAAGAGATCCGGGCGACTGGTTTGGAAAGTGGGACAAAACCTTCTTTTTCTTCTCGCAGGAATTTAGAAAGATCACCGTCTTTCCTTCTCTTCAGTCGACCGTACCGAGTGCCGCGCTCAAGACAGGTGTCTTCCCGATCGATATTTGTTTGAGTGCGTCCAGTTCCACTACCTGTACTAACATCCTTCCGGCCGGCACTCCGATCAGTACGATGACGCCCCTGAGCACGGTCGCACAATCATATGTGAGCGAGATATGGAACAACGTTCCGAATCCGAACTCGGGGATCGCAACAACTCCACTACGCTTGGACTTCCCAACTTTTAACGAGTCGGAATTTCGGCAAGAAGTGATCAAGGCGGATCATAGTTTTACTGATAAACTCACCGCATCTTATAGATATCAGCGGGACAAGATACCGACCACGGACGCGGACGGTTCACTGGGTACTCGCCCCGGAATTCCGTTCACAAATACGATGGAATCTGATTCGCCGGGCCGAGCACATACCGCCTCGTTCAATTATGTTGCCGCGCCGAATCTGCTGATCGATGGTAGATACACATACGGGTATGGCGCGATCTTCACGAAGAGTGTCGGCCTGCTCGCAAAGGACGTGTCGAATATTCCAGTTCAGCTTCCTTATGCGAGTCAGCGAGACGTGGTCCCCACGGTAACGATCCTGAATTTCAGTAATCTCACCGGATTCAGCAACTATGACAATTTCTCGTGGAAGCAGAACTTTGCGGGAAATGTTACCTGGACGCTTGGAAACCACCAGGTACGATTTGGTGGCATGTACTCGAGCTATCGAAAGAATGAGAATGCCATTGCGGGCTCGAACCAGGGAGCGTTTTCGGCCTTCAATAACACTGATCTTGCAGTTGCGACTGCGGCGAGTGTTCGCGCGACCGGTGTTGCGAATACAACAGTGAATAATACGTATCAGAGCTGGGCAAACTTCCTTATGGGCAAGAATGTCAGCTTTACGCAGTCGAAGCTTGATATTACCGCTGATCTAAGACAGCAGAACTGGGAAGGATACGTACAGGATGACTGGAGGGCGAGAAGCAACCTGACGCTCCTCATGGGAGTTCGATATTCTTACTTCGGTGCTCCCTACGACAAGAATGGGCATTTGACCAACTTCGACCCCGCTTTGTGGAATCCTGCTGCGGCACCGCGTGTTCGCGGCAATGGTGACCGTATCGCGGAAGCGGGAAAGAATTACTGTAATGGATTGATCGCCAACTCGCAGAATTATTCGACCGGCCTTCCGGTGTATAATTGCACGCCTACCGTTTCCCCGTGGGGTAAGTATGTGTACGATGCCCCGAAGGCAAATTTTGCTCCGCGAGTCGGACTCTCATGGGATCCGTTCGGCACGGCAAAGACGGTGATCCGTTCCGGCTACGGCATCTATTATGACCAGGTTTCGGGTAATCAGGCTCTCCTGATCATCGGCTTGAATCCGCCTTACCAGGAAACTTGTACTGTAACTAAGACCACTTTCGACCAGCCGGTACCGGGTAACAATTGTACGACTCCAGTATTTTCCAATGTGGCCGCTTCGATCCGCGGGATCCAGACGGACTGGAAGCAACCGTACGTTCAGCAGTGGTCGCTGGATATGCAGCACCTTCTGACAAAGAAGACGTTCGTATCTGTCGGATATTATGGCTCGAAGGGAGTGCACCTCAATGGTCACACCGAATATAACAACCTCCTACCCGGAGTTGCTGCCACTACTCAATGTGCCACGGGCACCCAAACGCTGCAGGACGCGAATCCGACGACGACCTTCTGTCAGCCCCCCGGCACAGCTTATACGGCTACACCGGCGATTCTCGACCAGGTTCGTCCGTACCGTGGATATCGTTCGATTAGCGTGCTTGAAACGCGATACGACTCTAACTATCACGGGCTTCAAGCTAACTTCCAGCACCGGTTCTCGGGAGCGTCCCAGTTTAACGCTAACTATACGTGGTCGAAATCGCTGACGAACAACCAAACTTCGTATTTCAATCATGCTCCCCAGAGCAATTCGAATATCGATGCTGAATACGGGCGTTCGCCACTCGATCGGGCCCACGTGTTCAACGTGAACTGGGTTTATGAGCTTCCATTCTTTGATAAGCAGAATGGTTTAGCAGGCAAGCTTCTTGGCGGTTGGCAGTTCAATGCTATAGCCAGCTATCAAACGGGTACACCGACAACGATCACAAGTGCCTCGTACGATCCTGGCGGTGTTGGATTCATTCCTTCGATCATAGCCGGCGGTCGTCCAAATCTTTTGTGCGACCCGAACGCGGCGGCTCATACTGCTGAGCAGTGGTTCAATCCAGCATGCTTCTCGGAGCAGCTTTCAACGGGAATTTCCAACACCGCTGGAACTTCGCCGCGTAGTGTGATCATAGGACCGCCCGTTCAGAAGATCGACATTACATTCGCGAAGAATTTTCAGTTCACCGAACACGTAAAACTTCAGTTGCGTGCTGAAGCCTTCAACGTCTTCAATATCACCAACTACAGGTTGGCACCGACCATTTCGCGCACGACCGCAGGGTTGGGGCAGATCACACTTTTCCGTGATCCGCGAACCATGCAGTTTGCGGCTAAGCTTTATTGGTAGGTTAACCTGAAGCAATTTATTGCCCCGCGTTGTTCTTATCGGACAACGCGGGCTTTTTGTTGGTAAGATTTGGGCAAGATGAGCGGACTGACAATTTCGGGAATTCGGTTGGCGTCGGATGAGTCGGGCGAGGCTTGGGACGTGAGTTTGGTCGACGGGTTGGTTGATTCGATCGAGCCCGGCGGGACGTTGGTTGGCGCCGATACTAGAGATGGCTCGGGCGTGACGCTGTATCCGGGGTTTATCGACGTTCACAATCACGGGGCGGTTGGTGTTGATGTGAATGAAGCGGATGTCGATGGGCTGGTTGCGGTGGCTAAGTTTCTGGCGCGAGAGGGCGTCACGGCTTGGATGCCGACGCTCGTGCCGGATTCGGATGAGAATTATCGCCGGGCAATTGACGCGATCGATCGGCTAATGGAGATTCAGCGTGAACTGCCGATCGCACAGGCGGTTGGAGTTCATTATGAAGGGGTCTTCGCGAACGAGAAGATGTGCGGAGCGTTGCGGCCTGAATTCTTTAAGTCTTTTAATGATGTTTTGAGTCATCCGACGATTGAAGAAAAAATATCCACGAAAGAAGAAACAAAGAAAAAGAGATTCACCGGAGCTGAGTTGTTCGGACTGCCGACCCTTAGAAGCGGTATTCACATGACCACGTTTGCTCCGGAGGTCGAGAACGGTGTCGAGTTAGCGAAGGAACTTACAAAACAAGGATGGATAGCCTCGATCGGG
>JBEBGW010000479.1:0-2825 GCA_040081025.1 Pyrinomonadaceae bacterium | reverse complement strand
ATAATCCAGAATGCCGGACCGAAAAGGTAGAGCAGGCCTAGATAGGTTGATTGGGTGCCAGGAAAAACGAGTTGAAAAAAGTCACGATAGATCGCTTCGCCCAAATACATTCGCCAAGCGTCGTTGACGAACATTAGATGATCTTCTTCGTAAAAGATCGGCGTTGCCGGGAGGAGAAAAACATGCAGATAAATATAAAAGGCGCACAAGGCGACGAATACCGCGTCACGCTTGCTCCACGAGGGTTGGTGTTCACTGGTTAGCTCCGACATCTTAGTTTCCTGAGGGTTGGGCCGGTAAACGCGCTTTTTGCAGAATGCGGATGATGTTAGGAGTCGTGTTTATTCTGCGGCTGATCAGCTTGATAGTAATTCTGATAGTAATAGTAGCTGTCCTTTCCTTGAAGATTGGCGTTGTTCAGCAGGACGCCGAAAACCTTTGCACCGATCTCAGTCAGGAGTTGTCGCGAACGTTTAACTACCTGCCGCGACGTTCTCCCGGCATTTACAACCAGGATAACGCCATCGACCATCGATGCGATAAGTACGCCGTCCGTAAACGACGCGATCGGCGGAGAATCGACGACCACATGTGTAAACCGCGCCTGCAGCATCTTCAGCAAAGTCGCCATCTGAGCCGAGCCGACCAACTCTGCCGGGTTTGGCGGTATCGGACCCGAGGTTAGCAGGAACAGCTTTGATTTCTCGTCAACCTTGATCGCCGAGGTGATATCGATATCGGTAAGTTCGCTCGAGAGTAGCGTGCTTAGGCCGTTGCCATTCCCTACGCCAAAGATCGAATGCAGACGCGGGCGTCGCATGTCGGCGTCGATGATAAGTACTCGGGCGCCCGTTTGTGCGAGACTGATCGCAGTATTGGTGGCCGTCGTTGTCTTGCCCTCTGACGGCAAACTGGACGTGATAAGCAGCGATTTGGGCGCGTGACCGGCGGTCGAGAGCAGGATCGATGTCCGAAGATGCCGGTAAGCCTCAGCCAGCGAAGAACGCGAGTCGGCCGAGATCAGAAGCGGAGAAACCGGAGCGTCCTCGTCGTTTTCGCCGGAGCCGACCAGCAGCAATTTACGTTTCGGCATCGACTCCATCGCCGGGATCGCGGCGAGGGCCGGTAGCTGTAGATAACTCTCGATCTCTTCGGTCGTTCGGATCGTGTCATCGAGATACTCAAGGAAAAGTGCGAGGCCCATGCCAAAGAGCGTCGAAAGAAAAAGCGCTGCCAACACCGTCATCAGACGCCGCGGTGAGACCGGAATGTCCGGCGGGATCGCGATCTCGCTGACACTAATGTTGTTGTCGGTTCCCTGGGCGGCGATGAGATTTCCGCTGACCTGCTTACGCAGATTTTCGAGAAACCCTTTTTTGGTATCGATGTTTTGCTGAAGGAGTTTGATATCTACGGCACTGGTATTCTGTCCCTGAGCAGAGCCGTATTGCTTGTCAAAATCAACACGAATCTTATCTTCTTCAGCTTTGGCCTGAAGATATTTCGTTCGCAGATTCTGCACGAGATCACTAGCGGTTCGCGAGCGAAATGCTGCAAGATCTGTCTGTAACTTGCCGACAGCCCTATCGATGGCATCCTGATATGCCTTGATCTGATCGTCTATCTGTTTGAGTTCGGGAGCGCCCTCTTCGAAGAGTTCGAGCTTTTCACGTCGCTGAGTTTTCAGGTCCGTGATCCTTTTTATATTCTCTATTTGGAGAGACCGAATGCCTGATTCCTGTTCCGTCGTATAGCGGGTGGTTGCCGCCTCTGTCAGGGCATTGACCTTGTCCTTCGATCTGGTTACCTCAAGATACTCAGCTTCGGCGGCCTTACGCTTCTGCTCAGCATCTAGCAACTGCTTATTCAGGCCGGCCAGTCGCTCAAGAACAATGGTTTGATCTCCGTCCGTTTTCAGAATACCCGCTTCCTGAGTCAAGCGAACGAGCTTGGCCTCGTCGCTTTGGACCTCACTCTCGAGTGTGGTGATCCGTTCCTCAAGAAAGGTCTTGGTCTTCTTGCTTGTACCCGAACGCTTCTCCTGATTGATCTCGGTGAATGTATTGGCGATAGAATTGACGACGAAAGCCGCGAGTTCCGGACTCGTATGGCGGTAGGAAATATCGATCAGGCGAGTATCTTTAACGGTCGCTCGCGGTTCGCGCCGCGGATCGATGTCGAGAGTAAGTTTAATTGCCTTAACGAAAGGCTGTAGCCTGGCGGCTTCTGCTATCTCTTCCGTGGTTAGCAGAGAATTATCCTTAAGGAGTTCGTCAGGAGTCTTTGCCTTGCTGTCGTCGGTAGCGAGGCCGATAGAACGCAGAATGGATCTAAAGGTCGAAGTAGAACCCGCATCTTTCAGCTTCAAGAATTCCGGGTGCGTGTCCAGATTCTGCTCCTTGATAGTGCGGCGAAGCAGATTGTCACTCAAAAGCAGTTGGAGCTGTGTATTAAAATAAGCTGGGTCCGAGCCCAGACCGGGACGCTGCCTTTCGCTTGTAACAAGATCGGGATTTGCCTGTTCGGAATCGACTTGGACCACCCCATGAGCTGAAAAAACGCTCGGCTGGCGAGCCATGTAGATTGCAGTGAGCGTAGTGAGCAGAACGGCGAGCCCAATGACCAGCCAGAGACGTTTGCGGATCGCCCGCCAATAGTCGGCAAGCTGAAAACCGTCGGACGTCTGCACATTTCGGTACGACGAATAGCCGCCGCTGGGTGGGGCCGACGGTTCGAACTGGATCTCCGCTTCGCTAAGCGGGTTGCGGATAATTCCACGCGATTCTTTCATACAAATTTAAGGGAATCTCAATGCGGCATTTGGA
>JBEBGW010000125.1:0-10680 GCA_040081025.1 Pyrinomonadaceae bacterium | reverse complement strand
GTGCGGCCGTGGGTATCACCGTCGTCTGTGCCGTCGGCAATGCCGGCCACCTGCCGCATCATCCTGTTTTCCCGCCCGCAAGCGCACCGTCGTGTATTGCGGTCGGCGGGCTTGACGACAACAACTCGATGAATCGCGCAAAGCGCGGAATGTACCGCTCGTCGTACGGCCCGACGTTCGACGGGTTTCAAAAACCCGAAGTGATCGCTCCGTCGATCTGGGTTCCGGCACCGATCTTGCCAAACACGCCTACCGCACAGCAGGCGGCTCTGCTAAAGGCCCTCGACGCCGCAAGCGACGACGAACTTCACGCGATGATCGAAGCAAACCCCGGCGTCGATGCAGAGCTGGACGCGGCCCTTGATCGTCCGGTCCACAGCATTCGGCAAATAATTATTCTCAAAATCCGCCGCGAGAACGTGATCACAAAGCACTACACAGACGTCGACGGCACGTCGTTCTCCGCTCCGATCGTCTCGTCGCTTGTCGCTCAGATGCTCGAAGCGAACCCGTCGCTCTCACCGCAACAGGTCAAAACCCTCCTTATCAAGACCGCCGAACGCCTCCCGCACTACGAGGTTGACCGCCAAGGCTGGGGCGTCATCGATCCGCGCCGAGCAGTCGAAACCGCGTTAGCTCTAGCCCAGTCATAAGAAAAAGGCTTGACATAGGCCCAGCATTGGAAATAATTCTTTCCAACGGTTCGTTCATTGTGTGGCAGGAAGGGAGTTGCATATGTGGCGTGGTAGCGGAGTTCTGCTGCTGGCAATTGCGGTGTTGGCACTCCCGAGTGACAGCAGGGCGCAGCAGGAAGAGATTTGCTCCGATCGCGGTATCCACACGGAGTCTGAATCTCCCTTGCGGCGGCCCGGTTCGATACAAATTGTATTCGGCCGCGTTACGATCAAACGGCCGAAGGGAACCGGAAAGCCGCCCTCGGTAGTAGTTTGGCTTCGTGAAGGGCGATCGACGCAGCGATTCGCGCTCGATGGGTCCGGCTCATACTGTTTTGAGAAATCCGCCGCCGGGGGTGAGATCACGGTAGACATTAATGGGCAGCAGGCCGACCGCCGCTCGATAATTACAAATCTCCCCGAGCAGCGTGAGGATTTCGAGTTTAATCTGACATCGACGGAGACGCCGGCTCCGCCAGGCGTGGTTTCAGCGAAGTTCAACTATAAGCGAAACAGCAAGAACGAAAAGCTCTATGAAAAGGCGTTAAGGGCTTCAGCCGAGCAGCAACCGGAGAAGGCGATCGAGTATCTCACCGCCGTCGCAACGGACGATCCGGCGGATTACATCGCGAACGCTACGCTGGCTTCCATCTATTACCGTCAGAAAAACTATTCCGAAGCCGGGAAATGGTTCAAGCGGTCGATTGAGATCAATCCCGAATATTCCCCTGCCTGGCTCAGCCTTTCACAATCGCAATACGCGCAAAAGGAATATGATGCGGCGATCGAATCGTGCAAAAAGCTGCTCAAGCTTGAACCTAAGTCGGCAGTAGGATTCTATATTTTAGGTGAAGCGTATTTGCGGACCGAAAAAGGAAATCTTGCCGTCGAAGCCCTGAACGAGGCGATCAAGCTGGATCCCGTCGGCATGGCGGAATGTCATCTCATCCTCGCCGATCTCTACGACATTAACGATCTAAAAAAACTGGCATCCAAAGAGTACAAGGCGTTCATCGCAAAGGTTCCCAACCACCCCGACAGGCAGCGGATCGAAAAGTACATTTCAGACAATCCTGAGTAGTCATTTACGGCGTTGAACGAACCGTTGGTGTAATGATCGTCCGCGGCGTAGGTGCCGGTGTTCTTAGCGGTGTGGGCGACGTTCCCGGACGGATCACGATCGGCGTCGGCGTTGGGATGGGTGTTCGCGATGGGAGCGGCGTCGGGCTGTCGTTATCGTCGGGCGTCGGCGAAGGTGATTCGCTTGGACGCGGAGTTGCAGACGGTGATGGAGTTGGAGACGGCGTCGAGACGTTGGCGTTCGTGTTTACGTTCGAGTTCGACGGACTCGTGTTCATGTTGAAATCGAAGTTCGCGTTAGCCCCGAGGTTGGTGTTCGCGTTCACGTCCTGATTTGCGTTCACGTTCACGTTGGCGTTCGTGTTCGAATCATTTCCGTTGGAGACTAAAAAGTAGAGCAAGATCCCGCCAAGACCAACCACGATTATCGTTCCAAAGATCGTCACAAGCACGACCAGAGCCGTATTGACAACGCTGCGCGGCTGCCGGGTCTGATATTGCGCGGCGATCCGGGCGCGTTCACGCTGCTGTTCTTCAATGGTCGGAACGATGATGCGTTGTCCGCCGGAGTTCGGGCGAACGTCGGAAAAGTCGTCGTCAACGGATGGAGGCGGTGGCGGAGCCGGAACCGGCGGCTGTTCTATTGCGGGCGGTACCGGAATATTGCGGCGAATGACGGTGTGTTCCGACGGATCATCCGGATCGACCTCTGCCACGTCGAGGGTCTCGCTCGGCATTTCAACAAAGTTCGGCTCCGCTTCTTCAAGCAGCGGCGTACCGTCCTTCATACAAAAACGCAGAATGTCCTCGTCGTAGCGGGTTTCGCAGGTCGGGCAATATTTCATATCTCAGGCAGAAGGCTGATCCGGCCCGAGCGGCCGAACGATCAATGACCAAATATTAACATTGAAACGCGGAATCGGCGATTGCGGCATCGCTACGGAACGAAGTTGTAGGTAACCACGCCCGATACTTTTACTGCCTGACCTGACAGCATCGTGGGCGCGAACTTCGCCGATCGCGCTGCTTGAACCGCGGCCGCCCTGAGAAGGGGATGGCCGCTAACCGCAGATGCAGAAATGACGTTTCCCTGTTCATCCACCAAGACCTGCACCGAAACCGATCCCGAGGCCCGAACGGCACGGGCAGCAGGTGGGTACGGCGGCTTCGGCAGGCTTGTCGCCTTACCATTCAGCACGCCGCCCGAGATCTGTTTCGGTATCGGTTTGCGATCTCGATTTCCTTCGCGTGATGGGTCGACGGTCAGCAAGTCTTCGTCCAGCGGCTCGCGAGAAACGTTTCCGGGCCTGTTCGTTGATGCAGTGATCGGCGTTCGGATCGGCGTGGGAGTTTTCGTACCATCGACCACGTTGGGACTTCTGGTAGAGGTCGGCGTTGGAGATCTCGTCGGTTCGATGAACACGTTCTCTTCGCTCTTAGCTCGATAGATCATATAGCCGACGGCCCCGGCCGCGATCAGGAACCCACCTCCTAGAATAAGGAGCAAGGCGAGAATGACGTACGAGGACCGCGATCTTCCCGCCGCCGCGGTGGGCCGAGGACGAGCGAACTGTGTTTCGGCCTCGCGGGCCTCCACCAGCGATGAGCCGTCCTCAAGGCAGAATACTAGATCGTCTGGATACTGCCGCCGACATGTCGGACACTCTCGCATACGCGTCGAAAAAACTGATCTCCCGAGATTCTAGCACTCCCGTCCCAATTGGAATCAGAAATTGCGAGGATGTATCCTGTTGGAATGCCAAACAGGGATAAGTACACGGTCGGACTGGTGCAGATGTCGATGGGAACGGACATCGACGCGAACCTGAACAAGGCTGTCGAGTTCGTTCGCGAAGCAGCCGGAAAAGGTGCGCAGGTCGTCTGTCTGCCGGAGATGTTTCGCTCGCAGTATTTCTGCCAAAAGGAAGACGCGGACTTGTTCGACCTAGCCGAGCCTATCGACGGACCATCGGTTGCAGCCTTGGCAAAAGTCGCCGACGAAAAGAATGTAACGGTGATAGCTCCGATATTCGAAGAGCGGGCGTTGGGCTTGTATCATAACAGCCTCGTGATCATTAAACCGGGTGAACCCGTTGCTGGCATTTACCGCAAGATGCATATTCCTGACGATCCGTCTTATTACGAAAAGTTCTATTTCACGCCCGGCGATATGGGCTTCAAGGCGTTCGATACCGAAGTCGGAAAGATCGGTACGCTGATCTGCTGGGACCAGTGGTATCCGGAAGGAGCTCGTCTGACGGCGCTTCGCGGCGCGCAGATACTCTTCTACCCGACCGCGATCGGCTGGCATCCGTACGAGAAGGACAAATACGGCGATCAGCAGCGAGACGCGTGGCGGACGATCCAGCGGTCACACTCGATCGCCAACGGCGTTTATGTCGCGGGCGTCAATCGAGTCGGCCTCGAAGTATTCGTCTCCGACACGCCAGGAATTCAATTTTGGGGAAGCACATTCCTCAGCGATCCGTTCGGCGTGATCGTTGCGGAGGGATCAATTGACAAGGAAGAGGTTGTGATCGGCGAAGTCGACCCGGCCCGCATCGAAGAGGTCCGCCGCGGCTGGCCTTTCCTCCGCGACCGCCGCATTGACGCCTACAGTGAGATCGAAAAGAGGTTTATTGACTAACACATCCGAAGAAGCTAGCTATCGAATGCCCGCCGAGTGGGAGCCGCACGAAGCCGTTTGGCTCGGGTGGCCTCACAACCCTGCCGACTGGCCGGGGAAGATCGCGGCGATACATTTCGTTTATGCTGAGATCGTTCGGCGGATCGTCGATAGCGAAAAGGCGCGGATCATCGTTAACAACGGAGATCAGGAAAACAAGGCGCGTTCCGTGTTGTCGAAAGCGAACGTGCCGTTCAGGAATATCGAGTTTTTCGACGTCCCGTCGAACCGCGGCTGGACCCGCGATACGGGGCCGATATTCGTAAAGAGCAATAACGGAATCTCGGTTGCCGGTTTCAAGTTCAACGGGTGGGCGAACTACGCCGACCATGAGTTAGACACAAGGATTGCTAGGACGCTCGCGAAGAGACTTCGGAAGCCTTATTTCAAGGTAGAGCACAACAAACGGCATTTTGTCCTAGAGGGCGGTGCGATCGATGTCAACGGATGCGGAAGCCTGCTCACCACCCAGGAGTGCCTGCTCGATCCGAAAGTGCAGGTTCGGAATCCCGGCGTCACGCGAGAAGAGTACGAGAAGGTATTAGCCGAAACCCTCGGGGCAACGAACGTCCTCTGGCTGAACAAAGGGATCGCAGGCGACGACACTCACGGTCATGTCGATGACCTTTGCCGATTCGTTGATCGGAAAACCGTCGTACTCTGCCGTGAATCTAATTCGTCCGATCCGAACTACAGCTTACTGGAGGAAAATCGCGAACGTCTCGAAGGAACGCGGCTCGAGACCGGCTCGAAGATCGCTGTCGAGTTCCTCCCGATGCCCGAGCCCGTTGTCTATCGCGGCCAGCGTCTGCCAGCGAGCTACGCCAATTTCCTGATCACGAACTCGTCGGTTCTGGTCCCGACCTTCAACGATCCCAACGACCGCATCGCTCTCGGTATCCTCGCCGAACTTTTCCCCAAGCGAAAACTCATCGGCATCCACGCGCTAGACCTTGTCTGGGGCCTTGGAACGCTCCACTGCCTATCGCAGCAGCAGCCCGAATAGCTATTGGCGAGGCTGCACACCATAAGCAACGAGGGCGGATCTTACCGTTTCACTTTCGGTAAGGTCCCAGGCCGACTTGCCGTCTCTGGTCGTTGACGAAGCGTTGGCTCCGTTCTCAAGAAGCGCGGTGACGATCTCATTCTGGGAATTCGCGGCGGCCAGCATCAATGGAGTTCTTCCTTCTTTATTGACGGCATTGATGTCGATGCCGGAACTGATCAGGTACCGAATGATCTCGGGCTCGACGCCGTTCTCAGCGAGGTGATGCAAAGCGTTGTTCTTTTCTTTATCGACCAGCTTGAGCTTTGATCCATAGCTGATCAGAAGCTGCACCATTTCGACCGATGCGTCGTCGTCCATCATCATCGTCGGCGTGCGTTTCTCGTAGTCGCGAATGTTCACCTTCGCTCCCCTCTCCAGAAGGAATCGCGCGATCTCGACATTTCCATTCTGAACTGCCGCATGCAGCGGAGACATACCATCGTATGATTTGTCTCGTACGTTTATGCGCGAACGCATCAAGACGCGGACTTTTACTTCTTCGAGGTCATCGTTCAGCACCGCCTGAACCAGCGGATTTGAAGTCACAGTAGCAGATATTACGCCGCCTAAGAAAATGGTCTCGCCTTCGCCTTCCTGATTACCGCCAACCTGAACTACCGTTTCCAACTGAGGGATCTCAAGCTGCGCGTTCCGTCGAAGCTGACTGCCTTCGCTCACAAAGATCTCAGCTTGTTCTAATGTCTGAAATCCCACCGCCTCGATCTTCAGCGAATACTTGCCGGCGGGAACGTCGACGAATTCGTATGAGCCTTCTGCATCGGCATTCACCCAGCGAGAGTCCCCGTTCGCCTTGTTGACGATCGACACGACCGCAAATGGAATGACAGCGCCTTGCTGATCCGTCACAGTGCCGGTGACCTTGGTAGGAGAACCGTCGCGGTTCGGAACGCCATCGATTTGAACCGTCTCGGCAGGCACCGGCGAACCTTGAGCAAATGACGGTTGTGCGACCGCAAGCGAGGCTCCGAGAACGCCGGCGGCGAGCCCGGCCCGGCCCGCTATCTTTACCAGGTTCGGTACGAAGATCGGTGCCCCGGTGTCCGGTTCCCGCAGATAGCGAATACATAGCTTTCCGTCCGACCTCATCACGAGCTTAGCTGCCTTTCGCGGGGTCATCGAGGAGATGTTGTTAACACTCTTGGCGCAATGGCTGCAGAAACGCACCTGGTCGTTGCCAGCCATCTCATCCCAGTTCTCCGTACACGGGTCTTTAACACGTACGGAATCGATAAACGTCGTCTTTTTCATACACTTATCCTCACTCGACAATGATCGTCAAGTCCTTACCCGACTATGGGTTAGACAAATTATTCTCAGTAATGTTCCGGTGCAGAACAGGAAATTTGTGCGCGTCTGCATTACGGATGCACGGTCGAATTTATTTGGTTGCTTTTCGGGAAGTTTAAATTTTTGAAGGCCGGGGACCGCGGGTTAATTGATGAACTCGTCTGTGGCCGGGACAGACAGAAGCGACGTCGTTGATGGAACTACCTCTTCCTCAAGATTCCAGATCTCAAACATTGCGGGCGGGCATTCGGTGACGAAGCGGGATGGTTTTTGGAGGACGGTTTGGCGGTTGTAGTCGGTCATCAGCAGCGGGTACGTGATGTAGAGCTCGTCTTTGGCTCGCGTGAGCGAGACGTACCACAGGCGGCGTTCTTCTTCTTCGCTGTCGATCTCGCGAAGGCTTCGTGGCGACGGGAATTTACCTTCGGCTGCCCAGATGATGAAGACTGCTTTCCACTCGAGTCCTTTCGCTTGATGAACGCTGGTGAGCGTGAGTAGTTCGTCCTCATCTCCAGCGGATACGACATCCTCACCGACAAGTGGGGCGGGTTCTTTGAATCGCTCGGTCGAGAGAAGTGCAAGTTCGGAGAGGAACGTCTCGGTCGAATCGTATCGCTGTGCGTACATCGACAAGCCGCGAATGTCTTCCGTACGCGAGTCGGCGTTCTCGTAGTTTTCCTGCAAGTGGCTTTCGTATCCGTGTTCAAGGATCAACGAGATCTGTTTTGAAGGGTTGTTGCGGTTCTCCTGTGACGAGAGCATTTCAAGGAGGATGATGAAATTTCGGAATGGAGCGCTTGAGCGTAGTCGGGGTATCGAGTTGAGTACCTCGGAAGTCAGCGTCTTACTCATGGCAAACTGCAGTCCGTCCGAGTCAACTTGTTCCTCGGCGACGAGCTGGCCCCCCGCTAACGCAGGGGGTTCTGACCGGTTGCGCGTTTGGATCGCCTCGTACACGCGAGTTGCCGTGGTTGGTCCGATTCCCGGGATCATCTTCAGAACACGTTTCCACGCGAGTTCGTCGCGAGGGTTGACGATTATGCGCAGATAGGAGACGACGTCCTTGATGTGGGCTTGCTCGAAGAAGCGCACGCCGGATTGGACGCGATAAGGGATGTTGCGCCGGGCGAGTTCGAGCTGCAGTTCGACCGAATGATAATGCGATCGATAGATAACGGCGATGTCTTCGAGCGAGGTGCCTTCATCTCGAAGTTCCAATATCCTCGATGCGATGAACGCCGATTGCTGTTCGACATCGGAGCAGGGAACTAGCGCAGGCTTCACATCCCGCGAGCGCTTTACCGCGGCCAGCATCTTGGGAAACTGCTTCTTGTTGTTCGCGATCGAGACGTTCGCGAGGCCGAGTATCTCGGGCGTCGAGCGGTAATTCCTTTCGAGCTTGAACAGCTCTGCGTCAGGATACCGCTTCGGGAATTCGTAGATATTTGTGAACTCCGCGCCGCGCCAGGCGAAGATGCTTTGCGCGTCGTCGCCGACGACCATCACGTTCCTGTGCTTCTTAGCCAGCAGGTCAATGATCTCGGCCTGCAGCTTATTCGTGTCCTGATATTCGTCGACGAGAATGTGCTGAAACTGCTCGGCGTAGACGTTTGTGATCTCAGGCTTTTCGATCAGCAACCGCTTCCAGTTCATCAGCAGATCGTCGTAATCCATTACGTTGCGCTCGATCTTTCGCGCCTGATAGATCGCATCGACCCGTTTGATCTGATGCGTGAGCGTCTCAAAGTACGGATACTTCTCGATCACGATCTCGTCGATCGGGGTGTCGGTGTTGTTGGCGTAAGAGATGATGTCCTGAATGACCTCAGGCTTTGGAAATCGTTTCGCCTTGGTGTCGATCACGGCGTCCTCTATGCAGACGCTTATAAAGTCCTTCGCGTCTTCACTGTCGAGTATCGAATAGTTCGAATCGAACCCGAGCGAAACGGCGTGACGGCGAAGGATAAGATTGCCGATGCGGTGAAATGTTCCGCCCCAAACCTTATGGACATTCTGGGAACCGGTCAGAGACTCTACGCGGCGAAGCATTTCGCGCGACGCTCGGTTGGTGAAAGTGGCGAGAAGAATTCTCTGTGGTGAGACACCTTGTTCGATCAGGTGTGCGACCCGATACGTGATCGCACGCGTCTTTCCCGTTCCTGCACCGGCGACAACCAGCGCCGCTTTCGGCGGAGCGGTGACGACGCGAAACTGCTCCTCGTTCAGCTCGTCCTTATATCGAGTAAGCCGTTCGGGGAGGGATCGCGAATCGCGTTTGACGACGTAGCTTTTCATCCGTGCAACACAATGTTATCACGGATGCTTGCCGCAGTTAACCTTTCTTAGAGAAAAATGACGAGATGGATTGATAGATCAGCACCGGTAAACCGAAGAGCAGAAACAGCAGGCTTGATGTCCAGATGATCGAAATAAAGAGTGCGGAAATAACCTTATGGCGCACCGACGGCCGCTCTAGCGGCCACGTTGTTCGTTCCAGATCGGTGCCCATATAGCGATGGATCAGGCAGCGGCCGACTTGGTCCAGATCGCGATCAGCCGTTTTCTGCTCTCCATTTTACTCTCAAAATCAGGCAATGAGCGCACAAGATTCTCGAGATGGATGAGAAAGTCGGGTTCGCGAAACAGCTCGCGAACCTCGGGAAGGTAGTCGGCTATCTTTGCGTAAACGAAGACGTGTTCGGTGTTTGGCGTCGAGGAACATTTTCTGGTCGATGCCGCCGTTCAACACGAGCGAGGCTGCGGTATCCCAAAATGACACGACCATGCGAAAATTAGCGCTCGCCCGTTCACCGCCGCGATACAGGGCGATGATGTCCATGGCCGACGCGGGTGCGAAGTCCGAGAAATACCACTGCCTTGCGGCTCGCATCTGCTCGTCGCGGCGAAGCTCATAGAGCTTCAAGATCGCCATCGTGTCTGCTTGTTTACTCATACGCGGTAAGTGCTGCCATCGACCTGTCTTGCGCCGTCCTGATGATCTCGGCCCCGTTCTTGACGGCCCTATCGTACGCTCGCTTCGCTTTCACAGGTTCGTCAAGAGCGACGTAAACGCGGCTCAGATCGTACCACGCCTCGCCGTTTCGATTGTCGAGAGCGACGGCGCTTCGAAGGGCCCTTTCAGCCAGCTTAAGATCGTTCGATTCAAGGCCGATCAAGCCAAGCAAGTAATACGCCTTCGCATGGCGACCCTTTGTATAACTCAATGCCTTCTCAAGATGGATCGCCGATTCGAACGTCCGATCGAGATGATAGAGCGATACGCCGGCATTGTAATGAACCTTTGAGAAGAATGCATCCGACGAGTGATCGCGTTCGATGATGGCGAGAGTAGTCTCGAAGCCGCTTAAAGCCCCTGCGTGGTTCCCATCGCGCGATTCGGCGACGGCCTTCTCGAATGCCTGCAGGGCATCGGTGCTCTGCGCGTTGGTTAAGACGGGGAGAAGAGTGAGTAAAGCAAATAAAACAAATGATCGCATTTCCTATCTCCAATTTGGCAAGTGTGCCTAATGTAACGATAGGGAAGACGGCGGCCTGCGGTCTTTCAGGTCATTGCTATAAATGTTCTCTGCTTGCGGTTGATTAGATCAGGCGAGTTTCAAGTCGCGCCAGAGCTTCGGGGTGAAATTGGTGTATTTGCGGAACCACGAGGTGAAGTGGCTCTGATTTTTGAAGCCGGACCGTAAACTTACTTCGACGATCGGCAGATCCGGACGGGCGAGAAGAAGCTTTGCGCACTCGAGCCGCTGCTGCATCACGAACTGTTGCGGCGTCTTTCCGATCGACTTTCGGAATGCACGAGAAAAATGGAACGAACTCAAACCCGCAACCGCCGCGAGATCCGCGAGGCTGATCTCATTCTCAAG
>JBEBGW010000124.1:0-10686 GCA_040081025.1 Pyrinomonadaceae bacterium | reverse complement strand
AACTGAGACTCGTGACAGCCCCTACAAGTTTCGCTTCCGACATAGTCGTCCTGTGTGGCAGCCAGAATGATCCCCGTGGTCTCGTCAGCCGGCGAGGCTGCCAGCCCCACCGCTCCCGAGAGTGTGCCCGAAACCAGCCATACGCCAAACAGCACGATGAATACGCCGAGCAAGGTGAGCTTTATGTTCTTGGTTGAAGCCATGATGGATGCTCCGGTTCCGCTGGATGTTTCGCTGGAAACCGACTGATAAAGACTTTTTGCGTGCTGATTCTATGCCATGGTTGCGAGCAAGTCTGTGAGCGCGGTCACATAATTAGGAGAAATGTCAGAAGGCAGGCGAGATAATCGATCACCCTTTCGGGACCTGGCTCACGCGGCACTTCCGATCGCGGCTTCCAGGCGGCGTGTGTTCCGAATATAGAGGTCCGGGCCCTTGATCGATATAAGATCGCGTTCACGAAAATCCTTCAGAAGCCTCGTGACTGTCTCGCGGGACGTCCCAATCATTTCGGCAATCTCTTCATGTGAAAAACACATCTTTAGGTGCACGGAACCACCATTGCGTGAAGGTGCATCCTTTGACCATCCGATCAGGAGCGCGGCAAGTTTGTCGGCTACGCACGTTGAGAGCCCTAGCGACCGGATCTGGGTGTGAGCTCTTTTGTACTGAGAGCTTAGCTGCTGAAGAGCTACGACTCCGGCGTCCGCGTTTTGCTCAAGAAAACGGCGGAAGTCAGACTGTCTAATAAAGTTGACGTGGCAAGGTTCTAAAGCTTCAGCCGTCGCTTCGTACGTCGAATCTGAAATAGCTGCGCTTAATCCCAGTATATCTCCCGGAATTGCGATACCCAGAATTAGAGCTTTTCCGTAACGGGAATGCGTGGTCAATTTTGCTTTACCGCCGCAGAGCAAGAACACCCCATCCGCTGGCTGGCCCTCGATAAACAAGCGGGCGCCTTTCGGGTAAATATTTGCGATCTTGATCAATTCAAAAGACAGAAGAGCCGCCGCCGATAAATTGCAGAAAGAACTCGTCTTCCGAGCGGCACAATCGCTGCAATTATTATGGAGCCTAATACCGTTGAGATCTTTCATTTGTCGTTTTACGGGATTACAGGAATATTGCAGTATTCTGATGTACTTGTTAGTGCGGTATCGCACAGTTCATATCGTCAAACAAACTTATTGGTCCGATTTCCACTTCCCTCGATAATTCTTACAGGCCGTGTTCGAAGCGAAGAACAGTGATCCTACCGTCATCCCAAGTAATATCAAGTCCTTCTTCATTACCTTCGATGGAGTAATACACCTTCAGCTTGCGAACGTCGTCTACTGAATGAGAATAGCCGTCGAGCAGAACCTCGACAGTCGGCAGTTCGCCATTCGGATCGAGATCAATACCAACGAGTGCCAAACCGTTTTCGATCCAGTAATCGTTCGTGACATCGCCCTCTCGCTCAAAAACTGCAAGGCGAGTCTTCCTGCCTTTGTTTTGTTCGCTGTAGAACTTGAGAAATGCTTCCCAGGAATGCTGGGTCTTGGTCGAATTCATAATTCATCTCGCTGCTAAATACTTGGCTTCGTTTCCCGTGCATTCTTCCAGTTTCTCTTCGAAAAGTTTTACGGACACGGTCAGAAAATCGTAGGCCGTGATCAGGCCTATCAGCCGATCTCCCTTGACCACCGGCAAACATCCGATACCCCGCTCGCGCATTATGTAAAGAGCTTCGAGGGCGGGCGTATCAGGCAAAACGGTGAAAAGCTGCCGCCTCATGATGTCGCGTACGACGATCCCTTTCCCTTTCTCGATTTTGCCTAGGGCAAACATCTCTAGTAGATCGCGGTGGGAAATGATGCCAACCAGTTCGCCGTCGTCATTCTCTACCGGTACATGCCTCACGTGCTTCCAATGCATAAGGCATGCGGCAAGATCGACAACGTCCTCTGGCCGGACAGTGAACAGGTCAGTAGACATGAATTGCTCAACTGTTTTGTAATTGTCGATCCAATCCGGTTGCTTGGGGACTTCTGCAAGTTTCCATTGATGCAGCGGCAGCGACGCTTCTTGATTTGTCTTCATTGCGGCTGTCAGGCTCCTCATTCGAACGTTCAGCTTTGCTCGTTTGTCCATTCGTTCGAGCGAATCGATCGCCCATTTCGAACCCGTATTCTCGGATCTTGTTCGATCTTCCAGAATTCCCAGAAGACGTTCATTGTCGGCACCATTGATCCCTGCCATCTCCAATCCTTTCCTGGCCCTGGGCAGTAATTCTTCCAGGATCAGTCGGCTAGCTCGAAGGGTTTTCCCGTCGATCCACATGATCTGCGAATTGAGGCCGTACCGAGCGGCATTGAAGAAGTTTGCCTTCGCCGAATCGAAAGACATAAGTTTCGTCACATCACCAAATTCCTCGGGCAAGGCGGTCATCAATCCCAGGAAGAACGCGGCGTTCGCCATTTCATCCGCTACCGATGGACCTGAGGGCAAGAATCGGGCTTCGATTCGCAACCCAGGTTGGCCGTCGACAATGCCGTAACACGCGCGATTCCAACGCCAAATAGTCCCGTTGTGAAGCCGCCATGCACTGAGTTGAGGAATGCCGCCTTTCGCAAGGACCTCCAATGAATCTTCGGTAACCGCCTGAGTGAGCAGAATCCGAAAGCGCACCGCGTCCTCGAGCAGGATCTCCAAGATCGACCCGCTCACCCAACTGTCGCCAAAGTTTACTCTCGGCGTCTGGTTGCGTTCCTTGTGTATGGTGGAACGCGTATCGGTTGCGTGCTGAAATAGCGCGAGCCGCGTTTCGTGCCAAAGTCGGTGATTTAGCAGTAACGGCGAATTCACCGCCGGAGCAAGAACAGGTCCCGAAATGGCTTGTGCCCAGTTGTAATATCTTGAGAACTCGCTCGCACCGACCTGTAAATGAACTTGAAAACTCGTGTTGCAGAATTCGATGAATGTGTCCTGAAGCGTTAGCTGTAGCTCGTCAAGGCCCTTTATATGAACATGCCGATCCTTGCCATGAAGTTTCGTGACAACCCTGTTTATTTCGTGGTAGCGAGGATTGGGGGTCAGATTAGCCGCCGTCAGGTCCGATGGCTGGATGGTAGGCAAAATTCCGGCAAGGACAATTCCCGCGTCAAACTTGCCGGCAGCACGTCTGACGATGCCGAGGATCTCCTCCAGCTCTGTTTCCATGTCGCTGAGGCAGGAACCGGAAAAGGCGCGAGGTGTGAGATTTGCCTCGAGGTTGAAACGGCCGATCTCTGTGGTCAAGCGTCCGTCTTCGGCCTGGTTCATCACCTCCGTCACGAGCGGAGCTGGATGAAGAGCCGAATCGACGAGAAACATTTCCTGCTCTGCCCCGATCCGCCGAACATCCTCTTCGATCTGACCGTCCTTGAGCATTATTTCCAACGCTTGCAAATCGTTGAGAACAGCGCGCGTGAACGAACGCATCTGCACCTCATCGTATTCACGTGTGACTACTTTGTCGCCCATATTGCATTCTTCCTCGCCCCGAACGGACTCTCCGTGTCGTGCCGACGCCGGCTGACGGTGAGCAGATCCTTCTGCCATCGCAACCTGCGAAACCCAAGCAAATGGAATATCTGCAGCGGAAAGAGTCGAGCAATACTAGTATCGATCAGCAACGTTTCGGGATGCATCGGACGACGTCTCACTCCGGGGAGAAGATGTACGTGGTCGGCCAGTCTGAGACGGCGCACGAGTTGCGACAGCCGCAGCCAGAATGGGGCAACCCGGCGCGCGATGAAGAATCCGTCTTCACCCTGGCGTTGGTAAAGCGGCATCATCATAAGGCCGGTCTCACGGGCAGTGATCGAGCCTTTTCGCGTGCTCGCGAGTAACTGGCCACGCTTCACCGCGTCAAAGTTCATAAAACCCGGTTTCATTTCAAACTCGTCGCCCGCGGATATCGGCTCCCGGTAGCGGACCTCAAGGATCTTCGCCTTGCCGGTCGATTCCGCAAGGGATCGCCGATGCTTCGCGAGATCGGGCACATCTTCCGCCGCGAGGATTCCGCTATTAACTAACGCGAGCCAAACCAGAGCTTCGTGGTTGTCAACCGATTCCGCCGCCCCGTGCTGCCCAGCCTCGAAACCCATCGTTACGGCACCCTCGTTATTGAGAAACTCCAGCATCGTTCCTTCGAGCTGTTCTTCGATACCGAGCAGGATCGTAACGGGGAACATCTGTGCGAACCGGCGGTTGCGGAGCGTGTCGCCAACTGTCGCGAACGGTATACCTCCCGCCGAGGTTGAATGCAGGTCCAAAACGTAAATCTCGTCGCCAGCGGAACTCAGGACTTCACGGAAGATCCTCAGAAGACCGTGCTGTTCCCGGTCTTCAGCCGCCTCCCAGGGACCCGTGCGGGTGTTTCTAAGAATGTTTTCGCGCGTCCAGTATCGGTTCAAATCCGAGTCAACGAAGCGGGCGGCTCGATCAATGGCTTGAACGTTACCGGCTAGAAGATATATGCGGCCCAAAAGTTTTTCGTTTAGCGAATCGAGGCGCAGGGCCACGCGTTCGAGGGCGAGCCGGCCGCTTGGTTCATTGCCGTGAATGCTGCCCACAGCGATCAGGGTTGGCCCCTCCGCCTTTCCGATAAATTTACCGATCAAGTGGCGTTGCGGTTCCGATTTGATTGCAGTCGCAGTGGTGATCATCGCTTACATCCGGTGTCTAGACAGAGCAATATAAATGCCAGGATCGGATAACACCTTCTTTGCCTCGCCAATCGGCTTTTACCATGCCTATTCACCCAGTACTTAAAGATTGGGGATGACTTTCGGTCAGCGAACCGCGGAGTATTTTACGCGCGCTGCGAAATTTTTCGCGGTGGGAAGGATTCCCAAAAGGTTGCCGGGGAATTGCAGAACCCGAGTTTCGGTTCTCAGTGCTCGCAAAAATCACCGATCGTGCGGAGCATCCCCTGATCGTCCGGCGAATGGCTCAACGGAACGAGGCTTGCTCTCGAAACCGCAGGAAGGGAAACAAAACCCGGTTCTATAACACGCGGACTCGTTTCGGACCGGTTAAGAATGGAGGAAAGGGAAAATGAAAGTTTTACTTGCGACGGAAGGTTCTAAATTCAGCCAAGCGGCGATCGAAAAGTGCTGCAAAATGTTTGAAGAATCGGAGAACACGGAAGTCAGGCTTATATCTGCTGCTGAACCCACGTATGGTCCGGTCGAACCGTTCGCCGTTGCCGCGGAATACAACCGAGAGGCAGATGCAGCGGCCCTTGAGAGCGCGAAGGCCGCAGTTTCCGCAGCGGAAGAGCAAATCCGCGACAAATTTCCGGATCTTGGAGTCGGTCTGACGACGACGGTAGTGAAGGGCTCGCCTGCCCAGGCAATAGTCGAAGAGGCCGAGAACTGGAGCGCCGATCTGATAATGATGGGCTCGCACGGCTACGGTTTCTGGCAACGGGCGTTGCTCGGCTCGGTTTCCAATTCGGTTGTACATCACGCTCCTTGTTCGGTTCTCGTCGTCCGATCCCGGGAAAATCTCAATGGCAATAAAAACTGAGAAACGAACGGGGGCATGTCGAAAATACGGGACGCTTGTCCGGCTTATCGAGCCGATGGGGTTGCTGGTCGGTTTTGCCGAATACAAGATGGTGCTGGCGGCCGTCTAGCTGGAGGGAATATGAAGGGTTTCAAAGCCGCCATCGATAGCGAGACAATAGAAAACACGGATTTTCGCCGAGTCTTGTATACGTCCGAATACAGCCAGCTTGTATTGATGAGCCTGCCGCCCGGAGAAGAGATCGGCCTGGAAACCCATGAGGCCAACGATCAATTTTTCCGCGTCGAAAACGGACGCGGAAAATGCGTCATTGACGGAAATGAATATCAACTTCGAGACGGCGACGCAGTCGTCGTCCCGCGGGGTGTAAAACACAACATTATCAACCTATCCGACACCGACGATCTAAAGCTCTACACGATCTATTCGCCCCCACATCACAAGGATGGGATCGTCAAGGCAACAAAAAGCGAGGCTGCCGCAAATGAGGAAGAGTTCGACGGAACGACGACCGAAGTCGCTAAGAGCCGTTGATTGCAGCCACCCTGCAAAGCCGCCATCACCGTACTTCGTAATAAGACGAGTTGGATCTTATTCGTTACATCGTGACGAACATTCCGGCCGCAGCCGCGGTCATGATTGCGGCTGCGGCCCATCCCAGATATAGAATCGGACGTGAACTTACACACGTCCCCATTATCTTGGGATCGCGATTTAGAAGTACAACCAGAACAATTAACGGCGGTGCCAAAACTCCATTCAAAACGGCGGAATAGAAAAGCATCCTCACGGCGTTGAAGCCGACATAATCTAAAGCCAGGCCGAGTATCATAGCAACCGCGATAACCGCGTAAAACCTCGGTGCTATCGAAGGCCTGTCCTCCAGGGAGCCGCGCCAATGTTCCGCTTCCGACACTGCAAACGAGGCGGAGCCTGCAAGTACGGGAACGGCAAGCATTCCGGTACCGATTATCCCAAGTGTGAACAAAAGATAGGCTCCGTTTCCGGCTAATGGACGCAGCGCTTCGGCGCCCTGCTGTGCTGTTTCGATGTCGGTATGACCGCTTGCGTTGAGCGTTGCTGCCGTCGTCAGAATGATGAAATACATCACCACATTCGCGAAAAGCATGCCGGTAAAAATATCAGTCCGCGCAACCCGCAGCTCGTCATCGGTCGCCCCTTCGCGCTGCCTGATGGTAACTCGTCCGTGGGAGCGCTCGTCTTCGACCTCTTGTGAGGTCTGCCAGAAGAATAGATATGGCGAAATTGTGGTGCCGAGTATGCCGACAAAAGTCGCCAAAAAAGCGTTTGACCAGACAACTCGCGGCACAAAAGTCGCCTTAAGAACGGCATACCAATCCGGCTGAGCAAGAAAGGCAGTTATGACATAGGCGAACAAAACCAGCGTCAGCCACTTAAAGACGCGGGCAATGTGGCGATAAGAAGAGAAGAAGAGCAACGAAATAATCAGCAGCGTGTAAACGGGCGTCCAGAAATATGACCTGATTCCCGTCATCATCTCAGTTGCCTCGGCCATGCCACCGAGATCTGCACCAATATAGAATACATTTGCGACGACAAGGAGGGTGCATGCTCCCCACAAAACCCATCTCGGATAATGGAGCCGAATAACACCTGCAAGGCCTCGGCCGGTTACCAGTCCCAGCCGGGCACACATCAACTGGACGGCAAACATCAGCGGAAAAGCGAACGGTGCCATCCACAGCGGAAGATAACCGAACGATGCTCCCGCAACCGAATGTAGAAATACCGGAGGGATCGTCATCCGCGGCGCCGGTGATCAGACCCGGTCCGAGCTGGCTGAAGAACTTTCGGACGCGTCCAATTTTGACTTCCCGCTGAGTTACTTCAAGTGCGTTTCCGGCTTTCTTCATTGTTTGGGCGAGCTTCGATATCTTTATAAATTATTGCTGGTTACGTCCTAGCCACGGCCGAAAAACCGCATCCATTTTGCAGCATAAAACCGGTTAGAAATATGAATGTAATTTTCCATTTATTCATCTTAATGGTGAAGCTTCGATCACATCCTCGAAGGATATCTACGAGCTTGCGCCTAGAGTCGCAGCCTTAGAAGTCGCTTTCTGGCTCGTTCTGTCCTATTTTCTTTAATTCCTGATCGTCGAAGGCGCTGGATGCGTCGCCCAAGACCGTCCGACGCCTTCTCTTTTGCGGACGACGTGCCTGCAAAACTTAAACGACTTTGTCTCTAATGTGGCTCCACTTTTACTTTTCCTTTGAAAGTTTGGTAAAGAAAGGCAAAGTACCCGATCGCGATTGTGATGCCGATGGTCCACCAGATCAGGCCAACGCCGAGACCGTATGAACCGGCGGCGGAGTTGTAGATTGTAAGGCTGTTGGCCGGGTCGATCGCCGGAAGGATAATCGGGAACAGGGCAACTACGGCACCGACGAGCATGAAGGCCAGGTAGGCCGACGAGGCGATAAACGCGGACCTGTCGTTTTCTGTTGCATTGAAATATTTGATCGCTGCCAGCGATCCGATCACCGCGACGGGAACGAGCCATGTGATTGGATAATTCTGGTAATTGGCGAGTATTCCGTCGCGAAGATTCATAACCCCGATCAAGCTCAGGACCGTTACGGTAACGAGCATATACCAGCCGACGCTGACAAGTTTGCGGGCACGAAGATTCAGCTCCCCTTCGGTCTTTACCGCCAGATAATTTGAACCGTGAATGGCAAGGGCAACAAGAGCGACCACGCCCGAGAGAACCGTAAACCAGTCCAGGATACCGGTACTGCCAGTCGTTGTGAAATCTGTCCAGAGCGGTTCGAAGAAATAGCCTTGCTCGTTCAAGGGCACCCCGCGAACGACGTTTCCGAGAGCGGCACCGTAGAAGATCGCAAGCAGGATGCTCGAAAGGCTGAATACGAAATCCCAGAAGCTGTGCCACATCGGGTTGTCCAGTTGATGACGCAGCTCGATGCCGGTCGCACGCCCGATCAAAAGCCAAAGTACCATTATCAGCGGGAGGTAGAATCCGCTGAAGCTCGCGGCGTAAAGGGGCGGGAAGGCGAAATAGAGAGTTCCGCCGGCAGCAAGCAGCCAGACTTCGTTCCCGTCCCACACCGGACCGACGGAGCCGATTACAGTTTCGCGCTCCTCGGAACTGCGTCCGACGAAATAGTGAACGATGCCTGCCCCGATATCGAAACCGTCGAGAATCACGTAACAGGTAAGCATGAACGCCACTATCCAAAACCAGATCGTTTCCATCATTCGTCTCCTTACTAAGCCGCCAGACTAAGCCGCCAGTCCTTCGTCCGAAATATCCGCAAGCAGGTTTTGCGACTCTGTCAGTTCGTCCGCTCCGTGTTCTATTCGCCGAAGCATCAAGAATATGTAGAGAAGCGAGAGCACTGTGTATATGCCGAAAAACCCGAGGAGTGTAAACAAGACGTTGCCCGACGAAACCATCGGGGACGCCCCGTGTTCGGTGCGGAATAATCCATAAACAAGCCACGGCTGGCGGCCTAGTTCCGCCGTCATCCAACCGACGGTATTCGCGATAAAGGGAAAGGGAAAGGCGAGCATGATTATCCACATCAACCAGTTTGCATTGAACAACCAGCCCCGCCACAGGGCAAACGCCGCGACCAACATCAGGGCGATGAAGATCGTCCCTAGACCCACCATGATATGGAAGCTGTAATAGAGGAGTGGGATATTGTCAGGATGCTGGTCTTTTGGAAATGCGTCGAGACCTTTAACGTTTGCGTCCCAGCGCTGGTACGTGATGAAGCTCAGTGCGTTCGGTATAACGATCGCGTTGTCGAGCCGTTCTTTTTCCATATCGGGCTGGCCGATCAAAACGATGCCCGCGCCGTCTTCGGTTTTGAACAACCCTTCCATCGCGGCTAGTGTTACGGGCTGATGTTTCGCCACCATTCGTCCTTGCAGATCGCCCGACGGAAACAGCATCCAAATGCTTCCGATGCATCCGGCGATAACCCCTGCTCTCAGGAACATCCGGCCGAATTCGACCTGCTTTTTGGAAAGCACATAAAAGGCGCCCATCGCGGCCACGGCAAAGGAGCCCGTCACGAAAGCTCCGCCCATATTGTGCATGTATTCGTAAACAGCCCAATCGTTCAGAACGAGCGACCAGAAGCTGGTCAGGTGGACCGAACCGTCCGCTGCAATCTCATATCCGACCGGATGCTGCATCCAGGCGTTGGTTGCGATGATGAACCAGCCGGATAGCCACGTTCCGACAAAGATCAGAAAAGCCGAAAGCCAATGCAGCTTCTGCCCAAGGCGCTTTTCGCCGAACAGGAATAAACCTATGAAAGACGATTCAAGAAAGAATGCAAAGGTCCCTTCCATTGCAAGCGTCTGTCCGATGACGCCGCCTGCGAACTTGGAGAATGAAGCCCAGTTCGTCCCGAACTGAAATTCCATCGGGATGCCGGTCACCACGCCGAAGAGAAAAGTGATACCGAATATTTTTCCCCAGAACTGAGCCGCCTGATTCCAGCGCTCATCCTTTTTCCAGATCGCAAGCGTTTTGAAAACCACGATCAATGGAGCAAGACCCATGGTCAACTGCGGAAAAAGATAGTGATAGGTGATCGTAAAAGCGAATTGAATACGATCAAGCGTAAGAGCTTCCATAAATGTCTCCGATCTAAAACTGTGTTTTCGTACTCAAAATTTCTTAGCCGGCAAACTTTCGAGCAGAGATCTCGGTAAATGGGCGGATCAAGCCGCTTCTTATGCTTCGTCATAGAACTTCGCAAAGACGAGCGGAGCGGCCAGCATCACCAGTAATCCCAATGGCAGAAGGCCACCTGCAGCCAAGTTGTAGTCGGAGACGATTCTTTCCCAGGACAGATTCATAAGAAATCGTCCGAGGATAATTTCAAAAGAAACTGTTAGGGCTACCCACAAAATGCCGATCAGCACAAAATCAAACACGCTATTTCCTTTCAGCCATCGAACAAAGATGAAGGCGATCGCGAGAATCAGCAACGAGCCGAAAAAGACTGAAACTTGCCGTGCTCGAAAATCGCCGATCAGCGGTTCAAGCAACAACTGCCGCAACATGCCGTGTGCGGTTTCCGCAATAATGATTACTACCCAGACGA
>JBEBGW010000478.1:0-2849 GCA_040081025.1 Pyrinomonadaceae bacterium | reverse complement strand
TCAAAACGATTAACGAACGGAGACCGCGGCGGTCAAAGCGAAACCAAAATTTAGCGTCTTTCGTGTCTTTCGCGGTTCTTAAAGTCATGCAAACCTTCGCTACCGTCAAAAAAGAACTGCTGCCAAACCTTGCCGCCCGCAAGATCTTTGGATTGATCCGCGACGAGATGTCGCTGGTTGAGGCGGAGTTTGAGCGGCAAGCCCGGTCGAACATTCAGGTCATCGATTACCTGGGCGAATATCTCCGTTCGTCAGGCGGCAAGCGTGTTAGGCCGGCTCTCTTGATCCTGGCGAGCTACGCGGTTGGTGGAAAGGGAAGCGACGATAAAGTAATTCGCCTCGCGACCGTGATGGAGATGCTCCACACGGCGACGCTGGTTCACGACGACATCATCGACAACGCTGACCTTCGCCGCAGCCGTACTACCGTCAATGCGCGATTCGGAAACCACGCTGCCGTCCTGATGGGCGACTGGCTCTACATGTCGGCGTTCGAGACTTCGCTGAAAGAGCGTTCGC
This sequence comes from Pyrinomonadaceae bacterium, assembly GCA_040081025.1. GTDB lineage: Bacteria > Acidobacteriota > Blastocatellia > Pyrinomonadales > Pyrinomonadaceae > OLB17. The sequence continues at coordinate 2,330 of JBEBGW010000478.1, read as the reverse complement.
TGGAGATCCTTGATATCCTCACACGTCTGACGCGGAAGATGACGGAGGGAGAGTTGATCCAGTTGACGACCGTCGGTGATGTGAGGATCTCCGAAGCCAGATATTTCGACATTCTGGAGCGAAAGACAGCTTTCCTTTTCGCGGGATGCTGCGAGATCGGAGCGATCCTCGGCGGTGCCGATCGCGAAACTCAATCAGCAATGCGCGACTACGGGATGAACCTTGGGATCGCGTTCCAGCTTGCCGACGATCTTCTAGATTTCACCTCCGACCAAACCGCGCTCGGCAAGGCCGCGGCCACCGATCTCCTCGAAGGAAAATTAACCCTGCCTCTCATCAAGCTTGCTCAGGCCGAGCCATCATTTGTATCCGAACTAGAGGCGACAATGCTTAAGGGTGCTTATGATGACGCATTCCGTGAGACGCTGATGAGCAAACTTAAGCACCACCATCTGCTAGACGAAACGCGTTCTGTTGCAAATAGTTACGCAGATACCGCAAGAAAAAAGCTTGAAATCTTAAGCAGAAGCGCGTATCGTGATGCATTGGACGAGATTCCTAATTTCGTCATTGAACGAAACAGCTGATCGCTCCGCAATCACGTCGAATCGTTCTAAGTTGCATCACGTCAATATGTTAGACGCAAATCTTATAGCAACACTTGAGAAAAGTCTTCAAGAAACACGGAACGCACAGGTTCGCCTGATGGCGAGGCTCCGTGAGGTTGAGCACGAAAGCGATCGGTTGCGTGAAGAGATCCAGGCTCTTGAGAACAGTGCCGCTCAAACAGAATCGGCGGTAGATGGTTTGTTAGTCGCGATGCGATCCGGTTCGCGTTCGCTTGGCACTCTGAAGTCGCTGAGTATCGAGTCCGACACAGAGTCTATGCCGACGGTTCGTGCTAAGGTCCAGGCTCCCGAAGCCAGTGCCGCCAACCACGACCATTCGATGCCGCTCCCGTTTCACCCGAGGAAATCAGGTACGGTTGCATATCTGAGCCAGCGAAGGGTTCCACACAAGGAAAACAATATTTCCGCGATCAGTAATCGGTTTTCGGACCGCACGATCACTCAAGCCTGTACCCTGCTTCTCCGCGAGGCCGGCGAACCGCTCCATGTTAACGAGCTTTACAACCTTCTCGTTTCCGGTGGTATGGAGTTCAAGGGAAACAATCCTACTATCTCGGTCGCAGTCTCTCTCAATCGAAACCGTCGGTTTAGGAAGGTCGGGCCGGGAACATTCGATCTGATGATGCGGGACGCGTCGCGGGCGGCGTCGTAGAAAAACTCGCAAGCAATTCGCAGTCGCGATATAATCTCAACCGTTTGGTCAGCTAATAGGCCAGGCGGTTTTTCATTTCCGGGGTGTCGTCATTTCTCGAGTACAACATTTATGAGAAGGATCGTTTTTGTCCTGTCGTTCTTCATTGTTATCTGTTGCGGATATTTCACCGTCGATGCACAAAAGGTCAGATTGCGATCGCGGATCACTCCGAACTGCGGGGTTGTGACAGCCCTGAAGTTTGCCGATATCTGGGCGGATGGAAATATAGCAGTGATGGGTTCATATCACTGCCGGGGCGCATTCATATTCGATGTCTCAAACCCTGATGCTCCGACTCTCGCGAATTGGTACAATCCTTCGCCGAATCAGTCCTTTCTTGAGGCCATCGTCATTGGTAACCGCGGATATTTCGGCAGCGGTGGCCAGGGGCCGACGAGTCCGACGACGGGAGATGGCGTACATATCGTCGACCTAACGAACCCGCAGACCCCGGTCTTGCTTGGCAAGGTCAATTCCACGACCGGCGGCGGATATAGCGGGATCCATGAGATGGCCGTGTTCGACCAGGGCGGACAGCGATTTCTCATCGAAAACTACAACAGCTTTGCAACCAAGATCCTGAAGGTTATCAACATCACAGATCCGGCTGCGCCAGTGTTCGTCCGCGACATTACTCCGACCGAGATCGCGTGGGTCCACGCAATGCACATCCGCGGCAACAAGATGTATACGTCCGGATGGGGTACGGGATCCGTTAAAGGACGAACCGAGATCTACGACATTTCCAACATCGCTTCACAGGCTCCGAATCTGCTCGGATTCATCGAAGATGCAAATGCCTCGGCTTCGAACGGCAACAACATGCACAGCAGTTGGACAAGCGAGAACGGCAACTATCTATACAGTGCCCGCGAGGTGACGAATAGCAACGGTGCGAGTCCGGGTGATGTCCGGGTCTATGACGTTTCCAATCCCGCAACGCCGCTACTTGTGAATCGCGTGACAATGGCCGATCTCGGGTTGAATGCTGTGACGCCCCACAATCC
>JBEBGW010000123.1:0-10767 GCA_040081025.1 Pyrinomonadaceae bacterium | reverse complement strand
GAAGCCGCCCTTCATCACCACATGCGGCCGCACGCCGAAGAACCTCGGGTCCCACAGCACCAGGTCGGCCAGCTTGCCCACCTCGATCGAGCCGATCTTGTCGCCCATATGAAGAGCCCTCGCACCGCCGATCGTCGCCATCGCGAAAACGTCTTCCGCGGGCAGCATTTTCGGGTCGCCGGACACGAGCTTGTGCAGCTTCGCCGCCGTGTCCATCTCTTCCCACATTGAAAGGTCGTTGTTCGAAGCCGCCCCGTCTGTCCCCAAGCCTACATTTACGCCCTTTCTCAGCATCAACGGAACCGGTGCCGTGCCGGCCGCGAGCTTCATATTCGAATGCGGATTGTGGGCTACACCAACGTTGTGCTTTTTGAGCAGGTCGATCTCAGCCTCGTTCGCTTGGATCACGTGAGCTGCGATCGTGCGGTCGTTGAAGAAACCGATCTTCTCGACAAACCCGATCGGCCGCTGCCCGGCGTGCTTCTGCTGGATGAACTCGGTCTCGGTATTGGCCTCGGCCAGATGGATCACAAGCGGCGCTTTCAGCTTGTCCGATACGCGACGCGCCTCGATCAGGTGCTCCTGCGAAACCGTGTAAGGCGCGTGCGGTGCGATCGCCGGCGTGATCAGCGGATCGCTCTGCCATTTGCGTATGAACCGCTCGGTGTACGCGACGCCGGCCTGCCAGGTCTTGTTGTCGGGTGCCGGAAAATCGAGGACCGTTTCGCCGAGCACGCCGCGCATTCCCGCCTTCTTCGTTTCGTCGGCGATCGCGTCCTCGAAGTAGTACATATCGCAATACGTCGTCGTACCGCCCTTGATCATCTCCGCGAGCCCAAGCCGCGTTCCTGCACGCACGAACGCTTCATCGACGTTCTTCGCCTCCGCCGGGAAAATGAACTTCGTCAGCCATTCCTGCAGATCCATGTCGTCCGCGATCCCGCGAAACAGCGACATCGGCACGTGCGTGTGAGTATTGATCAGCCCCGGAATAACGACCTTACCCGTCGCGTCGATCGTCCTCACGAAGAGCATCCGCGCCGGCATGTCTATTCGTCTCCCGACGAAAACGATCTCAGGACCTCGCACGACGATCGCACCGTTCTCGATCACCCGGCGGTCCTTGTCCATCGTGACGACGGTGCCGCCAACGATTGCAACATCCATCAAACGGCCGACAGGAGTCTGAGCGAGCACTGGCGTCGCCGCCAACACCAAAAGGAGAGCACAACTGGTAAAAAATCGGTTCATTTCAAAAATTTCGAGTCGAACGCTCGCGGGAGCAGTTCGCCCATTTGAATCGTTTCGGTCTTGCCGTGGAGGTTTGCGAGAATCACTGGGACGTCGCCGCAAAATTCCCAGATGATCTGTCGGCAAACTCCGCATGGAGGCGTGAGTTCTTCGGTATCGACCACTACCGCGATCCGGCCGAATTTCGTGACGCCTCGCGAGATTCCCTTCCAGATCGCGACCCGCTCGGCGCAAACGGTCAGGCCGTAGCTTGCCGATTCGACATTGCAGCCGGTGTATATATCACCATCCTCGGTCTCGACCGCGGCCCCGACCTTGAAATTCGAGTATGGCGCAAACGCCCGCGTCCGAACGTCCGCCGCCGCATCGATCAGTTCCTGTTCCGTATGCTTCATCTTACTTTGATGCCGCTTCCTGCTGGTTCAGTTTCTCGCGGATCATACCGCACAGGAACTCGACCGTTATCCCGGAATTCGAACCTTCCGGAACGATGATATGAGCGTGCCGCTTCGACGGTTCAACGAACTCGAAATGCATCGGCCGGATCGTGCGTTCGTATTGGTCGAGCGTCATTTGCCACGTGCGGCCCCGGTCTTGAATATCGCGCCGCATCCGACGCATCAGCCGCACGTCGTCGGGCGTATCGACAAAGATCCGGATGTCGATGACATCGAGCACTCGCGGTTCGGAAAAGATCAATATTCCCTCGACGATAACGACCGGACGCGGGTCGATAATATCGATCTCGTCGGTCCGCGTGTGCGTCTTCATATCGTAGACCGGCATCTCGACAGTCAACCCTTGTTTGAGACGCAGGAGGTGGTTGACCAACATCTCGCTGTCGATCGAATCCGGATGGTCAAAGTTCGCCTGGTGACGTTCGTCGAGCGGCATATCACCCAGGTTTCGATAGTAGGAATCCTGCTCCACAAGCACGACCTTTTCCCGCCCGACCGTATCAACGATCGAACGTGCAATGGTCGTCTTCCCCGACCCGGTTCCTCCGCAAATGCCAATTATCATAAGTAATTCAAACAGGATAGACGGGATGAACAGGATGTTTTGTTTCGATCGATCATCCCCTTCATCCTGTGCATCCTGTTCTAATTTATCCTTGCAATTACTCGACGCAACAGTTCCCTGAAAACTTCCGCGACCTTCGCCCCGGTCTCCATAACCTCTTCGTGATTGATATTCTCGCCCGTCATTCCGGCGGCGAAGTTCGTGATGCACGAAATGCCGAGCACCTTCATTCCCTGATGCCGTGCGGCTATCGCTTCGGGCACGGTGGACATGCCGAGCGCGTTTCCTCCGAGTTGGCGATACATTCTCACTTCCGCAGGCGTCTCGTACGTCGGCCCGGAAAGTCCGCAATAAACCCCGCGATGTAGGAAGTCGTGTTTCTCGTCGTCCAAGCCGTTCTCGAATCGTTCGTGCGAAATGGCGTCCGCCTCTTCGTGAGTTATCTGCTGTAGGTCGCGGTCGTAGACCTCCGTCATATCCGGGAAACGAACTCCGAATCGCTCATCGTTCTTTCCACGCAGCGGATTGACGCCCATGCAGTTCATGTGGTCGGTGATGAGCATCAACGTTCCCGGCGGATACTCCGGCTCGGTGCTTCCGGCGGCGTTGGTCAGGATCACATTGCCAATTCCCATTCGCCCGAACGTCCGCACAGGAAACATCACCTGCTGCATATCGTAGCCTTCGTAAAAATGAAAACGTCCCTGCTGTACCGCAATGTGTTTCCCATCCAGTTCGCCAAGCACGAGTTGCCCAGCGTGCCCCTCAACAGTAGACCTCGCAAAGTGCGGGATCTCCTCGTACGGGATCTTGACCGCGTTCGCAATCTCATCCGCAAACGCTCCCAGTCCACTCCCAAGGACGATGGCAACATCGATCGCGTTCGGATACTTCGACTTGATGAATTCGGCCGCCTCAACAGCGTTCTCGTAGGTCATTTCGTGAAGATCTAATTTCCTTTCTTATACGGAATTCCCAGTGCCTTCGGTGCACGCGACAGGCCGATGAAACCCGCGAGCACGATTATCGTCAGCACGTACGGGATCATTTGAATGAACTGGACCGGAATGTCATCGCCGGACGGCATCTTCACGACACCCTGAAGTTGGATCGCGAGCGATTCGGTAAACCCGAAGAACAAGCAGGCCAATAGCACCGGTATCGGTTTCCATTTGGCGAGTATTAATGCCGCGAGTGCGATGTATCCGCGACCGGCACTCATTCCCTTGGTGAAGAATGATCCTTGTCCGATCGAAAGATAAGCTCCGCCAGCCGCGGCAAGGATTCCCGAAATTATCACGGCCGTGTATCGAAGTTTGTACACATCTACGCCAGCCGAATCGGCCGCAGCGGGATTCTCGCCGACCGCCCGCAGCCGCAATCCGAATGGCGTCTTATAGAGCACGTACCACGAGATCGGCACGAGAAGGAAAGCAAGCACCGCCGCCCAGGGCAGTCTTCCGGGAATCAGATCCGGCAACAAGAATGCTTTATCAATCTGCTGCGTCGCTCCCGAGGCGTCGTAAAGCCTGCTGCTGATCACCGCCGGTAGTCCGAACATCAGCATACTGATCGCGAAGCCCGTGACAACCTGGTCAGCTTCGAACTTGATCACGGCTACGGCGAACACGAGTGCAACGATCGCTCCGGCCACCATTCCTGCAAAAAAGCCAAGATACGGATTGCTCGTCTCGTAGGTCACGACCGCGGCAGCGAATGCCCCGGCGAGCATCAATCCCTCAAGCGCGATGTTGATCACGCCGGCCCGTTCCGAAAATAACCCCCCGAGGGCCGCAAAGATCAGCGGCGTCGCGAGACGGATCGTCGAGAACAGCAGGATCAGCGCAAATGTCGGTGTTAATAGTTCGCTCATCCTACCTCCTTGTATACCTCTGCAGCGATGCGACAAAAATGATGATGATCGCCTGAAGGACCTCGACCAGATCTTTCGACACGAACCGCGTTTCGATATCCACAAAGATCTCGCCGCGTTTCAAGACAGCGAAAAATATCGCCGCGATGAAAATTCCCAGCGGATGATTGCGGCCGAGTAATGCAACGGCAATTCCTAGATATCCCCAACCATCCGAGAATCCGTCGTAATATCGGTAGCGATATCCAAGCACCTCGCCGATCGCGACCATTCCCGCGAGTCCGCCCGAGATCGTCATTGCGATCACGATCTGCTTCTTAGGCGATATCCCGCCGTATTCCGCCGCCGAAGGATTCTCACCCACCGCGCGTAGCTCGTAGCCCCATTTCGTTTTCCAAAGAAAAAAGTAGACCGCGAAGCACATCAGTATCGCCAGGAGAAACGCGACGCTCAGCGGAACGAAGTCCGGCATTCCGGGAATGTACTGACTGATCCGCGGAATGTGCGCGCCTTCGCCGATCTGAGCCGTTTGCATGATCGGATCGCCAGGGATCTTATAGAAATACTGCGTGAAATAGCTGACCAGTGCGACCGCGATGAAGTTGAGCATGATGGTGTTGATCACCTCATGCGAGCCGAACTTCGCCTTCAGAATACCGGGGATAGCTCCCCAAACCCCACCAGCGACTATCGCGGTAACGACGCAGGCGATGATCAGCAGGACTGACGGCAGACTCGTCCACGACCAGTTCTCCTCCTTCCCGAAGATGTTCACCATCGCTCCGCCGAACTTGATGCCGACCCAAGCGGTGGCAAATGCCGCAACGTATAACTGGCCTTCCGCACCGATGTTCAACAGTCCACAGCGAAACGCGACCGCAACTGCTAGGCCTGTAAAGATCAGCGGCGTGGCAATGAAAAGCGTGTAGCCGATGTCGTTCAGCGACCCGAACGAGTTACCGACCATGTGGTAATAGGTCGCGAAAGGGTTGTCGCCGATCGCCACGACTATCAGGCCGCCGACGATAAACGCAGCAATAACAGCTACGACGGGCCAGAGAATTTCACGAAAGATCTTCATCACCGGTCCTCTTCGACCTGGAGGCCGAAAGATCTTGGACTTACTTACGTTTACTGGAAGGAATGAATTGCCTAGCCAATATACCGACAAACCATTGAAAAGTCACGTTATCTACCGTGCCACCACTTAGGAGGTCGAAGCGTCAAAAATGAACTTGACAGTCTCACACTCAGGTTTTATTATTCTTAAAGACTAAGTTATTAGTCGCTGGGCTCGTTAACTCGGATTTTAGGTGATAAATCACCGGAATACGGCAGTGCTTGCAGGCAGGTATACAATAGCGGATAAGACACATGAGATTCGATAGATTCACAATTCGCGGGCAAGAAGCGGTTCAAGAAGCGATTTCGCTGGCTGAAAAGGGCGAGAATCAGCAGGTCGAGCCGGAGCACATCCTGGCGATCATGCTCGAGCAGAAGGAAGGCGTGGTCAGGCCTATCCTCGGAAAGATCGGCGCGAACGCGGCACCGATCCTCGGCGAAGTTCAGGCAGCGATCGAGAAATTCCCGAAGGTTTCCGGCGGCCAGCAATATTTCAGCTCGCGCACGAACACCCTGTTTCAGTCGGCTCAAAAAGAAGCCGAGAAAATGGAGGACGAGTATGTTTCGACCGAGCATCTTCTCCTTTCGATCGCCGATGAGAAGGACGGCGACGCGGGGCGAATCCTGCGTGGAAACGGGATCACCCGCGAAGACCTTGAGAAGGTCATTACCGATATGCGCGGCGGTTCACGGATCACGGATCAGAACGCCGAAGAGAATTTTCAGGCTCTCGAGAAATACGCGCAGGATCTGACCGAGCGTGCCCGCAAAGGCAAGCTTGACCCCGTGATCGGCCGCGACGATGAGATCCGACGGACGATCCAGATACTTTCGCGCCGAACGAAAAACAATCCTGTTTTGATCGGCGAACCCGGCGTCGGTAAGACGGCGATCGTCGAAGGCTTGGCGCAGCGCATTGTCTCCGGCGATGTGCCTGAGACCCTCAAAAACAAAAAGCTCGTATCGCTCGACCTCGGAGCGATGCTCGCCGGAGCAAAATATCGCGGCGAGTTCGAAGATCGTCTGAAAGCCGTTCTCAAGGAGATCGAGAAGGCCGAGGGGCAGATCATTCTCTTCATCGACGAGCTGCACACTCTCGTCGGAGCGGGTGCGAGCGAAGGTGCGATCGACGCTTCAAACATGTTGAAGCCGGCGTTGGCTCGCGGAACGCTTCGAGCGGTCGGTGCGACAACACTCGCCGAGTATCAGAAGTATATCGAGAAGGACAAAGCGCTCGAACGCCGATTCCAGCAGGTCTATGTCGGCGAGCCGACCGTCGAAGATACTATCGCTATCCTTCGCGGGTTGAAGGAACGCTACGAAGTTCACCACGGCGTCCGTATCAAAGACGCGGCTATTGTCGCCGCTGCTACGCTGTCGAATCGCTATATCACGGACCGTTTTCTTCCGGACAAAGCCATCGATCTGATCGACGAAGCCGCATCGCGAATTCGTATCGAGATCGACTCGCTCCCGCAGGAGATCGACGTGCTTGAGCGAGAGATCCTTCAGCTTGAGATCGAGCGTCAGGCGCTCGGGCGTGAGACTGACGAAAAATCAAAGAACAGGCTCGAAGATATCGAACGGCGCATCGCCGATCTTAACGAGAAATCTTCCGCGATGAAGGCCAAGTGGCAGTCGGAGAAGGAAGAGATCGAGAAAATGCGGACGGGCAAGGAAAAGCTTGAAGAAGCGAAGCTCGGTCTCGAACGCGCACGGCAGGCTGGTGACCTCGCAAACGCGGCCGAGATTCAGTACGGCACAATTCCGGAGCTCGAAAAGCAGCTTCAAGCCGAGCAGGATCGCCTTGAAACCCTGCAGAAGGACGGCGTTTTCCTTAAAGAGGAAGTCGACGAGGAAGATGTAGCCCAGATCGTTGCGAAATGGACGGGCGTGCCGGTCTCCAAGATGCTCGAAGGCGAGATGCAGAAGCTCATCCAGATGGAGGCGAATCTCAGCAGGCGCGTGATCGGCCAGAACGAAGCTCTCGAAGCAGTCGCGAACGCCGTCCGACGCGCTCGCGCAGGTTTACAAGATCCGAATCGGCCTGTCGGGTCATTCATCTTCCTTGGTCCGACGGGCGTCGGTAAGACCGAGACCGCAAGAGCGTTAGCTGAATTTCTCTTCGACGACGAGCGTGCAATGGTGCGGCTCGACATGTCGGAGTATATGGAGAAGCACGCCGTCGCTCGAATGATCGGTGCGCCTCCGGGATACGTGGGTTATGAGGAAGGCGGTCAGTTAACTGAAGCAGTCCGACGTCGGCCGTATTCGGTTGTTCTCTTCGACGAGATCGAAAAGGCGCATCCGGACGTCTTCAACGTGTTGTTGCAGATACTAGATGACGGTCGTCTGACGGACAGCAAGGGCCGCGTAGTCGATTTCAAAAACACGGTCCTGATAATGACCTCGAACCTCGGTTCGCGTGCGATCCAGGCGGCGAACGAGAATCCGCTGGCAGATCACGATGTAAAAGTGGAGGTACTGCAAGTGCTCCGCGACCACTTCAAGCCCGAGTTCCTGAACCGCATCGACGACATCGTCGTATTCTCGCAGCTCGGCAAGGACGAGATCGCCACGATCATCGACGTCCAGCTTGAAAAGCTGCGAAAGATGCTCGACGACCGCGGCATCACGATCGAGCTGGATCAGGCAGCGAAGGATCTTCTTGTTGTAGAAGGTTACGATCCGGTCTACGGTGCTCGTCCACTGAAGCGTGCGATTCAGACGCTGGTGCAGAATCCGCTGGCCGTGAAGCTGCTGCAAGGCGAGATCGCGAGCGGTCAAACAGTGAGGGTTTCGGCGCGCGACGGCCATCTTGTCTTCTCCCCGGCGGAGGGAGAAAAGGCGGCGGTTAGCTGATAGAAACGCGAAAGGCTAAAATAGAAGTTTCGATTAATGATGATGAACGATACTGACGGATTTTTAGAAGAACTATTGGGTGACGACGACGAAGTGAAGATCCCTTTTAATGACAAGCGGCGTTTCAACGCCGAAGGCGAGCGAGTCGTGGACGATCCGGCTCCTGACAAAGGCCCGGTGAAGTCAGCGGTAGAAGTCGCGCTCGAGGCAAAGCTCAAAGCCGAGACCGAACGTCGCGAAGCGGCTGAGTCGAAGCTTATCGGCGTGCAGGCGAAGTTCGAAGAGGCAAAGGCGACGCTTGAGAAGGAAACCGCAGATATGCGGGCTCGTTTGCTGAAAACGCTTGAAGATCGGTCGAAACAGGCTCAGTTCAACTTTTTGACGACCCTGCTTCCGGTGTTGGACAATCTCACCCTCGCGGTGTCCGCAAGCGAGACCGATTCATCTGTCGACAATCTCCGAAACGGCGTCGTTGGCACAGCCCGATCGTTTGAGCAGGCGCTTATCAGCGTCGGCGTCGAACCGGTGCCGTCGATCGGCATGACCTTTAACCCTGAAATGCACGAAGCTATTGATATGTCTGAGGTTGACGCCGACCAGGACGGAAAAGTGACCGCGGAATATTCACGCGGATATAAGTTCGGCAATCAACTGCTCCGCCCGGCGAAGGTACAGGTCGGGCGCGGACGGGCTCAGTCGGCAGGCGAATGAGGAGATCAGTCGCCACAACTTGTTGAAAACAATTGCCCGGGCTAATCCCCGGGCTTTTTGACCGGTGAAGGATTCGCCGGCCGTTTAAATCTTGAATGATATCTAGCTCGAAATGATAGAATTGAGGTTGGCATAATATGCCAGCCCCGCGGCATCTAAGTTTCGGCTTCTCCACCTAAGCTATATGGCAGACATCGACGCATACAAAGACAAATTCAGCGAAAGCGGCCGGCGTGTCCTGGAATCGGCGCTCGACGAAACGAAGCGCAGAGACCAGAACTATGTCGCTATCGAACACATCCTTCACGCCGTCACGCGTGAAGAGGATGACCTGTTCACCTCGACTATGCGCGATCTCGCCGTTGATCCGCGTTCGGTCAAACTGTTGATCGAAAAACGGATGGAAGCCGGCCGGCAGCACACGGGCAAGGGTTTCCGGATCGCACCCGAGACGACCGAACTTTTCAAGCGGGCGATGGACCGTGCCCGATCGCAAGGACGCCGCGTGATCGACGCCAGCGATCTCTTCTACGTTCTCTCGAACGATGAGGGCAGCATACTGAACGACGTACTTCAGAATCTCGGTGTTCCGGCGGACGAAGTAGCACAGACGGCGCGGACGCGCATCCGCAAGCGCGAGAAGGAAGAGGAACGCTCACGACAGAAATACGAACTGCCAAGTTTCCTTCGTCACTTTGGCGTTTCGATGAACAAGCTCGCCCGGCAGGACAAGATCCCGCCGACGATCGGACGTGACCGCGAGATCCGCCAGATGATCGAGATCCTTTCACACAAGGAACGGTCAAACTCGCCGATGCTCGTCGGTGAACCCGGTGTAGGGAAAACGGCGGTTGTCGAAGGACTGGCACGCCTCATCGAACTCGAACCAGAAAAAGTTCCGGCACGGCTTCGGGACGCCCACATCGTTCAGCTTCAAATGGGCGGCCTGGTCGCGGGTACGATGCTCCGCGGTATGTTCGAAGAGCGTATCAAAGGCATCATCGACGAGGTTAAGGAGAAGGATCACATCATTCTCTTCATCGACGAAGCTCACACCATCATTGGTGCCGGCGCGGCGATGGGCACATCGAGCGACGCGGGCAATATGTTCAAGTCGTCTCTCGCCCGCGGCGAACTCCGCATCATCGGCGCGACGACGATGACCGAGTACAAGGAGTACATCGGCGAAGACGAAGCCCTCGCACGCCGCTTCCGGCTTGTGAAAGTTGAAGAGCCGACGATCGACGAGACGCGCGAGATCCTGATGGGATTGAAGCCGCGGCTCGAAAAGAACTATTCGGTGACGATCTCCGACGAGGCGATCAACACCGCTCTCGAGATGTCGCCGAAGTACATCCGAAATCTGCACCTGCCGGACAAAGCGATCGGCTGGCTCGACACGGCATCGGTAAAGGTCGAGATCAACCAGCCCGACAAGCTTGTCGTCGAGCCGGAACATATCATCGACGTCATCTCGCAGGAATCGCGGATCCCGAAGGACATGATCTATCGTGATACCGCTGACCGGTTCTCGCAGATGGAGATGGATCTCGCCGGTCGAGTGATCGGCCAGAAGGATGCGGTTCGCTCGGTCGCGGAACGACTCCGGCTGAACAAAGGCCCGCTAAAGGACAATCATTATGCTCCGGATGGCGTGCTCCTGTTCCTTGGGCCGACAGGCGTCGGAAAGACGGAGCTTGCAAAGGCGGTCGCCGAGTTTATGTTCGGTGACGAGAACAAGATGATCCGCATCGATATGTCGGAATATGGTGACGGCACCGTCGGCATCGAGAAATTGATCGGCATGCCGCGAGGCATCGTCGGCAGCGAACGCGGCGGCATTTTGACCGAACAGATTCGCGACAACCCGTACTCGGTGGTGCTGCTCGACGAAGTCGAGAAAGCAAATCCGTATCTGATGAACA
>JBEBGW010000477.1:0-2865 GCA_040081025.1 Pyrinomonadaceae bacterium | reverse complement strand
AATTCGTAAAACTCTTCAAGTATAGAAAGATCGAACCGGTCCCAATTCGGCACGACCACATATCGTATCAGCGGGTTCGATGCCCGCCCTTTGTTGAAGCTCATCCGATACAGCCGGTACCTCTCGACCTCTTCGGCGATCTCCCCATAGGTCAGCGGCTTCGCATCAACCGAAAGCCGGTCAGTGTGCCGTCCCCATCCGAAAAGTGCGATCTGCGAGACGAAATCGTTCATCAGTAATCTATCGAGGCCATTTTCATCAACACCCTGATAATGAAGCTGCTGATAATACCGTTCTTTGCTTTCATCCCAGGTGAGTCCGGCAAAAACGTGCTGGTGTCGGGACCACAAGATGTTCTGCGGAGCCACGCTCGGCATATCGTCCGCGAACAGCCAATCGTATGAAAGCACGGTCGAACGATGCGGATCCGGCTCGTTCGCCGCGAGTACCTCGAGCCGTTTCGCGAGGGGCAACGCCCTATCTCGATCAACGTTAGCCTCGTCCAGAACACGCACCGTGTAATGACACTCAACGAATCCCCACGCCGCGACAAGCAGCATCGCAACCGAGCAAATGATCCGCACGCTCGTTCGGCCCTGGCCAAGTTTGTTCTTCCACAGCAGACCTACTGCCACAACGAATCCGAGCATCGCAACGTAGTTTCCGATAAAGACCTGGTAATGGATCGGCTGGAGCGAGCGGCCGGTGATCACCTGTTGATTGAAAACGGCGAACGGTACCAGTGCGAGAGCGATCGCAAATAGTGTCGCCGGCTCTCGGATCGAGATGATCTTCTTTAGCATCCCAAACACGATCAGGAACAGAGTGGCGATTGCGATCCACTCCGGCATCCGGTTCAGGTCCGGCATCCGCGTAAGGACCAAAAGCTGAACATTGTCCATCGAATGTGACCGCTGCGAAAGCAAATACGCATACGGCAGTAATACGGCGACCCATGCTGCTGCTAAGATCCCGAGTGCCTTGATGTCTTTCCAAAACGTCTCCGGCCGCTCCATGATCCACACGACGAACAAGCAGCCGAGAAATGCGAACGCCGTCGTCCATGTGTAGAAATACGAGAAAACACAGTACGCGAAACAAGCGGTTGCGAGCGACCCGTAAAGAAGTCGGCTACGCAAGTCAGAACCGCCTGCGTCAGCAGGTGGCGAGATTTCGGCCGATGAACCCGCCCGTCTTCCACCAGACAGGTACATCCAAAGGAACCCAACCATCCCAAAAAACGCGGGCATTGTCAGCGCCGGAATATACCTCCGAAACCCCGGAAAGTAAGGATAGGAGAATCCGTCAAACAGTATCTCGGGCAGTGCTCCTTCCCCCGCCGCCAAAGCGCCAAGAGCGAACGTCGCCAACGCTCCGACCATCGCAAACCATGAATCGCCAGTAAGCCGTCCGAGGAACCAAAACGCAGCCAGCGCCGCAAGAAATCCCGCCAAGCCACCCGCGATCGTCATCGCCCACGGAGTTCCGATGCCGAAGATGCGAGCCGGTATCGCGATCGTGTAGGGAGCTGCGAACTGGATGGAAAACAGTGATTCGGGCTGAGGTGTTTCGGGAGTCTGGTCGCGGCCGGTGTAGGGATCGTTCTTCCGCGGACGCCCGTCGATCAGCGCTCGGACATACGACGCATAGGCGACTTCATCAATGTCGTTATACGCATAATGCCCGTTCCACTCGCCGCCGCGCATGTAGAACATCTTAAGCTGCGGGTACAGACAAAAGACCGCGAGAAATATCGCCGCGACCACCCCAAATCGCCACCTTAGATTCATAGGCAAAAGAAAAAGGTAGCATACGCGCCAAAGGTTGTCCTTTTTAGTCCTTCACATCGTTTGTGAAATTTTAGTGCTTTGTATTCAACGTAGAGTCTCTCAGATTTGCATCGGCGCGCGAGGGTGGTAATCTTCAGGTATCAGTTTTGGAACTCCAGTTCCGCTACCAGCCAGCAGGATTTTGATCACGGAGTTTTCGTTATGCGTGCAAAGTTCGTTTTTGTTCCGCTTGTGATCCTCGGCCTTCTCTCCGGCTCATTCGCACAATCGACCGACCCCGAATTTATCGAAGGCAAGGTGATCATCGTGCCCGACGGCGACGAGGTCCGCGTCAAAACTTCGGACGGAAAAGCATTCACCGTTCGCATCCACGGTATCGACGCGCCGGAAAGTAAACAGGACTTCGGCAACTCGGCAAGGAAGGATCTGGAGGCTCGCGTGCTGGATAAAGACGTCAAGGTTATCGTCCATCGAAAAGACTCGCAGGGCCGATATATGGGCACGGTTTTCTTCGAGGGACAAGATATTGGGGTTCGATTGCTTGAAAACGGGAGCGCTTGGCATTATAAAAGAGTTAGCGGCGAGCAATCTTCCGAAGCTCGTGTTCGCTATGCCAAGGCGGAATTGAAAGCACGTGAGTCGAAACTCGGACTCTGGGCGTCAGCGATGCCGATGCCGCCGTGGGAGTTTCGCGAAGAGCAGGAAGATGGAGCCAATGCGACAAAGTCTGAAACCGCGGCTACTCAAGCTCCGGTCCAGATTGCGGCCAGTGCTTCTTCTAACCCTGAGACTTCGCAACCGCCCGCCGATCCAGGCAAGGCTAACGACGGGCGCACCTATGTGCTCGGGCCGCGCGGCGGATGTTACTACCTCAATAGCTCCGGATCAAAGGTGTACGTAAAGGACAAGAGTCGCTGCAATAAACCTTGATCCCATCCTTCTTGAGGAGGAGCCGATAACATGAAGTACGACACAACTCCTCTTTCCATCGACACTGCCGACGTCGACCTAAATCCGCCGGAGCAGGAGCTTCGTTTCATCCCGGACGATACGGCGATCTCGGACGATCACGATC
>JBEBGW010000122.1:0-10953 GCA_040081025.1 Pyrinomonadaceae bacterium | reverse complement strand
CTGGAGGAACGTGGGGAGAGAAATCAGTTCTTCTTGATGTAGTTTCGGTGGATCACCGCGTCGGCCTTGTCGCGAGCCTCATAAACCGCACTGTCGTCCGAATCACGAGTAACGACCTTCGATTTGCCGCTTGTGGTCCGCTCTTTAACCGGGCCTTTTTCGGCTTCATTCAGGAAGCCCTGGATCGCCGCCGGTTTCGGTGCCGGTGCATCCGCCGATGCTCGGTTGCTTTCACCAACGGCCTCGACGGCCGCAGCCTTCAGCATCCTCGGCCAAAGTTTGTTGAATAGATGGTTCGAGACATAGATGTCGGCACTGTTGATCTCGCCGTTGATCGCGAATGCATAGCCGATCACATCGGACTTATCGCGAGTCAGGGCGGCGAGCTTCGCGACATATTCTTCAGTCGTTGCGGCGACCTTGCCGTTTTCGAGCGCAAGCTGCAGGCTCGAACCCGAAGCGTTCGCCGTCACGTCAACCCCGGTATTGGCCGAGAGTCGTTTCTGAGCTTCCGAGACCTTATTCCAGACCTCGGACTGGGACCGCTGTCCATTCGCCGCAACTTTCAGATCCTTGGAAACGATCCGTTCTTCGGACGATGAAAACTGCTGAGCGTCCTCGCCCTTGCGTTTTTCCCAACGTCCGGACTCAACACAGAATGCCTCGATCGAGATCCGGCCCGAACGTGCCGGAATAATTATGCTGATCGCCAGCACGCGGTCCTGCTTACCGCCTTTCACGATGTCGCCGGACTGAATGAACACATCATACTGCGCCGACGTATTCTCAACCTGCAGTTCGTTCACCTCCGAGGTCTCATAGACCTTGAATACTCTCAATTTCATCGCTTCCTGCAGCGTAATTATGTTTTTCTTGTTGGTCGAATCCTTCCCGTGGATCAGGAAGATCGTCAGGTTCTTATAGGTATAAGGGGCGGATATACGGTAGCCGTTCTGTGCGAGAGCGCTAGACGCGGCGATCAGGATAACGATCGCCAAACTCAACGCGATCTTTCGGTTCAATTTCATTGCAAACTCCTTTTCTTACATTTCTTTTTTTACCGTCGTCGGGGTTTGTTTCAATCATTGAACGTAGGTTGCCCGGCAGTCTTGCAAATAATCGCGCTGACCTTTAATAAATTTTGCTCTCCGACCGGATACTGCCAGCGCACGAAATCGTAGGTTGACAACGATGTTGCGTCTGTGGCACTCTGTTCGACCGGCGAGGTATAACTCTTCGGTGATCTTTGAAATTCTGAAGCCATCAACGCCCTCGAATATTCCAGTTTTGAGAACTCGGACGCCTGGAATAGGTGGAGATGGGACTGGCTGTAAGTTATTGAAAGTTCGTGTAAGTCTTAGATCTTGTTCCAACTGGAACAAAATCACCGTCGCGAAATGGAACGGAACAAACATCTTAAGGAGAGAGCCGGTAAGTTGTTGAAAGTCCGTGTAAGTCCTAGATCTTGATTCAACTGAATCAAAATCACCGTCGCGAAATGAATCGAATCAAAACAACTTCCGACGGGAGCCGGCTCGATTTACAAGTTAGGCGTTGAAGCCTTCGGGTTGGAGGTCTGCGGGAGCTAGGACGTTCATTGCGTTCTGGAGCTTGGTCGGCGTTCCGACGAGGATGACGGTGTCGCGTTCTTTGAGCTGGTAGTCGGCGCCGGGGCTGACCTTTGTGTTGCCGTCGCGGATCACCGCGATGACGGTTGCTCCCGTTTCGCTTCGCAGATCGAGTTCGCCCAAGGTCTTATCGATCGCGGGCGATCGGGGCATCAGGAATACCGACTCGGTCAACGCGGTATCCAGCACCGATACACTTTCGCGGATCGGCGCTGGTATCGATTGCGTTCGAAGCATTTCGTAGCCCTGCTGACGGATGCGGTCGATCTGGCCCTCGATCACGTTTCGCGGCGTTCCATATCGGGTGAGTACGCGAGCAAAGATCTCGATGCTTGTCTCGAATTCTTCAGGGATGACCTCGGTCGCTCCGAGTTTGAACAGCTCGGGAATCTCGGCGACATAGCGGGTGCGTACGACAATATGGAGATTCGGGTTCATCGAACGGGCCTGTTTGACCGTGCGGCGTGCGGCGTGCGGGTCTGAGATGGCCAGCACCAAAGACCATGCTTTGTCGATGGCGGCGTGGCTCAGCACTTCGCGGCGGGTCGAGTCGCCGAAGTTGATCTTTTCACCTTTGTCCTTCGCCCGCTTCACGACCTCGGCATTGAGTTCGAGTACGACATAGGGAATTCCTACGGCCCTCAGCACACGCGAAAGGTTTCGGCCATTCAGGCCGTAGCCGATGATGATCGTGTGCTGCTGCAAACCGCCGCTTGAGGTCATGTGGATGTCCTCGTCCTCGACGTTCTGAATACCGCGTCGGTTGCCGTCGCTCAGCAGCGATTGGAAGCCTTGGGCCAGTCGCGGTGCCGCAGCGATCAGAAACGGCGTCGCGATCATCGAGATCACCGACGCGGCAAGGAAGATCTGATAGTCGGCTTCATCGAATAGGCCGACGCCTTTTCCGGCTTTCGCCAATACGAAAGAGAATTCCCCGATCTGAGCCAAACCGAGTCCTACCATTGCCGCGACCCGCTGCGGATACCCGAGCACTCGAATGATCACCCAAACGACGAATGCCTTGCCCGCGACCAATGCCAGCACAACGGCAAGAACAACGCCGATATTGGATATGAGTGACGTAAGCGAAAGCAGTAGACCGATCGAGACGAAGAACAGGCTGTTGAAAACGTCGCGAAATGGAAGTACTTCGGTCGTGACCTGATGATTGTATTCGCTGTCTGCGAGCACAACGCCGGCAATGAATCCGCCAAGTGCGAGCGGTAAACCGAAATGCGACGTGACCCACGACATGCCGAGCCCGAAAAGAACGACGGTGAGTAGAAATACTTCCGGACTTTTGAGCGGTACGATCCGATGGAGGAACTTAGGCAGGAGAAACCAGGCTCCCACGACAATGAGTACAAGAGCCAGAAGGGCGGAACCGAGATCAATGGCGATCCGCGTAATGCTTACAACATCGTCACCGCCGAGCAATGGGATCGCTAGCAGCATGAACACGATGCTTATGTCCTGGAATAGCAGTATCCCGACGCCGGCCCGCCCGTGGGGAGCGTCGATCTCATTCCGGTCGACATACGATTTAAGTACGATTGCCGTGCTCGATAGGGCGACGAGAAAGCCGAAGAATACCGCCTGCTTGACCGGGCGGCCGATTGAGGTGAAAACTGCGGCGACGAGAGCCGTGGTGACGATCACCTGCAGCCCGCCGCCGATCAAGACGATCCGCTTCATTTCGCTGAGCCGTTTGATCGAGAACTCGAGCCCGATCGTAAACAGCAGCAGCATCACGCCGATCTCGGAGAGCACTTCGATACCCTGCAGATCTTTGATCAGCCCGATACCGAACGGCCCGATTGCCATTCCGGTCAGCATCAGTCCGACGAGTAGCGGAAGCTTAACGCGCAGGCAAAGATACGCGACCGGAACGGACACGAGTAGAATGATTAAAAGATCGGTAAATAGCTGCGGCGTGTGCATAATTGCGGTGCCACTAATATACCAAAATTTGATTTTCGGAAGCTTTGCGGTGAAAATACACGCGACTTACAATTCCACTCGGAGGTACATGAATGAACTCTTTTCTTGCGGTCGGAGCCTTGGCTGTCGCGTTGGCGTTTTGCGGGATCGGCGATCGGCTTAAGCAGATGAGCGGCAGTTCGGGTAATTCAAACTCGGCGTCCAACAGCGCGACTGGAACCAAGACGGCCTCGGGCGGCTCATTCGAGAAGCCTTCCCTAACGTCTTCGCAGCAGTCGATCCAGGATTCGGCTCAGGAAGTGAGTTGGTCCGAGCAGGGAATCTCGTGGAAACTGCCGGCCGCTTGGAAGAAAATGGATGTCGGGAAGGAAACGTTCAACTACTCGGGGCCGGACAATGCCGCATTGCTCGTTAATATCTCCGCGATGTCAGCGGATTTCCCGGTGGATATCAGCACTACCGCATATTACGATCAGGCAGTTCAGCAGATGAAGAACGGAAAGTATGAAAGGGTTCGGTATCTGGAGATCGACGGGATCAAGGGCGTAGAATGGGTCGAGGCTCCGCCCGAAGGCAAGGATGATCCGCGTCGGCATCAGTGGATCGGATACCGCAGCTATCTCGGCCAGACTCAGATGCTGAACGTAATGACCGCCGTGAGGGCGGATAATTTCGCAAAGAACGCGGACACGTTTCCCGCGGTTCTCTACTCAATGAAGGCAACCAAGTAATGAAGGGCCCGGCCCGCAACCGGGCTTTCTATTTTATGCCGCCGCGTGCAGTTGATGTGCTTGATTGGCAGCAGCAGTGTCGAAGTGTTCCCTGAATGCCGTGACCTTGCCGTCCTTGACGGTCATGACGTGCACCCAATCTGTCGCAAACGTTTTTCCGGTGGCCTTAACATTTGCTTCAAACTTTCCAAGGACGACGACCCTGTCGCCTTCGGCTATAAATTCCGTCGGTTCAAATTTTGTGAACGTCTCGCTCTCCGCAAGCATCCCGAAGAATTCAAGGACAGCCTCTTTCCCCTGCCGGGCACCCGAATAAGCGGCATTGTCCACTTTCGGGGTTTCCCATGAGATATC
This sequence comes from Pyrinomonadaceae bacterium, assembly GCA_040081025.1. GTDB lineage: Bacteria > Acidobacteriota > Blastocatellia > Pyrinomonadales > Pyrinomonadaceae > OLB17. The sequence goes on along the minus strand of JBEBGW010000122.1, from coordinate 6,299 downwards.
GTCCGAATAAAGCTCCAGCAGCCCTTCGATGTCGCCGCTGCCGAAACACTCATATCCCTTCTTTACGATCTCTGTATTGTTCATTGTCTTCTAAGCCTCGAAAACCACACGGCCCAAGGCCGTGGTCAAGCACCGTGGGAGGTGATGAATTCGCGCGGAGTTTATCACCGATCAATGAAAATAGCACTATTGATGAACCGTCGGGGAATCGGAATGCGGAACAAAGCACTTTCGACACCGTGCCTCGTACTTGTCGCTTGCACCTACTTCGACTCTCGATTCAGATTCGACGGTCCTTTGAGAGTAATTGGCTGTCGCTCCACACCTGACGCAAATAGCGTGGGTCTTCGTGATGAATTCGGCAACGCAGAGAAGCTGTGGCATCGGCTCGAAGGGCCGCCCGGTGTAGTCCTGGTCGAGTCCGGCGACTATCACACGCTTTCCCTGTGCGGCAAGCTGGTTCACAGCTTCGACAAGTTCCATGTCGAAAAATTGTCCTTCGTCTATCCCAACGACCTCGGTCTCCGGATCGATGGCGGACATCATTTCCGCCGTGGATGATACAGGGCTCGAATCATGCTTGTGCCCGGAGTGCGACGCGATCTCTTCGACCGAGTATCGAGCGTCGATCGCGGGTTTGAAGACCTGAACCTTCTGTCGGGCGATGCGGGCACGGTTCAACCGGCGGATCAGCTCTTCGGATTTACCCGAGAACATCGACCCGACGATCACCTCGATCCATCCCGATCCGTTCTGACGGTTCTTGCGGCGCTCTTCGGTGTTATCGAAAGCGAATTCTTCGACCATATGATATGAGGGCAAATTGTGATTATAGAGAATCGGGGCCGCTTTCGGGAAACGCTAGTAGGCGTTTGGCGCCGTCTTTTCCATCCAGCGCCCGGGATAACGGAGTTGGGCGAATTCGAACTGCTCGTAAAGTCCATGAGCATCCTTGGTGGCAAGCACCCATCGCCGCAAGCCTTGCAGTTCGGGATGGTCGACGATCACCTGCATCAGCCATTTGCTTAGCCCCTGACCGCGAAACTCGGTCAGTACGAACACATCGCCGATGTAAGCAAATGTCGCCTTGTCGCTCACGACGCGAGCAAACCCGATCTGCTTTTCGCCGTGATAGAGCCCGAAGCAGATCGAATTCTCGATCGCAGTCTTGGTCTGTTTGAGCGATCGGGTGTTCGCCCAGTAAGATTCTTCCGCGAGGAATTTATGAATGACAGCCAGATCGAGCCGCTGTTTGTCGGTGCTTACGGTGAACTCACCTTTAGAGTCGCTCAGCATTTATGGCAATAGTACGAACCCGCCGTGATTTTTCCAATCGCTGTGAGGCGATTCATCTCTTCCCGAAAACACGTCGCATCCTGCTTTTCATGCCCGGCGTCAAAAGCGATGGATGTTTAGCGGCGATAAGTTCGAGTTCGGCGAGGAGTTCCGGCTCATGCTTCGCGAGTTTCGCCGCGACTGTCATCGAGAATACTCGAACCGCTACCGGCTGGTCCGCATCATCGAGCAGGTTATAGCAGGCATCAAAAAGCCGCCCATGATAACGCTTGGGAACATCGACAAACTGAAAGAGCCGCGCGACATTTCGTCGAACAGCCGCGTGAGTGTCGTCCCGTTCAAGCTGCTTGATCAGGACGTTGAAATATGGTTTGACGAGTTTCGGATGGCGTTCGATGCAATAGCTCACCGGCCATGCCGCACGCTGCGAAAGTCGATAAACAGGCCCGAGAAGATGCTTGATCAGCTCCGCAAAACGCTTCTCGTCCTCTCCGACATAGTCCGCGATCTTCTCGGCCTGTGCCTTCGAGTGAACTTCAAGAAGAGCCTCGCGAATCTCCATCAAAAGATCTGATAAAATGCCTTCATTCCCGGATATCTTGCCGAATCGCCGAGGTCTTCTTCGATACGAAGCAGCTGATTGTATTTCGCGATACGGTCGGAGCGGCAAAGGCTTCCGGTCTTTATCTGTCCGGCGTTGGTCGCGACGGCAAGGTCGGCGATGAACGTATCTTCGGTTTCCCCGGAGCGGTGCGAGATGATCGCGGTCATATTGTTCGTACGAGCCAGCTCGATCGCATCGAGCGTCTCGGTCAACGTGCCGATCTGGTTAACCTTGATCAGGATCCCATTCGCCGCACCTTCGTCGATCCCGCGTTGGAGGAATCGAACATTCGTCACGAACAGATCGTCGCCGACAAGCTGAACTCGATCACCGACGCGTTCGGTCAGGTTTACCCAACCGTCCCAATCGTTCTCGGCCATTCCGTCTTCGATCGAAATGATCGGGTACTTGTCGCACCAATCGGTCCAGTATGCCGCCATCTCATCCGACGTAAGCTCACGCTTGTCCGACTTCTTAAAGACGTATTTGCCGTCCTGATAAAACTCGCTCGCCGCGGGGTCGAGAGCGATCATCACATTTTCGCCCGCCTTGTAACCGGCCTTCTCGATCGCCTCAAGGATCGTTTCGACGGCCTCTTCATTCGACTTCAAGTTTGGAGCGAATCCGCCCTCGTCGCCGACGCTGGTGGAATATCCGCGGGATTTGAGAACGCCCTTCAGATGATGAAATATCTCCGCGCCGGTTCGCAGTGCTTCCGCAAAGTTCTCGGCTCCTACCGGCATCACCATAAACTCTTGAAAATCGACGTTGTTATCCGCATGGGCACCGCCGTTCAGAATGTTCATCATGGGAACGGGAAGCGTCTTCGCGTTTACCCCGCCGAGGTATCGATACAGCGGCATCTCAAGCGACGCGGCGGCCGCACGCGCGTTGGCAAGCGAAACTGCCAGTATCGCGTTGGCGCCGAGTTTCGACTTCGTGGGAGTTCCGTCGAGTCCGAGCATCGTTTCGTCGATCAGGGTTTGGTCGAGGCAGTCGAGGCCCTGGATCTCGGAAAAAATCTCGTCGTTCACGTGCCCGACCGCCTTTTGGACGCCCTTGCCGAGATAGCGATAATCGTCGCCGTCGCGCAATTCTACGGCCTCATTCTCGCCCGTCGAGGCTCCACTCGGAACCGCCGCACGGCCTGTTGTGCCGTCTTCAAGAATGACTTCCGCCTCGATCGTTGGATTGCCCCTCGAGTCCAAAATCTCTCGTGCCCAGACCTGTTCTATGTATCCCATTTTTTTCGCTACGGAAACTCCTGCTGAATTTGTGATCGATGAAACTGTTTACACTAACACAAGCGGGTCAATTTCGCTTAAAGCTGACTGCACACGCGACGATCCCGAATATCACCATCACGCCTCCAAGGGGAGCGAGAAAAACGAGCGAGCTCGGGTCGCTTTCGTAATGTCCTATACCGCCGAGAAGAAATCCGACCGGCATGAGAAGCGCTCCGATCTGAAGCGAGAGTTTTGCGATCCGCGGCGGGGCGATGAATCCGGATCGCCAACACAGTCCGGCGGCTATCAGTACGAGGCTGAGGAGCGTTCCGTGGGCGTGTGCGAGGCGAAACAGTTCGCGTGTCACTTGATCCAAAATATACATCGGAACCCGAAACGCGATGAGCCCTTCGAGCAGCAGGCCGAACGACATCCAGACGGCGATGCCGACGAGACCCTGAAATACGAGGACTGAATCATCAGTCGTTTTATCCGCGTGGCTGACGGCCTTCGAGTTTTCTTCTTTCTTCTCTGTCACGCTTTTCTATTCGCCCACCTCGAGATCTACATCGCGACGGATCTTTCTAAGTGCCTCCGCGGTTGCTCGCGTGTCCGACATCTTACCCGGATCAAGCTGCCTGATAAAGAGTGCGAGCTGCGACTCACGCATCTCAACATTTGCCAGATAGTCAGGCGTTGGCTGATTAAATGACAATCCGTTTGCTGCAAAAAAGCGGACGATCGGATAATTGTCGCCGGCAAAAGCCTCCGCGAGAAGAGGCGTGTACCACGATGCTTCGCCGTGTTTCCGCATCGCGTCAGCCATCATCGCCCGGGTCAGGGCATCGCCTGCAAAAAGCCCTCGAACGCTCTCCGGCTGATCGAACTGCTTATCCGCCGATCGCTCCAGAGAACCATAGTGATCGGGCCACAAAGCCTTCGCCTGATCGAACGTCCAGTTCAGCGACTTGTCGACATGACACTGGTTGCAAGCGTTCGGGACGCTATTCTCAAGCGTCAATCGCGGCTCGGGGATCGTGATCTTGTGCGTCTTGTGAAACGCCATGATGCCCGACACAACTTCCGGCATATGACACGAATAACAACTGCTGCCCTTGGAGTCGGCCGGGTGTTTGGTGTGCTGTGAAAGTGCAGGCTCCGCGGCGAGTTCCGTGTGGCATTGGGTGCAGGCTACGCTCGTCCGCTTTTCCGCAGTGATCTGCCCCTTCACATCGCCATCGTGCATCGAATGACAACTCATGCAGCTGATGCGGTTGCCGGGCTCGCCTTCGGTAAAACATTTCGACCCAGTCACGCCTTGATATTCATAAGCCGTGAGCCGCGGCGAGCCGTCTGGCCAGAATCGATTCTCGAACGATACGTTTCCGATCTTCGTATCCGGCCCGACCGGGTGATAAAACTCCGAAAGATCCTCGCCTGCATCGAATGGATCGCCTTTCGTCATGATCTCGCGGATGCGGTCCATCGGCTCGGGAACACGTTGGCCGTGGCAGTGACCGCAGATCATCATCGCCCGATCCGAATCGAGTTTCAGCGGATTCACGATACCGGTTTCGGCCTTATCGTTCAGATGCCATCGAGCGCGAGTAAGCGGTGACGAAGCCATTTCCGCATGTTCGGCACCTTGGCCGTGACAGGCGCCGCAAGCAATTCCGAGTTCCGCAACCTCGGTCGCCGCCATCCGTGTGTTGAAGTTAAAGTTAGGCTGGGCCTTTACGTTGTGGCAGAACACGCAGTTCGTATCCCACTGAGCGACGTGCTGATTAAAGTTGTCGCCGTCGGGAAAAAAGAAAGATCCGTTCAGACTCATCCATCGTTTACGCTCGATGTCATAAGCAATCGGAAGGCGAACGTACTGCCCGTTCCGACGCGTAACGTACTGCTCGACTCGACGCGAACCGACAGTCCGATATATCTCGTTGTTCTCGATCCGCCCGTCCGGGTACTTAAAATTCATCCAAAACTTATCGCCGCTTCGCACCATCCGGGCCGTGACGCCGGTATATTCGAATATAGTGTTCTTCTCGAAATCTCCCTGAACGCTCTCAGGCTTGATGTCCTGCGTCATCCGGCTGTGGTGAGTCCGGCTCCAGGAGGCGAAATGATCTTCGTGACAGACCTTACAGTCTTGGGAAGGGATGTAGTTCTCGTCCGCCTTGCCCGCGCGCGTCCCGACGTACTCGGGCCGCAATCCGAGCACCGCCGCAGTCACCGCTGCGGCAACGAACAGAGTAATGATCGCCGACTTGATGAGGAGAGTTCGCTGATGCATCTATCAAGAGACTGCTTCGGCTTCTTCCGCGACCGCGTTCGTGAACATTCTCACGGCGCGGAACTGTTCATTGGTACTTGAATGGTTTCCCAAGAACGCTTGTATCCGGCCCGGCTTCGGCGAAGATCTTTGTTCGCGAACAAATATTAGCGCCCAAGTTTTTGGAACTGTTGAAATGCGCGTAAATCAGGTATTTTTCGCCAATTCTAAAAGGAAACCCACAATCGCCACCTCCATTGCCGGTGAAGACAGTAACTTCGATCTCCTTTCGTCCCAACCCTTTCCAGACGCTCTCTACCCGAAGGACCGCAACTCTTGTGAAGTCGGATCTTTTCTCGATCGAGATAACCGCTCCCGCGAAAACCGCGTTGGCCCGGGCTTTTTCTGTTCGCACTGCCTTTCGAGTCGATGTTCCCTTTTCTGGCAGTTCGCAAGTGCACCCATAGGCGGGTGTTAACGCGCCCGCGCTCAATAATAGGCTCAGGACTAGAACACATCGGATCATCGCAAAACTCCTTAACAACCAGGTCAACTCGGCTGATACATCGATCACGAGACTGCTTCGGCTTCTTCCGCGACCGCGGTTTTGAACATTCTCACGCTGAGGACTCTTCGTTTTTCTACCTTTTCGATCCGGAACGAATGACCGTTGTAGGGCACAACGTCTCCCTCGTTCAGGATCTGGCCCGATTCTGACATTAGGAATCCGGCGACGGTAGTGTAAGCGTCAGAGATCGGGATGTTGAGGGTAAGCCGTTTGTTCAGGTCACGAACCGCGAGGCCGCCATCGAGTACGAATGTGCCGTCCGGCTGCTCATGGATCTGCTCGCTGACCTCTTCGTCGTGTTCATCCGAGATGTCGCCGACGATCTCTTCCAGC
>JBEBGW010000476.1:0-2911 GCA_040081025.1 Pyrinomonadaceae bacterium | reverse complement strand
AGGGTTGGTTGAAGCAAAGTACGACAAAATGATCGGAAGCGGGCTGGTACCTGAGTCCGGACCAAAATAACGGAAGTTCGCACCGCGTCCTGCAGCAATATTTGCATACAAATTCTGCTGGGCCAGACGAAATTCCGCTCCAAATCCGTTCTCAACAGCATTGATCTCGTTCACGTTGTAAAAGAGGTGCATGTCCTTGCCGCGGTTGGCAACGTAACTGACCTCCACTACAGTGTCGCTTCCAAATTGACGCTGGTATCCGAGACTCCACGAGTCAACATATCCAGTCTTCAGATCCGGTTTAAATGCGACGGTCAGATCCAGTTCGGGGTCAACTGGTCGTGGGTACGAAGGGATCGGATTAAATGTCGGAGAAACTAAATTCGGATTGCCCGGGTTGCGAAACAGTGTTCCGGCCGTGAGGAGAGTGTTTGGATCTATCGATGTTGGAGTTCTGGCGAGGCCGAACGACCCGCCGGGATGCAGACCGATACTGCCGTCAACAAGGAAAGTTCCTTCGCGAACGAACGCTCTTGCAAAACCTCCGCGTATGACTCCGGCCCCTTCTCGTCCAAGCACCTTGCCGAGAAATCCGCTAAAGTTCGGGCTCCAAACAACACCGACACTGGGTGCAAAGTTGTTTAGATCATTTTCATATGCACGTTGTCCTGCTGTGTTGCCAGTAAATGTCGGCACTTGGCCCGTAAGAGTTCCGGGGCTGAAAGAGTTTCCGTAACCTGATACGTCGTAGGCCATTGTGGCCGGATTCGTCAGGAACGAGTAGCTGGCTGTATTAAGTTTTGCCCCCAACGTCGGCTGCCAACGGACACCGGCAGTGATCTGGAAATTGTTCTTGAAACGCCACGTATCCTGAGCGAAGAGCCCATTGGTCTCTTCTTCAATAATAAAGGCATTTGTTCCATTGGCGACATAACGGCCATCCGGGCCAAGGGTCGCATTTCCTGCATAGCCTGCCACACGGCCAGTCAAGGTAGCATATAGCTCCCGGGCCTGAAAAATCTCATCCGGGGAAGCACCCGGCATGGTTGTCTCATTAAATGCGTCCCTAACCCGCGAATCAAGTTCATCACCCAGATATCCGAACGAAATGGTCGGGCGAATAAATCCCTTTGTCGATCCGTCGGTCTTAATGGACTTCAATTGACCGCCGAACTGGAACGTATGGTTACCCTTTACCCAGGTCACGACGTCTGTAAAATCGCGGGTTGGCGAGGTACGCGCACTGTTATTATTGATCGCTGTCAGACCAGCCAGATTTGAACCGAGCGCAATGTTAAACCCGCGCTGTGTATCATCAAAAAACGACTCTGGCGTCACTGCACCAAATACCGTACCGCCGCCAAGCCAGCCGGCAAGCTGTGCATAACGGAACTGGTTGATAACATTGGTGCCAAAATTCGAACGGAAGCCAAGCGACAATGAGCGGCGATCCGAAAATTGTGCGCCATAGTTTTCGATTCCCGGAAAGATCGAATCCTGATTGTTAAGGAAATCGCCCGTTGAGCGGAAGGGCTGATCGTTAATGATTAGCTCGACGGCATGATCTTTCGTTATATTTGCGTCACCGCGGATCGTAAGAAAACGCCGACGTTGATTGGCAACATTAGAAAAAACAAAGGAACGTGTATTGAAGTTTCCCAGCAGGCCCAGAGCTTGGTATGATCCCGTCCCGTTTGTGGCGGCCTGGATCGTATTCAGCATAGAATTCACTGTCGGGTCGATGGTGTTCGCCAATCCGGCATTCTGAGCAAGCTGAAACAAGCTTACCTGGCTGGCCCCACCAGCTCCATATCTAAAAGTTCCACCTTGAGCTTGCGGAGTTAGCGTTACACGGGATCTTGCCGTACTACCTTCGTTCAGATGAAAACGCTCATAGTTAACAAAGAAAAAGCGCTTGCCTTTTCCTGAATCAAACGCGTCGACGCCCTCGCCAAAGTTAAGGAATGGTATAGGGCCGCCAACGCTAAACCCGAATTGGTTCAAGCGAAGCTTGGCTTTATTTATCCGCTGATAATTATTCTGGAAATTGGTAGCATTGAGGCCCTCATCCCTGTGCTGCCAAAATCCGCTGCCTCGGTAACTGTCGGTACCACGACGAGTTGCGAAACCGATGGATACAGCACCGTCACCTGATGCCTGGGCACCGGGGTTGGATGTCGAGACCGTAACTTCGTCGATTGCGTCAATCCTCGGGCGAATAAACGTAAAGAATCCGTCAGATGATTTCAGGTAGTTGTCCTGTACGTCAACGCCGTCAATCTGGATCGTGATCGCAGATTTCGGCAGCCCGTTGATCGATGAAGTTCTGATCGTACCGACAGTTGCCGTACCCGGAAGCAATGCAACCAGGTCAAGAGCGTCACGGCTCTGGATCGGAGTTTCAAGGATCTGCCGTCCGGAGATCGTGGTACCGATCGTGGCGGTTTCGCTCTGAAGCACCTCTCCGCCGCCGGTGATAACTACCTGCTCCGAGATCTGACCAGCCTGTAGAACGGCGTTAACGGTTGCTGGTGTACCAACGTCAACTTTTACATTCTGGACTACTGCGGTCTTGAAATTAGGTGCACTGATGGACACCGTATAAGTCGGTGTTCCGGCCTGCACGCCGGGAATCGTAAAATAGCCCTCACCATTGGTGACGGCCGTATAATTCTGACCGCCCTGCCCCTTAACGTTGACCGAAGCTCCGGGCACAACCGCACCCGATACATCAGTCACCGTTCCCGAGATGGAACCGGTCGTTAACTGAGCCTGAATGGCAGCCTGAGCTAACAAAAGCATCAGTCCGACAGCCAGGATTCGTGTAACCTTTCTCATTCTTTCCTCCTACTGAAAAATCAGGAATTTCATTCGTAATACGTAATAGGTACGATTAAATTAATGACGGTTC
>JBEBGW010000121.1:0-10957 GCA_040081025.1 Pyrinomonadaceae bacterium | reverse complement strand
GCTCTTTAACCGCTCCTATTGTGGCAGCCGAATTTGCTTCAAGATGCCAATGCAACTGTTCGTGAACAAAGGTTGCAATGAGCAATTCATCATCCTTCAGATGTCGTGTGCTAAGAGTCAAGACCGGATGACTGTGAGGAACAACGTCACTTTCAATGAGAATTTTCTTGGTAAAAAGCCACGCCGATAGATCATATTGGTTCAGAATCCGGCGCAATTGGCCTTCCGTCTCTTTTTCCCTTTCGTTATTATTCTTCAACGAGATTTCGAGCGGTAACGGATTGACCTGCGAAAAAACGACGAGGCTCATTCCAAAAAACACAATGAAATATACCAAAACCCTTGCCATACCTAATCACCTCAGATAACAAAAATCTTCTACTTTAATCTGGTCCACTCGCCTATCAACTTTTCGACAGCTTCGGCCGGTCGAATCTGGTTTTTTGTGCGAAAGTCGTTAGCAGCTTTACCGGCCGTCTCAATGGCCTCTTCATACCGTTTTAGCTCGGCCAAGATCTTCGCTTTTAGCAGTAGGTTTGATCCGCTTTCACTAAACGCGAGAGCGGCATTTATCCACTTCAAAGCCTCGTCCAGATTGGTTTTGTTTTGATAGTAATAGTCTGCCGCAAACCAGCCGGATGACGCGCCAAAAGAGGTTCTCGCCTTGGTTGATGCGATTTTCGATGTTTCTACGGCGACATTTATTACGATTCTTATCTTTTCCCACCTAAGTACGACCTCGGCCTTTTCGTTGGTCGCGTAGGAAAAACCATAGCTTAGTTGCTCCTGGAACTCGGCGGTTTGGGGTTTTACTTTGACGCGAAGAGCATCATCGGCGTCGGTGTATGAAAATGAACCCCACTGTTTGGCTTTTTTGCTGAAAATCACCGTCCATTCGGTTAAGCCTGGAATCATAAAAAGTCCATAAGTGCCAGCAGTGAGCGGTTGTCCTTCGATAATGACCGGGGTAGAAAAAATGATGTTAGTCGCGTCGTTTGCGCCGGCTCGCCAAACTTGTCCGTTGGGTACCAGACATCCGTATTGCGCACCGGGCTTCGGAACAATATCGGTAGTCTGACAGCCCCATATTTGTCGACCTTTGACAGACGGACGATGATACTTAATGCCGATCTCGGTTACTCCCACGGTCTGCATGATATTCGCTGATGGGCTTTCACGAGGGAAAACCCATCCAAATCCGGCCGGAAATTGTGCATTGATTCCCGTTGTCAACGTTGCAACCAGCAAAACGGCGTATATTGTTATTTTCATCTTTACCTCGTGTTGAATTTTCATTCCTTTGATGGTCCGAGAAGTATGTTGAGCTTAGCTTTCGGTAAAGGTTCACCGCGAAATATGACCGCATCTATCGCGAGAGTATTCCGGATGTCGGCAAGCGGATCTTTATCAAGTATCATCAGATCCGCGATCTTTCCGACCTCTATGGAACCAAGGTCCGCTTCCCTTCCGTAAAATGCAGCGGATTCGATCGTCGCGGCCTTCAACGCCTGAGTAGGCGACAGCCCGGCATCACTGACCAACAGCATCAACTCTTCGTGAATCGCCACTCCAGGGACAACAAACGGTGCACCGGTATCACTTCCAGGCAAAATCGTCACACCAGCAGATGACATTTCACCGACGTCGCGCGACGCAGTTTTTACCGCATCCAGCCAGTCTTTGGAACCGAGATTCTGCTTTCGGTGGATTTCGATTTGGTTTACCCAGTGGGCGAGCAACTCCGTGGGAAGTGTGACTGGGATTCCCAACTGAAAACGGCTGGTTTTCTGTTCAATTTCCATCGTTTGCTCGGTAAAAGGTTTCCACGCGACGAGAGTTGGCACTATTGCGGCCTTATTGGCCACAAACAAGGCGACCAGCTTCTGTTTTTCTTCAGCGGAGAGTTTTGAGAGCGGATATGGGTAAAAGGCATGTTCAAAAGTTCGTTGGCCAGCATTCAACGCGACTATCGGATCAATCGACTCCGGGGCATGCCCCGTGAACATCAACCCCTTATCTTTGGCGGCCGCAGCGATAGCGAGGTATGTTTCCCTATCCTTGAAGGTTCGAAGTTTAATACAGTCCATTCCAGCTTCGGCAACTCGCGAAGCGACTTCGCGGGCCATTTCAGGGCCACTGACTACCCAATGATCTTTTCTCTCTTCGCCGCCCGATTCCAACATCGGCCCGCAGGCCTGCACAATTCGGGGGCCGTAGAATTTGCCGTACGCAATCTTCTTCCGCCAGGCCTCGATCTTCGACGGCACCGTGCCCATATCCCTGACCGAGGTTACTCCGAAAGCGAGGAAAAGACCTGCGGATTGCTCGGTCAATCTTGCGATATGCACGTGATTGTCAAAAAGCCCAGGAAGAGCGTATTTCCCAGAACCGTTAACGGTTGTCTTTGCTTTTCCCTTGAATTTACCGGATGGCAATATCGCGACGATCTTGGTATCCGAGATTACGATGTCGCGGCGTGGTAGCATCATCCCCGATCGCGGATCAAAAACAGAGATATCCTTGACCAGCACATCCACGTTCTGCTGCGCCAAACTCGCAGAAACAAGAAATCCCGTTAAAAATACCAATACAAATACAAACTTCATTTAAACTCCAATTTTGAGATACCTGATTCGGACACTTCATGGTGTTAGCTTTGTTGTGCAATTCTGATAGTAAACGTCACCATGACTCGCTGGTTCGCAATCACCGTTCAGTAGGCGTTTTATACGAAAAACCCGATCTTGATTTACATCGGGGAAATCCCTAATGCTGTATGTTTGCGGAGCAATCAACATCGCTGTGAGCGAAAGAAATTCGTCCTTGGTGAGGTCGTGAAATTCCTTTTCATAGTATTCGCGAGCGGCCATCCTAAACCCTGTTATTTCGCGACCATGAACGGTGCCAAAATATGAGGTATTAATAAAGAGTCGAAGCTGAGTGTGCTTATCGGTCCGGGCATCAAATACGAGAGCAATAATCGTCTGGTTCACTTTCCGGTGCCTAAGAAAGCCGGGGCTGAAATCCTCATAAAAATGGGCTTTGACGATTGCCTGAGTGATCGTAGTCCAACCCGCACCCTTTGTTGTTAGGTCAACGCCATTGTGTTGATAAAAATTTGGATCTTCAACCGTGAGCAAAGCTTCCAAATACTCAGATGGAACGTCTTCCACTCTGACTTCCAATTTTCCCGATTTTTCCGCATGCTCGATGTAACCCGGTGTCTGAATGAAGGCTTGGCAAGCGATAAGCCCAACCCACAATAAGATCGAGGTGAAAGCGCAAGCAACAACGATCCCACTCCGTCGAAAAAACCGCCCCATTTACGCCCTCATGCCGAATGTCTCTCTTCGTAAGGAATGACCACGCCGGTTTCCAGATGTTTTTTCAACACATTCAAATAAACCGCCCAGCAATACGACGAAATGCGAAAATGTTCGCTTACTTCCGCCCAGCCTTTATGTTCAAACCGTAGTTTGGTTCCGTTTTCCCGCGCATCAACAGAAAAGCGCAGCCTCGATCCGAGCCAATCCTCCATCGCGTCAGTCATGGTCAATTCGAAACACTCATCCGTTTTGCATTCGGACACAACAGCCTTCCAAATGCATTCAGGGCTAAAATCGAGTGTATATTCTTCACCGATCTTAGGAATCCCCTGGCACTTTCGGGTCCACCAGACATCGATCAAAGCTGGATTTGTAACGCCCTCAAACACCTTTGAAATCGGAGCGGAAATGGTTAGGTCGTGATAAATTGTCGGCATCTATTTATTACCTCAGTAGGTTAGTCCTCTTGTAATGAGCGACCCATGAATATTGGGATTAACAGCAGGATCGCATAGGCAATCCAAACGGTTATCGAAGCGAAGAATCCAAGCCCTGCATTAAAGGCTAAAACCAAGATCAATAAATCCAGCAGAACATTGACGGCCACAAAAATTGTCCCAAGTTTGATTCCTGCGGTTGCCGGTTCGGAGGCCGATCTTAAGATTCGTCTGGCAAGAAATGTCGTCAGAAAGAGCCATATCAACAGAATTGGGAAGCTGATCGCCGGATTCCTTGACACATACGGAATGGGTGAAATCCCGTTAAGGGCCGGCGTCATGAAAACAACACTTCCCCAAAAAAAACCAATCAGCCAGATCAACATGCCGTAACCGATTGTTTTTCCAGCGTTGATCGTTTTGTCTGCCTTCTCTTTCATATACTATTGTTGTTACTTCTAAGGATTCGCGAAACGGCGATGAAACGCAAGGGCCATTTTCGTGATGGTACTGGTGCCAATTTTTCTGCATGAAAAACCATTCCGCAGTAATCCTCTTACTTTCAAAGTCGCTCGAGTTGGAGGGGCAAAAGCCACTCTACAGGCAGATTTGCGATGTTCTGCGCGAAGCGATCCTTTCCCGCCGCCTTCGAGCTGGGACGAATCTGCCATCGACCCGCAGCTTGGCAAGAGAGTTGTCAGTTTCACGAAATACCGTAATGAGTGCATTCGACCAACTTATTGCCGAAGGTTATCTCAAAGGTGCACAAGGCAACGGAACGTTTGTAGCCGACGAATTACCCGACGAAATCCTTAGATTTCGATTCAAGAAAGTGCTTGACAACCGTCAGGCCCACGCCAAAGCCAAACTTTCCAAACGAGGGAGCGAAATTACGCAAATCCCCTTTCGGGTAGAGAGAGATTCAGATAACACGCGAGCGTTCAGTATTGGTTTTGCCGACATAACGGAATTCCCGTTGGAAGTGTGGAAGCGATTGCTGGCTAGAAATATCCGAAACATGTCTCGATCGATGCTTGGCTACGATGGTGTTTTGGGCTACCCGCCTTTACGCGCGGCGATAGCGGCCTATCTCAAGACATCGAAAGGAATCGAATGTGAGACCTCGCAAATCATAATTATCTCCGGATCGCAACAAGGTCTGGATCTTGCGGCTCGCATCCTATTGGAAGAGGGCGATGAAGTCGTAATCGAAGATCCGAATTTGACTGGCAAACACGGTGGGGCGTTCGCAACAAAGACCAAAATTTCACCAATACCGATCGACGAGAACGGACTGAATGTTAGTGAGATCTCACGTCTGGCCACCAACCCACGTGCTGCTTTGATAACGCCGGCCAGCCAGTTCCCGACAGGTATTACGATGAGTCTGTCGCGACGCTTTGAACTACTCGAATGGGCCGAAGCAAACAACGCCTGGATAATCGAAGACGACTACAGCAGCGAGTTTCACTACGGCAGTAGGCCAATCTCACCCGTACAAGCCATGGATCTTGGCGGTCGAGTTATTTACATAGGCACATTCAGCAAAACGATGTTTCCCGCTCTTCGGCTAGGTTATTTGGTAGTGCCCCCAAATTTTGTAGACGCCTTTCGGCGAGCGATTGCATTTACGTCGAGACAGCCATCATTCTTGGAACAGATAACCCTTAGCGATTTCATCAGTGAAGGTTTTTTCGGGAGGCACATTCGCAAAATACGTGCAATCTACTCCGAAAGGCGAAGCTGTCTGATCGAGCTGATCGAGCGAAATCTCGTTGATTTTGTTGAAATCAAGAAGAGTGAGGCCGGCATGCACCTAGTTGGAGAGCTTCGAAACGAACTCTGTGGGCGGAAACTGGTAGAAAGTGCCGCCCAAAAAGGTCTTTTTCTCTCGGCCATCTCCGAGTACTGCATCAATGCAAAAATTCCCGATGCTCTTCTATTCGGCTTTACGTCTATTATAAAAAATGAGATGGCACCTGGAGTAGCAGCCCTTCGCGAGATCCTTGAATGCTCAAATTAATAATCTGCGTTTCGCCGACGATAATTAATTGCCAAAAGATAATATTTTCACCAATCTCGTTGCGACCGCAAGGCCATGCGCGTACGCGCCTTGTCTGACCGGTCCTAGCTGGTAAGGGTGGCGATCAAGCGGCAGTGCAATCTCGTTGCCTTTACCCAGATCCAAAGTTTGCCCTTCTAACATGTTTGTTAAAGAAGCTACTAAGATCCACTTCGTGCCGAGAACTGCGGCTAGAGAAATTCTTCTCTCAGGTTCTCGATAAAATCAGCGAGATATTTTTTCTTTGAGTCGACATTTCTGATGGCGGCAAAATGTGTCCGGGTCAGGCCTGTCTTTCCGATCCGGACAAATCGCAGGTCGTCCGAGGAGACAAAGGGTTTCAACGCCCACATTGGCATGCACGTCACGCCCATTTCGGCCTTGACCAGTTCCAACGTTGCTTCGGTCAATGGAACGGGCACTATCTGTTGTGGTGTTTGTGATGCGGGCTTCAGGAAATGTTCGTAGACGGTAACAGATTCGAGCGGATACGAATGAATGATGAGTTTCTCAGTTGCAAAGTCCTCGGCACGTACATACTTTTTTCTTGCCCATGGATGCGTCGAGCTCACTACAGCAAATACCTCATCGCGAAATAGCTGAAAATATTTGAGACGCTCCTCGTCGATCGGGTCGGATGTCAACGCGACGTCGAGTTTACTATCGAGCAGTTTGGGAAGCGGCTTATGCGTCGCCTCCATATTGATGATGATCTCTAGTTTGGGATATAACACATTCATTTTTTGCATGAATGCGGGAAGCCAGTGATAGATCGTATAACATTCTGTTGCCAACCGAATCGTCCCTTGCTGTCCGTGTTTAAGTTCCTGGATAGCGTCCATCGCTTTATCGATCTCATCCAGAACCCTGACGGCAGTTTGGTACAAGACCTCTCCCTCGTCGGTCAGTTTCCATTGGTCCTTTCCGCGATGATTCTTTCCGCGAATGAAAAGTTTCGTTCCGAGTCGTTCCTCCAGATCTTTCAATTGATGGCTGACAGCGGACTGCGTTAGGAACAGTCTGTCAAGCGACCGAGTGATCCCGCCCCTCTCCGCCAGTGTTTTGATGAGCCGCAAATGTTTAGTTTCCACAGGTTCATTCTACTTCATTAACGAATCTATCTGATATGAAATTCTTGCATATCAGGCAGCTAAACTATTCATTTGACGCGGTTTAGCCGAGCAAAGTAAGGTTGTTTGGTGATCATCTTATTCATATTGGAGGTTTAGTTATGGTCAATGAACAGGTTAACTTTTACGAAACAAAACTTGCGTTCGAGATCGACCCGTCCGATCTATATTCAGCGTTGAACGCCGGCGAGCAGGTCGTTGTCATCGACGCGCGACAAGCACACGGCTATGAACGGGAACATATACCTAGCGCCGTAAATCTGCCGCATCGGGATATGAGCGAGTCCACAACCAGCCATCTCGATCGCGAGGCTTTGTATGTCACCTATTGCGACGGCATCGGCTGCAATGCGTCGACAAAGGGAGCCCTGAAGATGGCCCAACTCGGGTTCAAGGTGAAAGAACTCATCGGCGGTCTCGAATGGTGGAAATTCGACGGGTACCGAACGGAAGGAACGGTTGCCACGAACGGGCTTGCAGCCGAATGCGCATGTTAGAGAATATGAATATCGAGATCAAAAAAGCCGCCCTTGACGACGCCGAATACATTGCACTGCTGGCGAGGATCACATTCCGCGAAGCTTTTGCAAAAGACGCTTGGACCGACGACGTTGTGCTCCGTGAATATCTGAGCTCGACCTTTTCGGTCAAAAAGATCCGCACGAGCATTGAAAAAGAGAACAACATATATTGGGTCGCATTTGCTGATGAACTGCCGGTCGGCTACGCAAAACTAAAGAAGTTTTCACCATACGAGAACTTAAATGACGATAGCCCTGCACAGCTGCAAAAGATCTATGTTCTCAATGACTTTATAGGTAACAGGATCGGCGAAAAGTTACAGAACGCGTTGTTTGACGAAGTCGCGAAACACAGGATAAAGACACTGTGGCTTGCCGTCTGGGACAAGAACCACAAAGCGATCCGCTTCTACGAAAGGCACGGTTTTCGAAAAGAGACGACCTATCATTACGACTATAAAACGATGAGCTTTGATTACGACGTGATGGTCAGAAACTCTTAGCCGTCATGAGATTTGACTCAACAGCTTCGGCATTTCTATTGGCCCTGACGGCGGCCGTCGGCAACGCCCTCTATGCGCTAGGACAAAAGAAAGCGACCGAACACGAAAATCCGTTCTTATTTGGTTCAATTGCTCTGTTTGTCGGCTCGGCTCTCCTGACCGTCATTGCAGCGTTCTTTAATACGCAAACCGCAGGCAGTTATGTTGTCGAGAATCTAAAGTGGTTCGGAGTAAGCGGGCTGGGTTACGTTTTGCTAAACATCGGCCTTTATTTTCTATATCGTAATTTCGGGGCATCATATTATTCGCTGTATGCCGTTCTTTCGATCGTAACCACGTCGATCTTACTTGCAACCTTGGTTTTTCACGAAAAGATGAACCTCTATTACTGGTTATCACTCGGCTTTGCGGGCCTAACCATACTTTCTTTCCTAAAAGGACAGATGAACAAAATATGAATCCTCCTGAGGTATTGGCCGTCAGCCGCAGCTCAAAGCACTGTATTTCAAAGACTGTATGCGACAGCATACGAGCCATCGCGGGGCTCGGTATCGAAAACGACGCTCATGCTGGTAAGCTGGACCAGCATCGCAGACGTTTCTTTCTCGATCGAAACCGGCCAAACCTGCGTCAAGTTCACCTAATTCAATGCGAGCTATTTGGCGAACTCTCAGCACAAGGGTTTGATGTCACGCCCGGGCAAATGGGCGAGAACATAACGACGCGAGGCATCGACCTGTTGGCACTGCCACAGGACACTGTCTTGCAAATAGGCGACACTGCAGAGATTAGGATCACGGGGCTAAGAACACCATGTCGCAAACTAGACCGTGTCCGAAGCGGATTGATGAACGCGGTACTGGACAAGGACAAAGATGGAGAGATCATACGAAAGGCTGGCGTAATGGCGGTGGCGGTAATAAGCGGCGAAATAAGATCGGGCGATCGAATCAAGATCGAATTACCGTCGGAACCGTATAAGAAACTGATGCCGGTCTGATGAAGATGCAACTGCACGTTGACACGCTCGAAAATGTCAGCAGGGCCGAACTGGCTGCCGTGCTGAACGCCGCGTTTGCAAATTATTTTGTAGAGATCAAACTCGACGAAGGCCAACTGGATGACAAGATCGCTCTCGAGCGCATTGATCTATCAATGTCGGCCGGGGCATTTGCCGAGGGCAGGCTGGTCGGGTTCGCTCTTATCGGCATCGAGGGTGAAACGTCATACAACGGCGGCACCGGCGTTTTGCCCGAGTTTAGAGGAAACGCCCTGACCGCACGCATGTATGGGCTCATAATTCCAAAGCTCAGGATCGCATCGATCAGGTCGCATACGCTAGAGGTCATCATCGAAAATACCGCGGCTATCGGAGCCTACCAGAGCATCGGTTTTTCGCGGTTACGCACATTGGCATGTTTTTCGGGTAAGGCAGAGATCGCCCGGGGCAACGACTCGGTCGAGCTGCGACAGCTGGATGACATTGAGGACGACATAGCTGTCGCGTTTTGTAATGCATTGCCAAGCTGGCAGAACTCGTTGGCCGCCGTCAGAAAACTGCCGAACAGCCACGATCTGATCGGCGCGTTTCTGGGTCGCGAATTGGCCGGCTACCTGATCTACTCGGGCCGGCGGGTAAAACAGTTTGCCGTCGCCCCGCAACATCGGCACCGTGGCATCGGGACCGCTTTGTTTTCGCAGTTTGCGGGCGACGAGATCGCGATCACCAACATTGACCGGAGCGATAGCGTGACGATCTCGTTTCTGGAAAAACTCGGCCTCAAAGCCTATCTGGAACAGTACGAGATGATGCTCGGTTGCGGCGAGGTGTTTCCTTAGGAAAAACGTATGATAATGACGAACTTGTTAGGTTGGCGACAGTTATCGCGAGACTAGAGGGGACGTATGATGAGGGCGAAAGGAATTACATTTGTTGTATCAGGACTACTAGTGTTTTTCGCCTCGATCGGTAGCTCTACGCTACGCGGGGCCAGTTTTGAACAAGACCCGCGAAAGGTACGTTTCGTAGTGTCCGACATCGAGAACTTTTGGCGTACATACGACTTGGCGAGCAAGGAACCCGATCGCGACAAGCGCATTGCAATCTATCAAAGTCAATATCTTGATAAGGGGAGCCAAGGATTAAAGGAGTTTGCGGCTCTCCGAATCGGAAAGGCTCGGGATCTGGCAGCGAAGATCGAGTCGATGCCAAAGTATTATGCGTCGATCCGGCAATGTAGTCTGCGAGTTTCTACGATGCTACCGAAGATCAGAGCGAGCTTTCTCGAGTTGAAGAGGATCTACCCGGACGCTGAATTTCCGGACGTATATTTTGTTATCGGCCGTCTGAGCTCCGGCGGAACGACGTGGAGATCTGGCTTGCTGATCGGAACCGAGATGTCGTGTTTGACCAACGAGGCAGCACCAGAGGAGTTTTCTGACTGGCATAAGGAAGTGCTGAAACCTCTGGAAAAACTGCCGGCAATAGTCGCACACGAACTGGTTCATATTCAACAAAAGATCTCGCCAAAAGGTGACCTGTTATCTCAGTCGTTGAATGAGGGCGGAGCGGACCTTGTAGGAGGGATGATCTCAGGTATGAGCATAAACGAAAACCTCTACAGGTACGGCATCGAGAACGAGGCGAAGCTATGGCTTGAATTCGCTGCTGATATGGACACGAGCACTTTTGATAGTTGGCTATACAACGGCGGGAAAATAAAGGGACGGCCTGCCGACCTTGGCTATTTCGTTGGATATAAGATCTGCGAGGCGTATTATCGAAATTCGACCGACAAACGGCGGGCTATCGCGGATATTTTGAACATTAGCGAACCAAAGAAATTTTTGAAAGAGAGCAAATATCTCGTAGGGGGCAAACCGAATGCTTGACATCAGGCCGATCTGCGAGAATTGTGCGCGGTTGCCGCCATACGACAGCACCGAGGCGATGATCTGCACTTTCGAATGTACATATT
>JBEBGW010000120.1:0-10987 GCA_040081025.1 Pyrinomonadaceae bacterium | reverse complement strand
ATCCATAAGTCGCCGCATTCGTTCTTTACCGCCGGGGCAAAGCGTCATCGCAATTTTGTAGTCGCCAATGCCTGCGGCAAACGCATCGTACGGCATCTGCAGTTTCCCGGAATAGACGCCGAGGCTCGAAAGCGTGCCGCCGGGACGCAATGCCCGTAGACAGTTTTCGAAAGTCGCCTGGGTTCCCAGAGCTTCGATCGCTACATCGGTACCCCCATCTGTGAGCTTCCGGATCTCGGCCAGTACGTCCTGCTCTTTGTAATTCAGCACTAGGTCGACGCCCATACTTTTTGCCATCTCAAGACGCGTTTTGTCTCCATCGACGCCAATAACCAGCGATGCTCCCATCAACCTTGCGCCGATCGCTGCGCATATTCCAATTGGGCCTTGAGCGAAAACGACGACGCTGTCGCCGATCTTCACGCCACCCGATTCGGCACCGCTAAAGCCGGTGGATGCTATGTCAGCCAATAAAACTACCTGTTCGTCAGTCAGTTCATCGGGAATTTTTGCGAGATTAGCCTGGGCGCTCGGCACAAGGAGATATTCAGCTTGGGCTCCGTTTATCGTGTTCCCAAAGCGCCACCCACCCAGAGCTTCGTAGTCGGAACCATGACCGCATTGCGCCCATTGTGCCGACAGACATGCCCGGCACTGTCCGCAAGGCGTGATCGCTCCGACCAAAACCCGATCGCCTATTTCGTAACCGGAAACTCCTTCGCCGAGTTCTTCGATCACGCCCACCGGCTCGTGGCCGATCACCAATCCCGGACTGACCGGATATTCGCCGCGGACAATGTGAAGATCCGTTCCGCAGATAGTCGTCAGTGTCACTCGAATTACGGCTTCGCCTGCGCCCGCCCGAGGGCGTTCGACTTCTTCCACCCGAATGTCGCCCGCGCCGTGAAAGACATTGGCGCTCATTTTTTCAGACATATTCTTCACTGTACGGCTGGAGGTTTTCTTATAACCATGACTGAGCAACGGGCGTGATGAAGGACAGCGTGGAAACCGATCCTAGCATCCGTCCTATCCGTCCTCGCCCGTGCGAGCCGACCACGATCAGATCGGCGCCCCACTCTTCGGCCAATTCAACTATTTCCTTTTCCGGCGGACCATTCATGATCTTGATCGTTAAGTCCATTTCACTGTCGCCACCCCGGATGATCTCGGCCGCCGTCGCGGTGAAATGTCCTGCCTGTGTTTTCACCGTATTTACTAGCTGCTGGTAGTATTCGGCCGGAACGGAAAACTGCTCACTTGCGAACGCGTATGCTTCTTCATAGGCGGAAACGACCTTTATCCGAAGATCCGCGCGTTGCGGAAAGAGCCGGCAGAACTCGTTAACCGCGTAGGTGCTGTATTCGGATCCATCTGTTGCGACTAAAATCTTCATTCTCATGTGCGTGCTCCTGTTTGCGGACATTGCTCGCTGGTTCGCGAACGCGGCAGTGCTCACTAAGTCGCAAAAGCCATGTTGAGGTCTTAACCGCAGCCGAGTATCCGTCCGAAAATCTCTTCTAGGGAACCGACCACGATCAGATCCGGTTTCCTTCTCTTCACGACGCGAAAATCTCACCCAATAGGTGAATTCGTATTGAAATTATGGAAGGCGCCTGACCCGTCTCCCACACCGCGCCCGACGCCTTCTCTTTTGCGTGCGATGGCTGGCGAGTGCCAGATCCTACCGCCGCGCAAAGCGGATATCATCCGCACGCCAACCAGAGGGCAATCGGCGTACCGAAAACATCCCTGCCAGAAACCATGTTTTTTGTCGGATTGAACCGGTGACGAGCATTCGTTTGTCCCAAAGGTGTGAAAATTCTCGCGACGAACCATGAAAAGTTTCGCGGAGCCTCAAGAAGACAATCGTAGTGAAAATGCTGGTGTTGTCCGCTAACTACCTCCGGGTTTACGACGTTACCGGCTGAAGCTCCCCGACACGGCCAGCGGCACATTCCTTGCGGTTAGTGGAAATGGGTCCGACGAACATCGTTTTTAGTTGAAATGGCGACTCTGTAACTGGAGAAAAGTAATGATAGAAGTACAGGAAATGGAAAAATGCGAGATCGAGGAAGTGCTGGCAAGGGTCGGCTACGGGCACTTAGCCTGTGTACGCGATGATCGGCCCTACATCGTGCCGATCCACTACGCCTACGATAAACCTGACATTTACATATACACGACCGACGGAATGAAATCGGAAATTATCCGAGAAAATCCTCACGTTTGTTTGCAGGTTGAGGAAGTTGTGAACAATGACGATTGGCGAAGCGTCATCGTCAACGGTAATGCCGAGCAAATAACAGCCCTGAAAGAAAGGGAGGAAGTCGTTAAGCTTATTCGTTCGACAAATCCTTTCCTTTCGCCTGCGATCAGTATCAGGTGGATGGATAACTGGATCCGAGAAAACGTTGAGGTGGTTTATCGAATCAAGCCTTACCTCATAACCGGCCGCTCCACAATGAAGGTTAAGATTACCGCCGCATTCGCAAAATAGGGGAGGGAGAATCGAATCTCGAATACTAACGAGAGTGACTAATCAAAAGATAGGTATTTCGCCCGCGGACTGTATCGCAAAAATCGACCTCGCCCCTTTAACTGTCTTCTTCACTACTTCGACACCAGACCGTCCTGCAATCGTAATGCGAATATCCTCGCAGCAAAACCAAGCGGTGTGAATTATTTCACAGCAGGCGATTTTGAGTTCATCGATAAATAAAGGGTTTTGCTTGGCACACACATTGCCAATTCCCTTGGCGGAGCCGCCCTGCGACTCATCGAAAGCAGACCACATTTCATTCGAGGAGATTTTTATGCTTGCAAAGATATACGTAGCTCTATGGTTCGCGGTCGCGTTTGCCGCCGGGCTCATTTTCTTAACTGGGACCTTTACTATGCTCACTGTGGTAGTATTCGGGTTCCTAACCTTCGGACTTGTTTTCACGGGAATGATGTGCGTGCTTCCGTATGAGGTAAGCCATCCGCAACCTGCCCAAATTCCGGCTTCTTCCGAAAAGCAGGTGGCAAGACGTCCTGTAAGCGCTTTAGTCCACCTTCGCGCATATGGAGCGGAATTGATGACGCCGAACGGCGTCGAGATTCGCAAACCGAAACTTCACTAAGGACTCAGGGCGCCAGTCATTCGTCTGGGAGCGAGTTCCTTATCGGCGATAAGGCGATCCGGAATCGTGAGCGGCCCAGTGGCCACTGTCATCCAGGTATTCTTAGTATCTAACTCGGAATTGTCTCATTGCTTCTCCTATGAACCGTTGGGTGCGCATAGCAATTTTTGCTGTCCTTCTGGTGGTTGTTCCGCAGATCTTTATCGAATCGGCGATCTACGCTCGTGTCGTCTCGATTACCGGGGTATGTCTTCTATTATGGATAAGCGAAGCTGTCCCGCCCTTCGTCCCGACCCTGCTCCTATGGACTCTTGTACCTCTATTTCTTGCACCGCTCGATGGCGGCTTTAGGTTGTCCAATGTTCTGTCATGGGCTGTTGATCCCGTAATGGCCTTGTTCTTCGGAGGCTTCGTACTTGGCGTCGCAACGGAACGCAATGGACTGGATCACCTTACTCAATTTGCCCTTCGCAATTCGGGGCGATCCTTTAAGAAGTTTCTTCTATTAGTCATATCGATTACGGCATTTCTTTCGATGTGGATGTCGAACATTGCTGCCGCCGCGCTTGTCCTAGCCTGCCTCCATCCAATCCTTGCGAAGTTTGAGAGCGATAGTATCCTCCGACGCGTCCTGCTAATCGGCGTCGCCCTCGGAGCAGACTTCGGCGGTATTTCAACACCGATCGGCACGGGCCCGAACGCGATCGCGATCGCCTCGATTTCACCTACACATGTCTCTTTTCTAAGCTGGATGGCATTCGCTTTTCCTTTGACTATCGGAATGCTGGCCCTAAGCTACGCATTCCTCGTGTGGCGTGCGCGGCAGAGTGAAAGTGACTGGACGGAAAAGGGTCCTCACCTGAGCAGTCTATTCGGCAAAAAGGAGCAACAGCCTGACGACCAGTTTCACCGGATGGGATTTCTGATCGTTTTAGTGGGAACGATCCTCTTATGGCTGACGGAACCTTTTCATGGAATCCCGGCAGCCGTAGTTGCCCTCGGGTCAGCCGCAATTATTTTCTTCTCGGGCATTCTGACGAAGAAAGATCTTCCGAAAATTGATTGGTCCACACTCCTTCTGATAGCCGGTGGAATTACTTTAGGAAGACTCCTTGAACAATCGGCACTAATTAAGAGTCTCTCCGCTAATGTGCCATTCGCAGATTTCAACCCCATGCTTAGCCTGTTCCTATTATGTTTGACGAGTGCAATATTATCGGCCCTAATGAGCAACACTGCTACGACCGTTTTGTTAATTCCGCTCGCACTAACACTGATACCTTCGCCTTCGACGGCAATTTTGATCGCGGTATCCGCGTCTTTCGGAATTCCTTTTATGATAAGTACTCCGCCGAATGCAATGGTTTTCGGTGAGGGCGGTGTGAGATTTGGCGATTTGTTCCGTCCAGGAATCGTGCTGATGATAATCGGTTGTTTGATTGTAAGTCTTACCGGTCGACCCGTATTGAATTTCGTAGGTATTCCTTAGATTGCCGGAAGTGGGAGCCTGCAGTAGTTGGTCACTCTGCGAAGCATCGACGGGTCAGGTCTAACTTCCATTCCTGAGATGAGGTTCTCGTTTGGTCCATCAAAGGACAACCTTCCATCAAGGGACAACGTGAAACTAGGCTAGACGATTGGAGAACATGATAAACGGCGCCTCAATCGGAGAGAGAGGGTCCGCAGTTCTTCCGATGCGCTCGTAAAAGCTAACCCTTCGGATATACGTACGTGTAATTATCTTAAAATTAACTTAAATCGGACCTCTACGTGGGCGTGCGACCGGATTTAGAGGAATCTAGCAAAAGATACGGATCGCGAAAGCACAGTATAAGGTAGAAACTAATTATTACACTGCAATATAGAGTATAGGAAGGGACTGGCTCGCGATTTGGATTTCACCCTCGCGACCCGTGGACCCAAGCCGTTTGCAACTCCCAAAAATAGAAGTAGGAGTAATATCCTTCCAGCGCAGTATAAACCGACAACCGATCCAGTGGTAACAATTTTGCGAAAACTCTCTCAATGAGCCGAATCGTATATATCGTTAAATGGATACGGAAGTACCACATATCTGGTATGTTACGCAGGTTTGAATCGCGTGATCTACGCACAAAAAGGACGCCCGAAAGCGACCTCAAGTTATTAGTAAATGGCTCCGCAGGTAAGACTCGAACTTACAACCCTTCGGTTAACAGTCATATTCTGCATCTGGCACAAGCTAGCAAACGCTAGCAAACTCGACCAAAATGGGCAACACAACTCCGCCTAATTGCTCTATTGAGTTGTGTTGCCTCCTGTTTTCGAGTTGTGTTGCTAGCACGGTCTACCAAACGCTACCACCCACGACCTAGGTAATATCTTAGGTAAAGTGTTACTATCGGCGGCATGGATCGTAAAAAGCGATCGCCGACGAAGTATTGGAAAGAGATCAACGGCAACCTCTATGCTCGCCTTCAGTATGAGGATGAGTCGGGTAAAACGAAGAACAAATATCGCAAGATCACCGACAAGCGGAAAGCTGCCCAAGCAGTTGCTGCGATGCGAAGGGAACTCGATCTTCACGGCGAGGAGATCTTCAACGCGGAGAAATTGACTTTCGGTGAGCTATTAGAGAAGTACACCTCTACGGAACTAGTGCAGGCGACATATCAGTCCGGAGTTAAAATAGGCGGCCGACGTTCGCTCGGCGCCGCAAAGTCTACGGTCAAGCCTCTTAAAGAGTACTTTGGCAATAAGCGGGTCCAGTCCATTAAACCGGCCGATATCAAGAACTATAAGAACATCCGGCTGAATACCCCGGTGTCTACCGAGGTGAATGTTAGAACGAAAGTCCTTAACGAAGAATCAGGGAGGATAAAGACTGTCGTGACGAAAGGCATTCGGACCAGGGAGCGAGCGATCGCCACAGTCAATCGCGAACTTGAAATGCTTCGTGCAATTTTTAACTACGCCATCATGAACGAATGGCTTACTAAGAATCCGTTCATGCTCTTGAAGGGAGTGATATCCAAGGCCGCAGAAGTCGAGCGTGATCGAGTCCTTTCGTTCGAGGAAGAGCGTCGCCTCCTAGAGGCTTGCGTCGATCGCAAGAGTCATCTTAGAGCGCTGCTTATCTGTGCGTTGGATACTGCCATGAGAAGAGGTGAGATCTTCAAGATGCGATGGCGGGATGTAAACTTGGCGGCCGGTGAAATAGGTATCCCGCAGACGAACACTAAGACCGAGACTGCTAGAACGGTCGGCTTAACCGAAAGGCTCGCGAAGGAACTCGACACGATTTGGAGGTCTTCATCGAAGAATTGGAACGATCTGGTGTTCGGAGTAACTAACACGATCAAGACGGCATTCGGATCAGCCTGCGACGATGCCGGCATCAGAGACTTTCGCTTTCACGACTGTCGCCATACAGCAACAACCCGAATGATCGCTTCCGGATCGTCGCATACGGAAGTGATGAAGATCACAGGTCACACGCAATTAAAGACGTTTCTTCGCTACTTGAACATTACTCCGGAAACGACGAGGCGTGTGGCAGTAAAACTTGACACTTTTCTTGACGCTAACCAAGGCGGCGTCACGACCCCATCAAATCATCTCCACTATCGTATCCGCACGTTCCGATAATCTGCGGTATGAAATATGGTTATGATGCCAGTACACGTATCTTCCTCAAGGATCGAGGATGACACGGCCGACACCGAACAGACGTAGGCGATAAGCAGCCAGAGCATTTTCGCGGAGGCCGTTCTTAGAAAGGACCTGGCTTAGAAACTCACCTCCGCAAAACCGATTTGCGCACTTTGATATTTCCGTTGTAGAAGTTTGCTCGCTTAAATTGATCGGGCAGTCTTATCCATGATCTCCATCACATGACCATGAAAATTACGTTGGATGTTTGAACGAGGCTCCGTATTTGGGGAGGCGAGATAGAACCATCGAACGCAATGTGGTTTCCGCCGCAATATTAACTCGCCTAGATCTTGCCATCCCGCTCTACCGAGAGTTTGATTCATTGCACGGGAAAATGCGCTTGCGGCAATATCCACAAGCTGAATTCCTAGAGAATCCTCAGACGACGAGAATGTAAAGTTTTCCTGCATTACTTTTTTGATGTCCGTTACTCGCCTCGGAATCTGGCCCGGCCTACGGAGATCTTTCCACCGTTCTGGTAACTCATCCAGAATTGATTCGAATCGGCTGAAGTGAGAATAATCACCCTCCTTGATGGTGAGTAAGGGGTTCTCTAATGATTGGGCTTCCATTACAGGAAGCATCATCAGGCTCCACCATTCTTCCGCTGCAGTTACGTTTACGTCTTTTGCATCAACTATCCAGGCAAAGGAACTAAGTTCTTCCGGACGCCTGAGCGAGTAGTAACGGGTGGACATGTGGACGACGTTACTGACCAGCTGAATCGTCAACATGGATTGGACGTAAAGCTGACGGGACATGGAGGCCATATAGTCGCGTCGTGCGTAAATGTCTTCAGTCACTTCTGGCAGGTGTTCCGAGGTAAGATTCTCGACCATTCTAGTTGAAAATGAAGCTTGGTGGTTGCGAACGTCATCATCCGTGTGCGAGCCGGCGTCGATAGCGACTATCTCGAGGAGTACATCGTAGGATCGAAGTAACCCGATGACTTCAGAGATTTGCTTTTCATCTAGAGTGCTACCCTTCACCTCCTCACCCGCCAGAGGCCATGTGGATCTTATTCGGGTAAATTCGGCGGAAATGTTCTCAACATCGTTAGAAGGGATAACTAATGCCGCGACGCAGGATACCTTAGGTTTCTGACCCTGCAAGGGTAGGAAACTGCCGGACTCGTCGATAAAAATATTCACGCTGGTAACTAAAAGGGAATAGAATTGGCGTCACAGTTCTTACAGATAGTGCCGCTAGTTAGTAATCCGCACCCGTCACAAGTGTTCACTAAATACTCGGCTCGATGGTCTTCACAGAAAAATCTCAGTTCCGCATCCGTGGAACGTGGGGGATGATAGATCGCACATGAGGCGAAAGGGAACGTTTCCATATCAGCCTGACTTCGAGGTTGGCATCCGAAAAAGTTCCGGCATTAGTGCTTGGGCGGAAAGATAGACGTGGTGTATGCCAGGGCCTGACCCGCTCTCCGCCCACTCGATAAGTTGTTCGATCTTTTTAGCTTTGGTCATCGCCGACGATATCTTGTCCATTGCACCAGGAAGTACCGTAACGATCTTCCCTACGTCGTCGACGTGCAAGGAGTAGAGCGTCCGAATGAATTCGGTCCGGTTAAACACTTCGGCAGGTGGGCCGGCAGGCGCTCGACGCAGTTCAAAACCCCGGCCGACGAGCTCAGGACGGTCGTCGAACAGGGGACGAAATGCCTCTACGGCAGTGTCCAGATTCCCGTCGAAGATCCCCTTTATAAAACTGTCCACATAGTGACGGTTGGTAAGTGGGTATCTAAATCGACGGCCACCCCACACTAGGTGGATCTCAAGCATGTCCCTGAAGTCTTCTAGCGTCACCACATCCTTTACACACAGATTTTCGCGGTGTCCGCCGACCCCAATGCGAAAAATCTCAACCGAAAACTGCTTTCGGATCTCGAAGTCCGCAACCGACAGCTCCGGCGGAAACGATCGGGCACGTGCGTATTGCAGATTCCATATTGTCTGCCGCCACAAACGCTCACCCGCGATAGTCAGCGACTTGGCACCATCATCGGCAACCGCGAAGACTTCGCCTCCCCAAACGTGTGCCGCGAGTACATCCGCAAGGGTAGCGGACCATCCAGCCTCCCTATGATCGAGTAACAGTGAGATCTCAACTGCAAAAGCATCCGCATCGTAATCAATATATCGAAAGGAAGATTTCGAATCTTTTGAGTACTTGTATGAATTTGAGTCGACATGTTGTTCGGTATGCAGAAACTCGTGAAGGAAAAAAAGCTTGCACATCCGCATCCGAGCATTTTCGGTTGTCGATCTGGATTCCCAATAAGTATCGAAAGCTTTCAGAAGGTCTTCAGAGAGGTAAAACTTCCGCTCGAAAACGGCATGGTCGTATATCCCCCCGCGTGGCGGCTCTTCAAAAATGAGTTCCACCTGAAGAATATCGGGATGCGACAAGAATGGATAGGCACGGGTCACCTCACTGTTCCAGGAAACAGAGCCAATTAAGCTAGTCAAAGATTCTTTGAATACATCCTTTGCAGACCTTCCTTGTGAGGTAACCTCGAAAGAACGACTTCGGTTGAGACTGGGAGGACTGACGACGTCTCTAGGTCTTTCGCCCCCGGTATGACACGACTCATAGAGAGCTTCTACAGCATCCTTCTCCCACTTCGCGTAACTGTCTTCCGACCCCAAAGCCCAGAACTTGCTCCAGGCCTCGTTCAACACATTATGAACGGTATCGGTTGTGTCGGGCGTCGCGATCCTTATCTTCATCTTACCTACGCCTTCGAATCCAATGTCAGCAACGTCGCCGAGCAGCTTCCTCGGGTAGCATTCCGCGAATTCATGGCCTTCAACATTCCCGGTTGAGGCAAGAAGTTCCGTCCATTTCGCGTCGATCTCATTCGCGGCGTCGAAATGGCCAGATCGATCGAGAGCGAATAGGATTATTTTCATTCGAGCGTGGTCGGCGGGATGCGTTCGCGATGCAATAAAAGGATTTTCAGTTTTCTTCACGCAAAGGTGGTAATGGGCCCAGGCGAACGCGGGCCCCAGAGAGTAGACCGCGAAGATGTCACAAAGGAACTCTGTCGACCAGGATCGGTACCAGTTCTGCATCCACTCCTCGATCCGGTCCTTGTACACAGCCGGACCTCGCTTCCGTCGCTCCTCCTGCAGTTCGGCCAGGAAATGCGCAAGAGCGTTATCCCGGATCTTCTGACGCGACTCGTGGAATGCTCTGATGTGTGCGGGATCCCGTTCCGTCAGGAGGGGATGGGCAAGTTCATGGTACAGGTCCGGCAGATGCAGTAGTGAATGCCGCTCCCCAGGGGGAACGCAGATAAGGTTAAATTTGAATCGGGTGTGGACGTAAAAGTAATCTCTTGAGATTGCCGTGACGGCGGGCGGCAGCTGCAATGGATAGTTGATCTCACGCCGAATCGCCTCCACCAGGCGGGCCAATCGCTCGTCAACTTTGTTGGATCTTTCAAGGGCTGCAAGACCTACAGTCTCTACATATTCGATGTCGCGGACAATTCGTTGGAATGCTCTTATGCGTTCAGTTCGATTCTCGACGTCCGAGTATGGTGCAGACATCAATTGTTCTAGCCCATCGCGAGCAATTCCCAGTTGTTCCGAGCACTTAGCCGCGAGTACTGCTTGCTCTTTGGACAGTTCGTTCGGAATATGGATCAGAGCCTGATCTACGCGGGCTATGAGCTGCGGTAAAGCTGTGTCGAAGTAGTATTCCACCCGCCGTCTTCCTCTATAGTCCTGTGATCCGGGACATTACGCTAACCTGTTCGGCTTCAAGAGCGGTCGCCAACTTTTCCAAAGTTTGCACCTCGCCGTTGCTGACGTGACCCGATAGAAGTCTTTCCCCGATCTCGACCCATCGCCGTCTCCTTTGCCGACTAAAATCGCCAAGAAGAATAAGGATCAGTCTTCCAGGGGAACTTTGCCACGATTCGGTGCCTAAGCTAACAAGCATTGTTCCCAGAGTGCCGGTCTTAACCCGGGAAATCTCCGACGACTTGAGTTCCAGGAGAACACCGTCGACGAGTTCGGCCTGTTCCTGTAACTCCTCGTAAAATCCGAGCTGTCCCCCGATCTCGCTCATGCACCCACCTCCTTAGCCTGTTGGAGAGCTTCGATGACCTCATTTTCGTCGTAGATCATACCTTCATCGCCCAGTAT
>JBEBGW010000119.1:0-10990 GCA_040081025.1 Pyrinomonadaceae bacterium | reverse complement strand
GTCGGTGTGTTGCCAGTCAATCTTCACCGATCCCGTATCTTCGCGGAGCTTCCCGTTCTTTTGAACGGAATAGAAACCTACATCCGCGCTCGGGCCCGGATCGCCCGGAAATGTAAACGGTGCGGTCGGGAGCGGTAGTGTCGCAACCACCGGAACGAGAGCCGAGGCGATCGAACTTCGAAAGGCCTGAGTGGGCGTCAGGGATGTGAAGAGTTGCCCGCGAGTCTGCCGAACTCCTTCATAGTTAGCGAAGAAGAACAGCTTGTCTTTCGCGATCGGCCCACTAACGTTGCCCCCAAACTGATTCAAAGTAAATTCTGAACGCGGAAAACCGAGAGCGTTGTTGAAGAAATCGTTCGCATCTAATTTCTCATTCCTAAAATAGTCGAAAACACTTCCGTGGAAAGAGTTCGTACCCGATTTGGTGATCGGGTTAATAACGGCACTCAGAGCTTCTCCGTACTGAGCCGAGTAATTCTGTTCGAGCACCTGGACTTCCTGGATGCTATCCATCGAGATGCGGTTGACGCGCGATTCGATACGGCCAAGCACATTCGACGTTCCGTTGAGGTCGATACGCCCGGCGTCGATACCGTCAACAAGAACACTCGCGCCGCCAAAAGTGGACGGAATACCATTGATGCTCGTTTGGAACTGGTTTGTCGTTTGGACTGAACCCGGAACAGTTGCAAGAAGCTGCGTGAAGTCGCGACCATTGACGGGGTTGTTCTGGACCCGATCGCCCGTGATCGTGTCGCCGACAGTCGCGGTTTCGGTATCGGTTCGCGTTTGATCGATGACCTCGACAACAGCGCTGACACCCGACGCGCTCAACCCTACGTCGGCACGAGCCTTTTCACCTACGGCGAGGCGAAGGTCTTTGAGCGAGGTCGCTTGAAAGCCACTCGACGAAGCTTCAACCGTATAGGACCCCGTTGGGAGTGAAAGAAATTCGTATCGCCCCTCGCCGTCTGCCTGCACGGTACGCTTTTCGTTCGTACCTTGATTCGTCACGGTAACGGTCGCGTTGGGAACGACGGCTCCGTTCGGATCGGTTACGACTCCTGTGATCGAGCCCGTGTTCGATTGCGCGAATGCGGCGGCTGAAAAGATGAACGCAACGGCAAGGAGAGAAACCGCTCGCGTAATGGATTTTATTGCTTGAATGTTCATTGGATCCTCCAAAAATTCGAACTGTTTCCCCTAGACCTTGGTGCAGCTTCCCTTTACAGGGATCGCCGCGATCGTGTTGAAGTCGGGCGTCCAGACGCCATCGACCTTTGGATAATAAGTTTCAAGATTGTCCGCCGTAAGCGAGACGGTCGGCGTTTGATCGCGTTCTTCTACGGGCTGGCCGTCGAACAATTTCACAATGCCGTCCATGCAGCGAAGCCCGACGTATTCGGGGAACATTCCCTGGCTAACCTTGAGAGCTTCGCGGCTCATGAGCCACCCTTTCTCATGTATACCGGACAAACCGAAACCGGCGACCGACACCGTATTCGGATCGAACCCGGCCGCGAGGTAGCCTTTGTAAGCTCCTTGAGCCGTTTCGTCGTCCATCGCGAAGATCACATCGACATCGCCTTTTTCGGCGAGCGTCTCGGCCGCGATCTTTTCGGCGATCGAAGGCGTTGCTTCACCGTTGATCGAAGCGGTTACGATAGCGTCCGGCTGAATGCTGCGAACTCCTTCGACAAATCCTTCGCTGCGAAGCAGGCAAGGCCGCAGCCATGGCAGGCCGACGTCGAGTATCCGCAGCGGCAAGCCGTCGGCATTCTTCACGTTAGTTCCGACCCACACGCCCAGATCGTAACCCGCGTCGTAATCGCAGATCGCGACCATCGTCGCCATACCTTCAACGGGATTCGCCTCGACAACGACCGGAACACCCGCGTCCGCCGCTATCTTCAGAACCTCTTCAAGGCCCGAGGTGTTCGCCGGCGTCAGCACGATCGCATCGACACGCTTCACCATTTCGCGGGCCTGAGCGATCTGATTCTCGACCGACAATCCTGCGTCGAGAACTTCGACCTCGATGCCGTATTGCGCACCGCGCCGGTTCATGATCTCGATGATGATCTGATACCAGATGTGGAATGCGTAGTTGGTCAGATAGCCGACCTTCGCCGGTTTCTTTGACGCATTCACCAACGGCACTGCCTGGATCGCCGCATCCAGCCCGGGCGGCGGATCGTACGGCGTCACGGGTGCGTGAGTCTCTTCTGCTGCTGCGTTACTCATATGATCACCTCAAACTTCAAACTCTCTACTCCGTCTTCGGCACTCCGCCGATCTGCGTTAGCAATCCTCCGTCGACGGTCCAGACGGCACCGGTCACGAACGATGAACTCTGATGCGCAAGAAATGCGACGACCTCGCCGATCTCACGCGGCTGGGCGATACGCCCGAGCGGATGCATTGCGTTGCAAGCGTCGTAAACGGACTGTGGATTCGGGTCGAGCGACGCCGCCCATTTCAGCATCGGCGTGTCGACGGTTCCGGGACACACGGCATTCGCACGGATTCCATCTTTCGCAAAATCCATCGCTATCGACCGCGTTAATCCGATCAGTCCGTGCTTGCTCGCGGTGTAGGCGAGAACGTTCTGCTGGCTTGCGAGAGCTTGAACCGACGAGACATTCACGATCGAACCGCCCTGTTTCTGAATGTGCGGAATGCAGGCCCTCGCCGCGTTCCATGCACCTTTCAAATTGACGCCCATCACTTCGTCCCACTGAGCTTCGTCAGTTGAAACCGCTGTCCCATATCGTTGAATGCCGGCGCTCACGACGAGCGAATCGATGTTTCCGAACGCGGCGGCAGTTGCATCGGCGGCCGTCTGAACGTCTCCGAAGTTCGCAACGTTCACTTTATGAAACATCGCCGGATAACCCGATTGTTCGAGTTCCGAAGCGAGTTCGTTACCTGCTGCCTCATCCCAATCGACGATCGCGACACTCGCACCGCGTTCGGCGAAGATCTCGCACGCGGCCCGGCCAATGCCGAGAGCTCCGCCAGTGACGAAAATTACTTTTCCGTCAAACCTCATGCGGCCTCCTGTGCGTCTTTCAGGCCGTCAAGCCGTTCTTCCATGTTCTCCACATCTTCGGAAGGCGGAGCCGATGCCGGCGGCAAGTTCTGATACCAGGTGAAGTAAAGGATGACCACCGAGACGAGCGTCACGGCGAGCAGTCCGAATCCGACCGACAACCGATTCAGCACGAGGTACAACATCGACACGTACAACGCCGTAATACCGGCCATCGCGACGATCGTGTTGAAGAACTCGATCGAAAATGAAAGCTGCTTCTTAAATGACGGGTCTTTCGCTAAGACATCTTCCTTGACCGGCGACCAGAAACCCGCCGGCTGCACCTTTCGATAAAAATTCGCGAGCGTTTCGGCATCCGTAGGTCTCGTTATCATCGACACCGCGATCGTCAGCAGAGTCGATGCGATGGCGATCACCGGGAACCCGATATAGAGTGGCAGCGGCTGGTCGAATACGAACTGATCGAAAAATACCTGACCCAGCGACAAGGCCATTCCGCCAAACACGCCAGCCGCATAGCCTTGTCCGTTCAAACGCCACCAATACCACCGAAGCACGTTCGGCGGCAGAATTCCTGCGGCTAGCGTTCCGAAGATCCAAAGGAATGCGGTGTTGATCGACGAACCAAAGATCGAAATGATCAGTCCGGTGAAGATCAGAAGGGCGGACGAAATATAGCTGACGCGAACGAGCTTCTTGTTGTCCGCTTCCGGATTTATGTATCGCTGATAGATGTCTTTGACGAGATAGGCTGCACCGCCGTTCACGGTCGAACTGAACGTCGCGAGAAAACCCGACAACAGCGCGGCGAGCATAAACCCGACCAGGCCCATCGGCAGCATTGAGCCGATGATCAGCGGTAGCGCGGTTTCCGGATCGGCTCGAAGCTTTTCGTCAAGGGCGGCATTTCCGATTCCCATGATCGCCATGACCGCGATCGCCATTGCAAATGGCCACCGAACGGTATGGATCAATCCCCACAACGCCCCGAGCTTGGCGGCATCCCGCTCATCCTTTGCAGCGAGAAACCGTTGAAAATCGTAAAGCTGTTCAGGACCGCTAAAACAGAGCAACAGTCCTTTCGCGACCCACACCGCGACCAAGGCTCCGAAGAGAGAATAGTCAGTCCCACCCGCCACCAAGCCCTGAAACGCCTCGGGCCGCCACGACGGCATGATGTCGCCCCAAGTCGCCGGGACCTTCGAAGCGAATTCAGCGGCGTTGAAGTGCATGAACCCGAGGATCGAGAAAATGATCGCTCCCACGCTCAGCACGATCGTCTGAATGATCTCGACTCTTACGATCCCGTGAAATCCGCCGAGCACAACGTAGGCTCCGGTGATCCCGAGAATGAGAAACGCGCAGGTCGTAGGCGAGAAGGGCAGGAAGATCGAACCAAACTTGCCCATCCCGATCGCGCCGTAGCCGAGTAAAGCAGTGATCGTCAAAACCGCGAAGAGCGTGTATGAGAAGCGCGCGATATCGCCGGCCTTGCCCGGGCCGAATCGCGTCTTCATCCACTCGGCTCCGGTCATCGCGTCTGAGCGGCGGATCCATTTGCCCATGTAAGCGAGGTAAAAAGCGGTGATCGGAAATCCCCACAGCATGTGGACCCACATTCCTTTTAGGCCGAGAGCGATGAAGGTCGAGACGATCCACATCGTGCCCGTGATGTCGAAGTAGCTCGACGAGCCCGACATTGCGAGAGCCCACCACGGAAGCTGTCGTCCGCCGAGGAAATATGACGACATTCCCTTCGCGGCTTTTCGCTTCATCGCGAAACCGATAGCCATGATCGTGGCTAGATACAGGACGACGATTATTTGGTCGATCGCGGATAGCTGCATAGGGCTCCGGTCTTTATATTCGCTACGGTGTAAGTCTTAGCGGTCCCGCTATTGCGGACGAATTTGCGTTCGAGGAACCGTATTAACCTTGATGGATTGTTAATATTTCAGGGCTCTGATCGCAAAGGATACTTTTTCTTGAGCCAAGATTAAGTGATTTGTAACATCATTCTATTCAACGTGTCAATAGACAGTTAAAGGAAAATTGGTGTGACCAATTATGGATGGACTCGCTTAGAAGTAGTTCTGAAGGGCGACAGGAATCGCTCCGAATAAGCCGGGACGCTGAACGCTGGCGGGACGGATCTCGATCTTGGCGATCTCTGGAATGATGTACCGACTCTTGACCTGTTCTTTGATGATCGGACCGATCAGGGGCCAAGCGGCAGCGATCTCACCGCCGATCACGACCGTCTCAGGACTCAATCCGTGGGCGAGGCTCGAAATCCCTTCGCCCAGATATTCGGCTGTCGCGATGAGCGCGGCCGCGGCTTTTTCATCGCCACGATTTGCCTGCGCGATGATATCGGTAATCGACGTGGTGATCGACCCGTTCTTGTTGCTCATCAGACGATGATAGCGAGCGATGGTCGCGCTCTCGGACGCGAGAGTTTCCCAACATCCTTTTCGACCGCACGAACAGAGTTCCCCGTTCGGCTCGATGCACATATGCCCAAATCCCCCCATGCCGACCTTCGATCCGACATGCAGTTCGCCATTAATGATCAGCCCGCAGCCGAGACCGTCAACGACCAAGATGTAGAGCAAGGTTTTGACCTTGATCTCGTCGAGCGGTCCGTACCACAATTCGGAAAACGCAGCGGCGTTGGCATCATTCTCTACGTAGACCGGAAGAGCGAGCTTATCTTCGAGAAGCTGTTTGATCGGCAATCCACTCCATCCGAGGTTTGGCGAAACGGCTACCTCGCCTGTATCCCGGCGGATCAGTCCTGGGACGCTCACACCGACGCCGGCAAACTTAACGCGCGAATAGCTGCTCTTGATGAGGCCGTTGATCTCCTCGGCCAGACGGTCGATGAAGTCGCGAGCGTCGCCCTCGGTGATCAGACTCTTTTGTTTGAGAATGCGGCCGTTGAAATCGCTTACGGCGTACGCGGTGTCGCGAACTCCGATGTCGATCGCAAGCACGTACGCGGCTTCAGCATTGATATTGAGGTATGTAGGTTTTCGCCCACCGCTTGACGGCCCTTCGGCACCTTCGAAGATCACACCTTTTTTGATCAAGCGGTTTACGATCGACGAGATCGTACCCGGACGCAAGCCTGTGAGTTTCCCGATCTCGACACGCGAGATCGGTTGCCGCTCGCGGATCAAGTGCAGAAGTATCGTCTGATTGATGTTGCGAACGTCATTGACGTCAACAATTTTGAGGTCTGACGGCTTCGAAAGCTTCACTTGGTAACTTTTACATCACCCATGTCGAACTTGCAAAGTCCCGCTTGGATTTGCCCCAACGTCATTCTTTGAATGTGGAGCGAAGCTTATCGATCACGGCCTTGTTGCTGCTTATCTCATCATGAAATCTTGGCGCAAGCTTAAGTGCCTTCGAGAAATTGCCCTCCGCCTCATTAAGCCTGCCTTGGGCGTACAGGGCGTAGCCCATATTCCGATAGCCCTGAGCGAGTCGCGGATCGAGGTCTATGCTCCTCGAAAAGTCTTCGATCGCCTTTTCGAACTCGCGACGATTGAGCCTGATCGTTCCGCGTCCAAGGTAGGGCATCGCGACGTTCGACTCGATGGCGATGGCTCGTTCAAAATCAGCTAGTGCTCCGTCCGGATCGCCGGCCATCCTTTTAGCATCGCCGCGGGCCTGCCACCCTTCATGATTTCGCGGTTCGAGTGACACGGCCCGATCGAAGTCCTCGAACGCCGATTTGCGTTCGCCTGTGTCGAACCGCACCATTCCCCGCCCGATCAAGGCCTTCACATATTTCGAATCGAATTTGAGCGCCCTGGAATAATCTGCCTCGGCAGCGGCAAAGTTTTTCAAGAGCAATCGAGCACTGCCCCGGCACACATAAGCCTCCTTCATACCCGGACGAACTGCAATGGCACGGTTGTAGTCCTCGATAGCTTCCAAGATGCGATTCGTAGCAAAAAATGCGTTTCCTCGATTGACGTAAGCACCTGCCGTACGTGGATCGATTGCACGCACCTCGCCGACCGAATCCAACTGGAGGATATTGCCGTCGGTGTAACTTTGCATCAATTCTTTTTTGTTTACCCCAACACTCGAAGTGAGCCGGATCTCCATCGTGAAGTCAGCGATCGCACCTTCGTAATCGCCTGAGGTGTACCGTTCGATTCCGCGTTCGGAAAAGTCTTTTGCGGATCGCGGCTGCTGTGCGGCTACGGAAAACGGAATGAGAATGGCAAGAAGTATTGCGTAAAATTTAGCCATCTGAATCTCCCTTAATTAATTGAATGAATGCGGAGAACTAGAATGCCCGTGTGTTCACAAGCATTTCGCGAATGGCCATCTGTGTACAAAGACACCGTTCGTTCAGGATTTGTTGCAAATATTTCGACTCATTACTAAAGGAGTGTGGATATCACGGTCGGAGTCTGTGGCTGCATGCGTTCTAGTGACACCACGACAGAGATAGGATTGCTCAGATTTAAGCCAAGCCAGGTCGGTGATCTGGTGAATATCGGAGCTATCCAATGAATTCAAAAAAATATTATCGAATACTAGTTGTTGTCGCGGTCGTCGCTGGTTTTACTCATTCCGCCCAGACTCAAACTGATCCCGACAAGACCTTATCCCCGTATTTCCAGGTACAGGGCGATCCAAACCTCGATAGACTGCCGCTAAAAGACACGAACGTTGATGTCGCGATCTCCGGCGTTATCGCCGATGTTCGCGTCCGGCAGACGTATCGAAATGAAGGAACGCGGGCGATCAATGCGACTTACGTTTTCCCGGCATCGACCCGGGCGGCGGTCTACGGAATGCAGATGCGCATCCGCGACGAGATAATCACCGCCCGGATCAAAGAGCGTGAGGCCGCAAAAGAAGAATTTGAGACGGCGAAGAAAGAAGGCAAGAGCGCATCTTTGCTCGAGCAGGACCGGCCGAATGTCTTCACAATGAATCTCGCGAACATAATGCCGCAGGATCAGATCGTGATCGAGCTGCGATACACCGAGCTGTTGATCCCGACCGATGGCGTGTATGGGTTCGTCTACCCGACCGTAGTCGGCCCTCGCTACCGTTCAACATCGGACAACGAAGACGGCGGCAAGCCTAAATACACGTCCGGGAATCAGGCCGCGAGCACGCTAAACATTTCGGCGCGCATATCGGCCGGCTTGCCCATCCGCGAGATCGCCTGCCCGTCGCATCAGATCGCCCCGGAATGGAAGAGTCCGGCAACGGCTCAGCTTTCGCTCAACGAGCCTGACGCTTTGCAGGGAAATCGCGATTTCATCCTGAAATATCGCCTGTCGGGCGATCAGATCAATTCAGGATTGCTATTGTTTCAGGGCGAAGACGAGAATTTCTTTCTCTATATGGCTCAGCCGCCGCAAACTGTGAAACCTGACGAGATCCCGCCACGCGAGTATATTTTCGTGGTCGACGTATCCGGTTCTATGACCGGCTTTCCGCTCGACACTGCGAAGGGTCTGCTTCAGGAATTGATCGGCAATCTCCGTCCGACCGACTACTTCAACGTCGTACTTTTCTCAGGCGACTCCACCGTACTTTCCGAGCAGCCGCTTCCGGCCAACTTCGAGAACACGGTTCGTGCGATGGATCTGATCGACCAGCAACGCGGAAGCGGCGGCACCGAGCTGCTCGAAGCGATGAAACGAGCGATGAACTTGCCGCATCAGGCCGGCGTATCGCGAAGCCTCGTAATGGTGACGGACGGTTACATCTCCGCCGAGAAAGAAGCGTTCGACTACATTCGCGACAACCTCGGCCAAGCTAATATTTTTTCGTTCGGGATCGGCTCGTCAGTTAACCGCTACCTGATCGAAGGCGTCGCAAAGGCAGGCATGGGCG
The DNA here is from genome assembly GCA_040081025.1 of Pyrinomonadaceae bacterium. GTDB lineage: Bacteria > Acidobacteriota > Blastocatellia > Pyrinomonadales > Pyrinomonadaceae > OLB17. The sequence continues at coordinate 2,058 of JBEBGW010000119.1, read as the reverse complement.
AACCGTTCATCATCACGAGCGAGGCCGAGGCAAAGGCGATCGCAGCAAAGTTTCGCGAGTACATCCAGAATCCACTGTTGACGAACGTCCAGGTTAAAGCCAACGGATTCGACGTCTATGACGTGCAGCCGAAATCCCTGCCGGATATGTTCGCACGACGGCCGATCATCGTCTTCGGGAAATGGCGCGGACCCGTTCAGGGCAACTTCGAACTAACAGGAACGACCGGGCACGGGGCTTATTCGAGTTCAATCGACGTGTCCACGGTCCAGCCGGATGAAGGAAATCGGGCCATCCGCTATCTCTGGGCACGGTCGCGGATCGCAGAACTTTCCGACTACGGCTCGAGCAGCATCGGCGACGATCAGGTCAAAGAAATAACCCTGCTCGGACTGAAATACAACCTGCTGACGCAGTACACGTCATTCATCGCGGTTCGCGAAAAGATCGTGAATCCGAACGGCGACGCAAGCGACGTGAACCGGGCAGTTCCGATACCGCTGGGCGTGAGTGATATGGCTATCGGCAGCGAACCCGGGCTGATCGCGATGATACTGCTCGCAATGGCGGTCGCGGCGGCCGCCTTCATCCGACGACGGTTCGCTATCACTCCGGCACTGAACATCGCGGCGAAATGAAGATCGAGGTCCTTCAAAAGTTGAACCGTCGAGTAGTTGCTCAAGGGTGTGTCGTATTCGCGATCGCCTTTGCCGCAAAACTCTTCTACTCGACGTCGAGTGTCGACGATCTTCGTTGGATACTCGCTCCCACAACCTTTCTCGTTGAGCTGATAACCCGCGAGACCTTCTGGTTCGAATCTCACGCCGGATACATGAGCGCCGATCATTCATTCCTGATCGCCGATTCATGCTCCGGCGTGAATTTCCTGATCATGGCTTTTTTGATGCTGTGTTTCTTGAAGTTAAGAAAGGCTTTGGAAGTATCTGTTTCGTGGGGATTCATTCCGGCGGTCATACTTGCGGCTTATGTCTCGACGGTCATCGCGAACACGGTGCGAATAACGGTCGCGATGCGGCTGCACCGAATGTCGCCCGAAATGATCTGGATCAATCCAGAACAGCTTCACCGGTTGGAAGGCATCTTTATTTACTTCGGATTCCTGCTGTTCCTGTTCACCTTCGCGGAAAATCTGGAAGATGTCGCAGATGGTCGCAGCAACGTCCGCCGAAGTCTGGTGCGGCAATCTCTGATCCCCCTTTCTATCTACTGGTTCACGACTCTCGGCATCCCAGTTCTCAACGGAGCCTACCGCCAGGGAGCCAGCTTCTGGGAACACTCGGCCTTCGTCTTGCTCACACCGATGGTCCTCGTTCTCCCACTCGTCGCAATTCGAGCTATCGCTCAGCATCGTCCTTCAACCGCAAGCCGGCCGTACGCTTACCTCGGATCATTTAGGAACCCTTAACGAAAATCGGTTGCCGCTTTCACCAGCCGGCCCGCGATCGATCTCGCCTCCGATCATCGAAGCTCGAGCTTTGATATTCGCGATCCCTCGCCCTCGGCTCGCCACCGATTCAGGATCGAATGCGTCGCCGTTATCGCGGATCTCCATCACGAACTCACCATCCGATTCATCAACCGTCATATCGACACGATCCGCGCTCGAATGGTTCTTGATGTTCGTCAGGACCTCCTGTGCGATGCGGTAGATCTGAAGCTGAACGTTCATTGAGAAGCCAAGGTTCTCTTCCAGATTTTCCTTCGCCGCAAAACTGTGCTTCTCGATCGCGCCTTTCAGCAGAAACTCAAGCGCCGCAACAAGGCCGACGTTCTCCAGGACCGAGGGACTCAGGTCTTCGCAGATCCGCCGCACTTCACCTGAGATCGCCTCGATCTCATCGCGAAATCCGGCGATCTCAGGCTTCGCGCTATCGCTCAACAGCATCAGGCTCCGCAGGTCTGCAAGCGTCTGATCGTGCAAGTCGCGAGCGATGCGTCGGCGTTCCCGTTCGGCCTCGTTCGCAAGATCGAGTTTGGCAGCAGCAAGTTCGCGGTTGCGGACTAACACTCGCCGATTCGCAACGAACGCCCACAGAA
>JBEBGW010000118.1:0-11002 GCA_040081025.1 Pyrinomonadaceae bacterium | reverse complement strand
GAGCAACGGCTGATCCCGAAGAGTTCGAACGGCATTCAGACCAGCAAGCCAACCGGTCGCGACCGATTCTACATAGCCTTCGACGCCCGTGATCTGTCCGGCGAAAAACAGATTTGGGTTTGCCTTGGTCACAAGCGTTTCGTTCAAAATCTTCGGCGAATTGATGAAGGTGTTTCGATGGATCTGTCCGAACTGCAGAAACTCTGCATTCTCAAGGCCCGGAATCAGCTTCAGCACTCGCTCCTGTTCGCCGTATCTAAGATGATTCTGAAATCCAACGAGCCCGTATGCATCAGCCATCAAGTTCTCTTGTCGAAGCTGAACACATGCGTAAGGCTCTTCGCCCGTTTTCGGATGTCGTAATCCCTTCGGCTTCATCGGGCCGAATCTCAAAGTCTCTGGGCCGCGGCGAGCGATCTCTTCGATCGGCAGGCACGATTCGAACCAATGTGTCTCTTCGAACCGCTTTAGCGGTACGGACTTGGCGTCCAGCAATTCCCTGATAAAAGTTTCGTACTGCTCGCGATCCATCGGGCAGTTGATGTAGTCGTCGCCGCCTTTGTCATAGCGTGCCGCCTTGAACGCGACCGACATATCTATGGAATCCGCCGCGAGAATGGGCGCAATGGCATCGTAGAAATATAGCTGATCGTCTCCCGTGAAACGCATTATCTCTGCTGTCAAAGCGTCGGAAGTGAGCGGACCGGTCGCGATAATCGTCACGCCGTCTTCGGGAACAGTCTTGATCTCTTCGCGAACGATCTCGATACTTGGATGAGCCTCGATCCGTTCGGTGATCATCTCCGCAAACTTTATGCGGTCAACAGATAGAGCTGCACCAGCCGGCACGCGAGTCGCAGCGGCGACTTCCAGCACCAGTGAATTGCCGCGACGCAGCTCTTCCTTCAAAAGGTAGGGAGCGGATCCGGGTTCGTCAGTTTTGAGGGAATTTGAACAGACGATCTCGGCCAGCTTATCGGTGCGATGAGCAGGCGTTTGTATTACGGGCCGCATCTCAAATAGCCTAACTTTGACACCAGCGTTTGCCGCCTGCCAAGACGCTTCCACGCCACCTAAACCGCCGCCGACGATATTGATGACCTCATTCATATTCTCTGTGCGTCAAGTATATCGAATTAGACGAAAAGTCGGCCTCGTCACACAAGTATTGACAATAAACAGTGTTTAATTCATTATTATTCAAGGTCTTGTCGGCCACCTGTCCGCCGTGACTTCGCCTCACCTGCATATTGAACCCGCTGTTTTCTAGCGAGTTCTGATCAAAATCTACCGGCACAGGACGCTTCCGTCCTGAAAATAAATGGAACCCTTCCTGCGCGGCGAATCGCCCGCGAACATACCTCTCCCTCCTCTTCCCGAAGAGACGGGTTCGAACTTCACCCATCTGCCGTTCTCCGGATTTGGTATCACGACGATGCACAATCTCGGGGATTCGATTTTTTCGTCTATTAACGACGCCATACTTGTGATCGATCGGTTTGGCGTAATTGACCGCGTAAATCCGGCAACGTGTGAGTTAACAGGATTTGCTGCCGGAGAGCTGGTTGGGAGTTCGATCGAGGTCCTGACCAGGAACAAACGTCTCTTTCGGAAGCTTTTTAAAGAGACTTTGGGTGGTAAGAAACTTGGGAACCGGTTCGAGATGAATTGTAACCGGAAGGACGGCTCGCGCTTTCCGGTCTCGATCTCTACCTCGTCGATCTTCGATCCGCAAACGCATTCGCATAAGCTCGTTTGTGTCGCGCGAGATGTGTCGGAGCGAAAGCGGCTTGAACAGGAATCGCGAGCTATTTCCCAGATCATCCATGGAGTTACGGCGACTGGAAATCTTGAAGATCTATTCAAATTCATCCACCGACGGATAAAAAAGATCGTCTACGCCGAGAATTTCTTCGTCGCTCTGTACGATCCGACGACCGAGATGCTGACGATGCAGTTCTGGGCCGACAAATTCGACCCGATGCCGGCTCCGGTAAAGGTCGGGAGATCTCTGAGCGCGTACGTATTTCGCAAGGGCGAGCCGATGCTGCTGACTGATGCTGACTCGAAAAAGATCATCGAAAGCGGCGAGGTCGAATCGGTCGGGACTGATTCACCGATATGGCTTGGTGTACCGCTGAAAACCCCTAACGGCCCGATCGGCGTGCTCGTCGTTCAGGATTACGAGAACTCGGACACTTATAGCGAGCGGGATGTTCGACTCCTCTCCGCAGTGGCCGATCAGATCGCGGTCGCGATCGAGCGCAAGCGAAGCGAGGACGCGTTGAAACTTAGTCAGGAGCGGTTCGAGTTGGTTACGCGGGCGACGAGCGACGCGGTTTGGGACTGGAACCTATACACCGACGAAACATGGTGGAACGACGGAGTTTACAAGCTTTTCGGATACTCGGCAGAGGAGATGGGCACCGACAAGGGTTCGTGGCGGGAACGGCTGCATCCTGAGGACCGCGAGCGCGTGATCCGGGACATAACCCACCACATCGATACTGGCAAAGAGAACTGGGCTGACGAGTATAGGTTTCTTAGAAAAAACGGGACTTACGCCTACGTGATCGATCGCGGGTACGTCGTTTATGACAAAGATGAGATGCCGGTCCGGATGATCGGAAGTCTAATGGATGTAACAGATAGAAAGGTCCTAGAAGATCAGCTAACGCACCAGGCGCTTCACGATCCGCTCACAAACATCGCGAACCGGGCGCTGTTTCAAAATCGTGTGGATCACGCTCTGGCAAAGCTTCCGCGGAAGAAAGAGCAACTCGCGGTGCTTTTTCTGGATCTCGACAATTTCAAATCGATCAACGATTCGCTGGGCCACGCGGCGGGCGACAAATTGCTGATAGCGGTGGCCGAGCGTTTGCAGGATTGCCTGCGTACGACGGATACGGCGGCGCGGTTGGGCGGGGACGAATTCGCGGTGCTTTGCGAATCAGTCGTGCGGGTCGACGAAGGGGTAATGATCGCCGAACGCATCCTTTCCGTATTTCAACAGCCGTTCGTGATCGACGGAAAAGAGACTTTTGTCGGTACGTCGATCGGTATCGCTGCCAGCAGTGAAGACGCGATGACGAGCGAGGCGCTTCTTAGGAATGCTGACCTTGCGATGTACCTCGCAAAGAATGAGGGCAAAGGTGGTTACGTCGTTTTCGAGCCGAAGATGCGTGAAGCATTGATGGAGCGGATCGAGCTTGAAGAAGATCTCCGCCGCGGCATCGAGCATCACGAATTCGTGGTTCATTACCAGCCGATCCTCGAGCTTTCGTCGAACAACATGATGGGTATGGAGGCACTAGTTCGCTGGGTGCATCCGAAATACGGGCTAATTCCGCCCATGAAGTTCATACCGCTCGCCGAGGAGACGAATCTTATCGTTCCGTTGGGTGCGTGGGTGCTTCGCGAGGCTTGCCGGCAGGTGCAGGAATGGCGCGAGCAGTTCGCGGACGGCAAAGATTTCTCGGTCACGGTGAATATTTCGATCCGGCAATTCCAGCAGAAGGAATTGGTCGATATGGTCAGCCGGGCGCTGCTTGCTTCGGGTCTTCCGGCACGCTGCCTGATCCTCGAAATTACCGAGAGCTTTATGATGCAGGACACCGAAGCGACGATCGTTAAGTTGCAGCTCCTAAAAGACTTAGGCGTGCGGCTGGCGATAGACGATTTCGGAACGGGCTACTCGTCCCTGAGCTATCTGCAGCGGTTCCCGGTCGACATTTTGAAGATCGACAAGTCATTTATCGACAAGCTCGGCCAGGGAAGCGAAGGAAACGCGGTCGCCAAAGCCATTATAATGATGGGCGATTCGCTGAATCTGAAGACGATCGCCGAGGGAATCGAGCATCCGGAACAGATCGGCGAACTGCAAATGCTAGGCTGTGGGGCCGGCCAGGGCTATCATTTCGCTAAGCCGCTGAATCACGACGACATGGTCAAATTCCTGACTGAAAGACAGTAAAAGAGTCCGTGTCGCTCGCCAGCACCGACCTCGATCGGTTTTGGGCCAGCAAAAATAAGCCTCTCAAACATCACGCGTCGCTTGGGAAGCGCAACCCGGACCAAAAAAGTCCGGAATGCGCACCTGGCAACGCGTTTTTTGCGTCCAGCAGCCCGTGTTGCGCACCTGGCATCGCGCTTTTTTGGACGCATTTGCATGTACATTCGCCGATACGCGTAATATCGCTAATACGCCGACATCGGATTCCGTCTTCGGCAATTTGTGTCTTAGCTTTCGATTCTCTTTGGTTAAAAACCGGCTTCGCGTACCCACGCCGTTTACGGGCTTATCATCTGGAAGGGCGTTGAAACGCCCTGAAAAAAATACGACGCCGATCTGCCCACGCTCTAAAGGGACGTGGCTAAGCGCAAGCAATCGCAAAAGCCAGAAAATTGAAACGGACCCACTACCGCTCGTTCAAAGCTTGACACCCACATTGCACGTTGTATAATCGATGCAACACTTCGAGAACGAAGAAGGAGGATAAGAAAGCGATGGCAAGCGTCGATGTCGAATGGGAAAAGTTTTTGGGTGGTCCGGTCAAGCCGCCGGCGTTACGGATGCACGCGACGATCGCACGAGGCGGCCGCATTCAACTGAATGCGAACTTGTTCAAACGGCTTCGCTCGCCAGAGGCAGTCTGGCTCTTCTTTAACCGCCGACTCCAACAGATCGCGATACAAGCCACAAGCCTGAGAATGCCGGAAGCGTTCCCGATCGGATTTAGCAGCAGCAAAAAGTCGACCCGCTACATCTCAGCCGCCAGCTTCTGCACTCACTTCGGTATCAAGATCCGCCAAACCCACAGCTTCAACGACCCGCACTTCTCCGCCGACGGCAAGCTCATCCTAAACCTAAACGAAACCACCATCGTCAGCCGAACCACCAAACGCAGATCCGCTGGTTAAGGATCGTACACAACACGGACGACGCCGAGAGTAATAGGCGAGCTTTGGTGTACAATCGTCACACCTGATCTCATGACGACCCCAAGACATTTGACCAAATTCAGATAAAAGCCACATGTCGCGAATAAGCCTGAAACCCACACACAAGGTCATCTTGATCTACGTCTCGATCTTGGCGGCGACGTTCGGAGCAATCCGAAACTGTCCGGCACGACCCCACAATGTCTTCGGAATCCAAGTCAGTGTGAGTGTGAATATGTTTGTGGGAAAAAGGCAGGCCCTTAATTAGCGTATGGGCGAATCCCAAAACTTCGATTTGATCCTTTATAGTACGCCCGATGGTAACGCTCGTGTTTCGCTTCGTTACGAAGGCGATACTTTCTGGCTTCAACAGAAGTTGATCTCTGAACTCTTTGGTGTTGACGTTAGGACGGTTAGCGAACATCTTCAAAACATCTATTCTTCAGCAGAGTTGGCACCGGATCGAACTATCCGGAAATTCCGGATAGTTCAACGTGAAGGCAGTCGGGACGTAGAACGCGAAATAGATTTCTATAACCTCGACGCGATAATTGCCGTCGGCTACCGAGTAAATTCATATCAGGCGACGCGGTTTCGAATTTGGGCGACCGAAACGCTGCGCGAATTTATCGTGAAGGGTTTTGTGATCGATGACGAACGCCTTAAACAGGGTAAGCATTTTGGCAAAGATTATTTTGACGAACTGCTCGACCGAATTCGCGAGATACGGGCAAGCGAGCGACGATTTTATCAGAAGATAACCGACCTATACGCCCTATCCGCTGACTATGACAAGAACGCACCTATAACGAAGGAGTTTTTCGCGACGGTCCAGAATAAACTGCATTGGGCGGTAACGGGTAAAACCGCCGCCGAATTAATATACGAATCCGTGGATGCAAAGAAGCTTTTCATGGGACTGACAACCTGGAAGAACGCTCCTGGCGAGAAGATCCTTAAGACCGACATAGATACCGCAAAAAACTATCTTAGTGAAGAGCATGTCCGCGAACTGAACGGTCTGGTTTCCGCTTACCTCGATCTTGCCGAGAACCGGACACAAAGGCAGATATTGATGAAAATGGAGGACTGGATCAAGTTTCTCGATCAGTTTCTGGAGTTGTCGAATTATCCGATCTTAAAAGACAAGGGAAAGGTCTCTGCACTCAAGGCAAAGTTGAAGGCGGAACAGGAATTTGAGAAGTATCGAAAAGAGCAAGACCGGGATTATGTCTCTGACTTTGACCGCGAGGTGAAACGCCTGACCGGAAAAAAGAAGAGCGGAAACTGAATATGGCGAAGATCTATTACCACGCGACTCCGGTTGATTGGCGGAAGGAACAGAAATACAAATTCCTCGACGAGCACGAGTCTGTCTCAGAGATCGACTGGACCGAGATCACGCGGACGCGAAACACAATTGGCTGACAATTGACGTTCGAAAGCCATCCGCATCTGATCTTCCGGCATACGAAATCGTACGAAAGACGCCCAAAATGATCGCTTTTGGGAATCACGTTCCGATTGATGAGCGCGAAGCATCGTAAACTCATTTCCTGACGGTCCCTATTCTGACTATGCCAGATATGCCGTGATGTACGATTTACTATTTTCGGACCGAAAGGGGAATCTTACATCTCAAGCGACTAGAACGCTCAGGCAGTGCCTTCGTTTATTCAGCTCATGTTAAGAAACAGATTGACTCGTTCGAACCTCTTATGAGGCTCCCAACTCCCTTCAGAAGGCTAAGAGTAACTAGTTTGAAGGTTCACTCCATTTGTAAGAGGTTAGAAGGCCATCGAAAAGCGAAACGAGTGGGGAACTAGAAGCAGGCCGTCAGTTTTAATGCACCGGAGTGGTTCGCCGCTCCGGTCTTTTTCATTTCGTGGTCATGCAGGAGGTTCCGACTATAAGTCGTGTTTGGTTAGGAGGTAGCGGAACTGGTGGACTTCCATTTTTAGGAGTTCGGCGGCGCGGGTTCGGTTGTTGGCGGTGCGGCGGAGGGCTTCGGCGATGAGGTCGCGTTCGACGGTTTCGATATAGGCGCGGATGTCGAGGCCGTCGTTGGGGAAGGCGGCTGTGACGGAAGCTCCGCGACGGCCGTTGGTATTTTCCGTGCAGCGTTCTTCGGTGATCTCGCCTCCGTCGGGTGTAAGAGCGACCGCGCGCTCCATTGCGTGTTCGAGTTCGCGGACGTTGCCGTGCCAGTCGCGATTGGAAAGTGACGCGAGTGCGTTCGACGAGATCGCGACGGATTTGCCCGAACGCGAGCTGAACTTGCGCACGAAATTTTCGGCGAGCATCGGAATGTCGTCGCGGCGTTCGCGCAAGGGCGGGACGTGGATCGGGATGACCGAGAGGCGGTAGAAAAGATCCTGTCGAAATTCGCCGCTGTCCACCATCGGCATCAGGTCGCGGTTGGTCGCGGCGATGACGCGCGAATCGATGGCGATCTCCTGCGCCGAGCCTATGCGGCGGACCTTACCCTCCTGCAAAACGCGGAGCATTTTCACCTGCATCGACTGCGGCATATCGCCGATCTCGTCCAAAAAGATCGTGCCTTTGTCGGCTGATTCGAACACGCCGGGACGGTTTTGATCGGCACCGGTAAACGAGCCTTTCATGAATCCGAACAGCTCGGATTCGAGGAGTGTCTCGGTGACGGCTCCGCAGTTTACGGGAATAAAGGGGCGGTCGGCACGCTCGGAAAGATCGTGGATCGCGCGTGCGACTAGCTCCTTTCCGGTGCCGGATTCGCCGGTGACGAGGACGGTCGAGCGCTCCTTCGCAACCGTCTCGATCATCGCGAAAAGCTCGCGCATTTTCTGCGACGTGCCGATGAGATTCTTGATGCTGCCGCCGGCGCGCTGCGCTTGTTTGAGCGCGCGGTTTTCGTTGACGAGAGCGCGGCGTTCGAGCGAGCGGCGGACGATGAGTTTTAGCTCTTCGTTATTGAAGGGTTTTTGAATGAAGTCGTCGGCGCCGAGCTTGAACGCTTCGCGGGCGGTGTCGATCGTTCCGAAAGCCGTCATCAGGATCATGCCGATGTCGGCGTCGATCACGCGGACTTTCTTGAGCAGCTCGATGCCATCCATGTCCGGCATCCGCACGTCGGAGATGATCACGTCGACGGAAATGCGAGTTGAGCGTGATTAAATTGGATATTCAAACCAAACGAAAAGAGGGACGCGGTAACCGGCAGGCCTGCGTCCCTCTTTTCCCCTTGCGGGAAATGCCCTCCTCTCGGAAGGCAAACTTGTATTGTAGTGGGCCGTCGATGCTGGCGGCACAGACGGCCCTCCGGTGGCTTGGCTTACAGAGAGGACTACTTCTCTACCTAGCCGCCGAAAAGTTTCCGGTCCTGGCCATCAATCGCGGCTGAAATGATTGGGGTAGGGACCGCCATTTGGAGGCGGCCCGTTCTACTTTGTTCAGATGATCAAATAACGTTTCACCCATATCTGATAACATCCGGCCGGTAGAACTTAATTCGGGCTGGAATAGCGGGACTACGATGTTCGCTGTTCATCCGGAATTAGCCTTACCTACCCCACATCAAGCGGGGATTGGCTGGCGCCAATCCCCGCTTGAAAATTAGCGGCGGCCCCGAGAGTGTGGCGATCGAGGCGGCCGCAGCGCACTTCTTCAAAGTTGAGCGCGCCAAAATCATCAAATGCAGAAGGAGAAGAAGGAGACTGGAGTGCGTTTTTCGTTTGACACTCTGTACTAGATAAGTGGCCGGATACCGTCTCCCACTCCGTTACCCGGCCTTTTTTGACCTTGGGGCACGAAGACCTTGGGTCAAAACCAATTTTCAAATATCATGGCCGAAGTCTTACCAGGAAAGCCCTCGGTGGCTTGACAACGAACATTGATGACATCGCGCAGTCAACTTCCTGCGAATCAACGTCAGTTAAACAACTAATTACTTATACCTTCCAGAAACGGGCGAACACTTGATTTGGACAAGTTTGCTTATAACAGTCTTAAATGTCAACCAAAAGTTTCATACGGCTTATACTTCAGTCGCCCTATATCCATGCTGAAGGGTTATATTCGACCGCGGGTCTCGGACCCACCAGTTGTAGAAGCATATTTGCGGGGCGAATGTGTTTTGGCCCTGCGGAGAGGCGTTTCCGGGCTTCCCTAGAAGAATTCCGCACGTGCGGAGAAGTTTGCGCCTGTTGCCGAGAAGTCGGCGCCTTGTGCTTTTAAGTCGGCGCCTCTTGCTTTTAAGTTCGCGCCTCTTGCTTTTAAGTCGGCGCCTCTTGCTTTTGAGTCCGCGCCTCTTGCTTTTAAGTTCGCGCCTCTTGCTTTTAAGTCGGCGCCTCTTGCTTTTGAGTCCGCGCCTCTTGCTTTTGAGTCCGCGCCTCGTGCTTTTAGGTTCGCGCCACGTGCCTTTAAGGAAAAAGTTCTTGATTTTCGCTTATTAGTTCAGGCATAATTCTGCCGTTTTACCCCAATACAGTGCTCCCACGCTGCTCTTGGAAGCATTGTAAATACAATGTTTACAGGAGTTTGTTTTTCTATGGCTGATAATATTTCTGCAATGCCGGACGCAGAGTTGAAACAGTTGGGTGATGCACTGTTTGCCACGGTATCGGTCGCGCCGATTACATTTGGGCTGACGGCAGCTTACGCGACGGCTCTGCAAGCGGAGACCGACGATTTTGGCTCGAAGCTGGAGGATCACAACGCGGCGCAGACGACGGCTCGGGCAAACCGAGTCGACCCGACGCTATAACTTCGACTCAGGCCGCGCTAAACGTCATGACCCGCGAGATCGGAAATTCCGGTTATGGGCTTCTTACGAACGGTGTCGTGATCGCAGATTCAAATGCTAAGCGGTTACATTTCCGAGCAAATGTATACAACAACGACGGCGCGACAGTCTCCGCGAACGAGGATGTCACGTTTTTCTTTGATAGTGCCACGGGTTCGGTTGTTCGTTACGACACCAACGGCGGTTACACCTCGGGCGTGGTGAATCGAGTCAGCGACGTGACCTTTGGATATATCGACTACGTCGGAGGTGTGAGGCTACCCGCTACGGCAGCTCCGACGACAGACACAGGACGGATCGAGATAACTTTGACCGTCTTTCTTCCCGACATCGCAGGCCAAGCAATCAAACGGTAACGGTAAAGTCGGATGTCACGCTCAGAAATTCGCCGTATATGCGCGGCCAGTATTGACTATCGGAGTACGAGCCATGAATAAGAAAACGCAGGAATGGACCAACGAATCGGGAGCAGCCTTAGCCACGGTGATGTTCGTTTCCGTATTGCTGCTTACGGCAAGTGCGTTTCTGCTATCGGCGGTTGGAAATAATTCGCGCAATTCGACCGATGTCCTATATGAGGCGAAAGCATATTATGCGGCGGAGAGCGGGCTGCAGGCCACGATAAATGTGCTCAGACACCGGAACGTCGAATACTCACGCGCCGTCCTTAATCGCCGCGTGGTCGATTACAACGGCCGCGGCATCTCGGGTGCCACCCTGCTGCTCGTAAATTTCAACAACGGCGAAAAGAAGACCGTCATCACGAACACGTTCGGCTATTACTCGTTCAAAGATCTCGCGGTGATGGACATCTACAACCTCGACGTTGCCCATCGACGCTATAAGTTCACCGAATCGGTGCGAACGTTCAGCCTCGAGGGTGACCTTACTGACATGAACTTTTCGGCGGCGAGGTAAGAAGAGAAGTAGTCCTCTCAGTAAAACCGAGCCACCGTGGGGCCGTCCGTGCCGCAAGGTATCGAACGGTCCACACTACAAGTTTGCCTTCCGAGAGGAGGGCATTTCCCCCAGGGGGGAGAGAGGGACGCAGGCCTGCCGGTTACCGCGTCCCTCTTTTCTTTGGGGAGACCTGGTTCACCCCGCAGGGGTGCAACGAGGAGGCCCGGGCAGACTTCTAGGGGTCCATCCAGCCGGGCCCTCCTCCGTAGAAGAGGATCGGCTCTAGTTTTCTCAGATAGGCTTACGCTGCGGTCTTTCGTAAAAGACGAAGTGTTGTATCAAAACCCTTGACGTGCAACACGTGTTCCATGTAATATT
>JBEBGW010000117.1:0-11040 GCA_040081025.1 Pyrinomonadaceae bacterium | reverse complement strand
TTCTTAGCTCGAACGAATGACGTTGCTCTCCTCGATAGGCAGCGATGCAGGAAGAAGACCTGGGACAATCTAGCGAAGAAACACCGGCTGAATCGCCGAAGGCTCGACGGCGGTATGTGACGCGCAGGAATGCGTTGTTATTCGGCGTGGGGCTTGCGGCGTTGATCGTCGTGCTTGGGCTGCTTGCGGTTGTGCTGTTTCGGTATGGCACGGTCGATTCCGTTATCAAGGGACAGTTCGTCGATAAGATGAACTACATGGGCATCGACTTTACCGCCGATGTCTTTAGCCTCTCCGTCACACCGCTCGAACTCACTCTTAAGAACGCGACTTTTACTGACCGAACGTCCGGCGAGAATCTTGGCTTTATCCGCGAAGGCCGGATCGGACTTTCGATCGACAATCTGTTCGCATGGCAAACGACGCGTGACATCAAGGTAGATTCGACCGAGATCTGGGGAGCCGAGGTCTGGGTCAAATACGACGAGAACGGCCGCTCGAATTTCGCGAACCTCGTTCAAGACGAACGGGCGTCGAGCATCAGCCTGAAGTACGACTCGGTGAAGTTCGCACTTCGCGACAGCGTCGTTCACTTTGGCGACCTTCGTCGGACGATCACGGCGGACGCGAACAATCTTCAATTCTTTCTCGACCCAGAAAGCTGGGAAGATCCGACTACACCGCGCCGATACCGGCTCGACCTGACCTCGACCGGATCGACATTCACATATCAGGACAGCAGGCTCGACAACATCTCGCTGCGAGCGAAAGCGATCGCCGATGAGACCGGAGCTGACATTTCAGAGCTGCGTCTCGAAACGCCAATAGGCGAGGTCGTGATGAACGGGCGGCTGGCGGATTGGAAGGAGTTCAGATACGACCTCAACATCGAATCGTCCGTCGACCTGACGCAGACCTCGACGATCTTTCCGCTTGGTGCGACGCTTCGCGGGGTCGGGAATTTCAAGGGCAAGGTCATTGGGTCCGGCGAGAATTACAGCGTCGATGGCCGGATCGAATCCGACGCGTTGGCGGCCGAGGGTGTTTATCTGAAAGGCATCAACGTCGCGGCGACGGTCGCAGGAACGAATTCGAGTTACGAAGCGAACGGCACTGCGATCGCCGAACTGCTGACGTTCGAAGATTTCCGCGTCGAGTTTCCTAAGCTGTCGGGAAACGTCCGAGGAACCGGATCGGATTTTCGCTGGGTCGGTGAACTCCAGGCGGTCGCGGCCAAGTCGAAGGACCTGTCGATAGTGGGGCTGTTCGTTAGTGACGCGGTCGCGGAATACAAAGACAAGCAGTTGATGGCCAGCGGCGGTTCGGGTCGCGCTCAAAAGTTTTCGATCAGCGACACTTCGTTCGACAATCTCAGCGCACGCGGACTGACCTTCTCGACCAAAGACGGCGTAACGCAGTTGAACAGTTCATCGGCGACCGCGGGAGCGATGACCACGCCGGATTACAAGCTCGAAGGCGTGCAGGGCAGGAATCTTCGCGTTCGGGATACAAATGACCGAACGACCGTCGAGTTGGACGGCCTTGTCGCAAGCGGAGCAAGACTCAAAGACAATCGAGCGTCGAACTTGCGAGCAAGTAGATTTGAATTGGTTGATACGGCATCTGGGACGAAAGTGAGTCTCGACAATCTGACGGCCGCGCGGGTTGACGCCGCCAAGGCGCGGATCTCGGGCGTTTCGGCTCCGTCGATATCGATCGAAGACGACGCGGTGAAAACTCTCGTGAACGCCGATCGATTGCGGATCGCGAGTATCGAGGGCGGCGGTGCGGTGCTTGGGAATTTGAACATCGCGGGCGTGCGGTTAACGATCCGGCAGGGCACGGTATCGGGTTCGTCGAACGATATCGACGCGGGCACAGTGACACTTCGTGGCAACGAACTCATCGACGGCGGCGGCAAGCTGGAGAACGTTCAGATCAAGCGGCCGGTGTTCGTGGTCGAACCGTCGGGCCGGTATCGCGCGAGTGCGGACATGAGCATCGGCGGTGGGACTGTCGGGTCGATCCCGCTTGGGAACGCGTCGGCAAAGGTGAACGTTTCGAATGATCGAGCCGAGCTTACGGAGCTTACGGCCGCGGTGATGAACGGGACCGTGAACGGCACGGCGAGCATCGCGTTCAGCGAGCGCCAGCAGTCGCGCATCAACGCCGATTTTGTAAACCTCGATCTTTCCAAGATCGTCGCGCTTCAGGGCGGCCGCGTGATCCCGTTCGAGGGAAGCACGACGGGACGAGCTGACATAACGTTCAACGGTACGAACATCCGCTCGACATCGGGTGCGATCAGTGCCGACATCACCGCGAACGCGGGCGACGGAACCCGCGGTACGGTTCCGGTGAACGGACGCGTGGAAGTCACCGCAACCAACGGCTTGTTCAATATAGACACCGCTCGGCTCAATACGACGAACAGCCAGCTGAGTGCGGCCGGAACTTTCGATCTTCAAGGCCAGAATTCGAACCTTGACCTCGCCTTGAGCTCGACCGACGCGGCCGAGATAGAGCGGCTTGTGCGGATCCTCGGCGTGTCGCCGGATCTTGAAGAGCAGCTTGATTCGCTTCAGGTGGGCGTCAGCGGGAATCTTGCATTCAACGGAAAACTGACGGGAAATCTGACCGATCCGACGATCGACGGAAAGGCATCGCTTGCGTCGTTGAGCTTGCGCGGACGAGAGGTCGGGTCGGTATCGACGGATATTTTTGTCTCGCCTGCCGGGACCGAGCTTCGCAACGGCATGCTGCGCGAATCGACTGGCGGCGGGACGATCGCGTTCTCTGTCAGCGCTCCGGCGGGCGGGGCGAACAATACGAGCGTTCAGGCGACACTGACCAATGTGAACGCCGGCAATATTCTCGCGGCGCTGCCAGTCGACCTGCCTGAAAGGCTTCGCGATTTTACAGGTACAACGACCGGCTCGGTGAATCTGACAGGCCTGCCGAATGCCTCGCAGGGCGAGATCAACATCGCTTCAACGAGCGGAACTGTGGCCGGGCAATCATTCGACAGTCTTCGAGCCAAGGCGGTCTTCTCGGGAACACGGATCGAACTGCAGGAAGGCGATATCAAGATCGGCGAAGGGTTTGTCTCGGCCCGCGGAGGCTACGATCGGGCATCGTCGGCGTTCGATTTCGAACTGAACGGCAAGAGCGTTCCGCTGCCGCTCGCTCTGGCGTTCCTGCCTGAAAACAGTGCGATCCCGACAATCGGTGGACTTGCTGATTTCACTGCCAAAGCGATCGGTGAATTTGACCGGCCGAATACTTACAACATTAATTTCTCGGGTTCGGGCCGCGATGTTGTGGTCAATGACAATACGTTCGGCGTTGTTGAGTTTCAGGGTACGACGACCGGGCAGGTGCTGAACGCTGATCTTACGGCGATTCTCGACGGGCGTCCGCAAGTTGTGAGTGCAACTGTGAATTTTGGGAACGATAACTTGCCGGTAAGGGTCGAGCATGTGCTGGATAACAGCCCGCTCGCCCCCTTCTTCGCGCTCGTTCCACAGCTTCGCGGAATACCGCTGAGCGGCGTCGGGACAGGCACCGTCGAGTTCGGCGGAAACTTGCGGCAGCGGAATGATAAGGGCGAGTTGGAATTCTCGACTGCGGGATTGACGGGCACGGCGAGATTTACGCGGCTCGATCTTCAGATCCAGGACACGCCGCTCTCTGCGGCCGAGCCAGTCGTCATCGCATTCTCGCCGAGCGAAATCAATTTCCAATCCGCAAAGTTTTCGGGCGGTGGTTCGAACCTTACGATCTCGGGCGTGAAAGCATTGACCGACGCCGGCGTGAATAGCCTGGCAGTGGACGGACGGGTCAACCTCGCATTGTTGAATGCCGTTCCACAGATCGCGACGAGCGACACCTTCTTCGGGGGATACGCGACGGTTGCCGTGCGAGTGTCGGGGGTTAATTCGAACGCGCGGCTTTCAGGAACGGCGACAATGGAAAATGCGGCGGTCGCTGCCTTTATCGGGTCGAGCCGGCTCACATTCGATCGTTTGAAGGGACGGATATTATTCGCGTCGAATCAGGCTCAGATCGATTCGGCGGAGGGCTATCTTGGCGGCGGTAAGTTCACGGCAACTGGCGGTGTCCTCTTTCAAGATAACCTGCAGATCGATTCATTCCGCGTCGCTCTCGATGGCACCAACATTACGGTTCCGCTGCCGGAAGATTTTACGACGACCGGAGATGCCCGGCTCGAGTTCTCGGGCCGGCGTGTTAGCGAGAATCTGCGAGTACAGATCGCCGGAAATATTCGGGCTCGGCGCGCCCTTTATAGCCGCGATATCGAGCTTGCGAATATTGTTGGGGGTCGAAGCGGCGGGACCATCTCGAGTGGGCCATCGTCGCTGCTTGCCCCCCGATTCGACCTCACCATAGAGGGTCGCGACGCTTTGATCGTCAAAAATAATATCGCCGATCTGACCGCGTCGGTTTCGCTGCGGCTTACCGGAACGACCGACAATCCGCAGATCTCGGGCCGCATCACGGCGAACAGCGGCGTGCTGTTCTTTCGCCGCGACCGTTACGACATCCAGCGAGGGGTGCTCGAATTTCCGCCCGACACAGCGATCGAGCCGATCATCAATTTGCAGGCCGAGACCGAGATCCAGGGCTATCAGATCTTTGTGAACTTCAACGGAAGCCTCGCGGAAACTGAGACGCTTGCGTTGAACGCAAGGTCGAGTCCGGCATTGCCGTCACAGGACGTACTCTCGCTGATCACGACCGGCAATCTTTCGAACACCGAAGCGGGTCTGCCGGGATTCGCCACGACCGGCATCAACACGGCGGCCGAGGTGCTGACCGATTCGATCATCAACGAGCCGGTTCGAAAGGCGACGGATAAACTGTTCGGCCTGAACGTATTTGAGATCGACCCGATCATATCCGGTGAGCGGCTGAATCCGTCGGCGCGGCTGACGGTGGGCCGACAGATCAACAACAACCTTCGCGTCACATACGCGACAAATCTTTCGCAGGACCAGAATCAGGTATTGGCTCTCGAGTATCGTGTCTCGAACAAGCTTTCTGTGATTGCTCAGTACGAACAGCGTAGCCTGAGCAACGTTACGCGTAATCGCGATAATTTTAGCCTGGAAGTCCGCTTCCGACGGCGTTTTTAGGGGACGAACAACAACTCGGGTGTCGACCAGACCGACCACATTTTCACTTCTGAGACTGGCGAGCATTGTTTGCATGTTCGCGAGTGTTGCCTTCGCGCAGGGTCAGTTCGAAGGTCGCGCGATCCGCGACGTGTCGGTGACGTTCGAAGGCACAGACCGGAACGTCAACGCCGTCGAACAGTTGCGCCTTGTCGCCCGCGAAGCTGTCGGCGAGCGATATGCCGCGGTCCGTGTACGCGACGCGATCGAGCGTCTGTACAACACTAAGGAGATTACATCCGCGATCGTCGAGGCTTCGGATGCCGCGAACGGCGGTGTTGATATGCGCTTCATCATCCGGCGAAAGACGCGGGCTCAGCGCGTAGTCGTCGAGATCCCTGAAGGCGACAAGAGCGGGATCACCGAACAGGAATTACTGCTGCGGATCGACATTCTCGAACCCGGAACGCCGGTGACCGAAACTACGCTCGATGAGAACGCGAACACGATCCTCGAATATCTGCGTGACCGCGGATTCTTCAAAGCGGAAGTGGAAACGTCGCGTTCGCCGCTGGTGAATGAGACGGAAGTGGCAGTTACATTCACGGTGAAACCGAACGCTCAAGCGACGGTTGAGCGGTTCGACATTGCCGTCGATGGCTTCGACAGTGCTCTGCTTGCGACGAAGGTAAAGCTGAAGGCCGGCGAAGATTACACGCAAGAGAAACTGCGGGCCGATATGGAGCGGATAAAGACCGAGCTTCGCGACGAAGGGTTTCTTGCTCCGCAGCTCGACGAGCCTCGGGTGGTCTACGATAGCGAGGCAAACAGGATCGCGATCTCGCTTGCGGGACGAACCGGCCCGACGGTAACGGTCGAGGTCGAATCGGAAGGCTCGAAGGTCGGCTCGACCACACGTCGCCGGATCCTTCCTGTAGTCCGCGAGGGTACCGTCGATTTCGCCGCCATTATCGAGGGCGAGCGTCGGCTTGAAACCCATTTCCAGGAGCAAGGCTATTTCTTTGCGAACGTTCGGTCGGTCTGCACCGTCGATCCGCCCCTGACCGATATCGATGGAACCGCGCTTCGCAACGGGACCGAGTTTCTATGCTCGGCCCTGTCTAGCGGCGAACTGCAAAACAAGAAGGTCGAGATCCGATACGTCGCCGATCTTGATCGCAAGCTGACGTTGACGGACATACGACTCACGGGAACGCAGCGTTTTACGGTCACCGAGATCAAGTCCGTCCTTGAATCTCAGGAAGCAAATATTCTAGGCATCATCCCGCTGTTCGGATACGGCAACGGATACACAAGCGCCGTTCTGCTCGAGGACGACGCCGCGACGATCAGAACGCTGTTGCGCGAACTCGGATATCGCGACGCCACCGTTCGCGTCAATCAGGGTGTGTCGCCGGACGGCGAAAATCTGATCATCACGTTCGTTGTTGAAGAAGGCCTTCCGACGGTCGTGACGGACGTCGAGATCCGCGGCAATACGGCGTTCACGACCGCCGAACTCGAGGCACAACTCCCCGCGATCGAAAATAAGAATATCTCGCGTGCGAGGGCACGGAACGGTCAGCGAAAGATCGCCGAGTATTACTCGAAGGCGGGCTACTTCGACGCCTCGGTCACGATCTCGACCGACGAGATCGGAGTGGATGCCGCAACCGGAGCTAAGCAGGCCCGGCTGATCTACACGATCGAAAACGAAGGAAAGCCGGTATACATCAGCCGGATCCTGATCGCCGGCCAGGAACGGACAAAGGAAGCAGCGATCCGAAAGGCTTTGAACATTCGTGAGAATCAACTTCTCCGGTCGACCGACATTTACGCTAGCGAACAGAACCTGTACGCGAGCGACGCTTTCTCTCAGGTTACGATTCGCACTCAGCCAGTCGGTGATCGACCAGGCGGCGGAAGGAACGTCGATGTCATTGTAAACGTGACCGAACAGGCTCCGCGGATCTTGTCATACGGCGGCGGCGTATCAACTGATCTCGGGGCGAGCGGCTTCGTCGATATCAGGCATTTCAATCTGCTTGGGAATCTTTGGCAGGGGGGTGCACGGCTCCGTGCATCGCAGCGACAGCAGCTTTTTCAGGTCGATTTCATCAACCCTCGGTTCATTCGCGACGGGGAAAAACGTTTTGCTCCGCTGACGCTCACAGCCGGATACCAGCGAGACACGACGGTTACGCGCTTTTTCCGCTCGGCGTTCGACCAAGGGACCTTCGGAATCGTCCAGCGGCTGGATGCCGAGGGGAATCCGGTCGACGAGTTCGGCAACGATGCCAGCGATCCGACGCTGAACCGCATAACGCTGACCGCCGAAACGAATCGAACGCTGAGTCGAAAGGACAGAAGCATCGTATTCTTCCGTTACAAATTCGAGGACGTTCGTCTTTATAACATTGATAGTTTGCTGATCAAGGATCTGCTTATACCGGATTCGCGGATCCGCACCTCCGGCTTCGGTGCCACGTTTGTTCGCGACACGCGGCAGAACTGCAATATCAAGTACACGATCTTTGACACTATCGCCCGCGGAGACGTCGAGGAGCCGTGCCGGTACAATGCCGGCGACCCCACAAAGGGCAGCTATATCACTGCTGAATACAATGTCTCGGTTCCATTCCTCGGTGCGAACGTCGGATTCAATAAGTTTCAGGCGTCGGCGACGAAGTACTACACCTTCAAGACTTACAAATACCAGACGACGCTGGCCGCTCGTGGGATACTCGGCGTCGCAAGCCTTTTTTCCGGTGGCAACCGATTTCCCGCAGCATACCCCGGACTCGAAGGGATCCTTCCGATCAGCGAACGGTTCTTTGCCGGCGGGTCCAACACATTGCGCGGATTCGATTTTGAGTCCGCCGGACCGCGAGTTGTCGTCGTACCGAGCGGAAATTTCTTTAATCAACGCGGCGAGCAGGTCTTCTTGAATCCGTTCACGGTTCCGTTTGGAGGAAACGCGTTAGCAGTGGTAAACGTCGAGGCACGCGTACCGATCTCGGAATCGATCCGAGTGGTTCCCTTCTACGATGGCGGCAATGTGTTCCGGAGTTCTAAGGACCTGTTCAGCCGCGAGGAGATCCCCGATACCGAGATCGTCCGTAAAAATCTTCGTGCCAACTGGACGCACACCGTCGGCCTTGGCCTGCGGATAAAGACGCCCGTCGGCGGCGAAGCGGGCATCGATTACGGATACCTGCTGAATCCGCCATCGTTTATCATTCCACAGACGGTCGGGCCCAATGCGTTGTACCGACTGCCGCAGAGCCAGATCCACTTCCGCTTCTCGCAGGCCTTTTAAAAGTGTTTCGGACCGTGTTCGACGGCCGCACAACCGTATACCGAACACGATCCGAAACCAGGGCGGGCCCACCTTGTCCGCCCCAAGCTATACCTAATTAATGCTGTTCGTCGCGATCACGTGACTCTCGTCCAGCTCGACGATCAGCAACTCACCCGAAATATGAGGCCGGCCGGCAAACTCGTCTGCTGTCGACTCCTCATCATCTTCTACGCGAAGCGGTAAATACTCCTCTGCCGTCGGAGTCGGGCTGAGTAATGTGTCAACATCCACCTTTGTCACCGCCTTTGTCTCTTTTCTTCGAGCCTTCTCTGAATACATTGCTTTGTCCGCAGAGATGATCAGCTGATCGAATGACTCGCCGCTGCCCGGGTAGGCGGCCGAGCCGATGCTGACTCCAACTCTCGCGGTTTCCCCGTCGGTGACTTCGACTCCGAACGCCTCGACGGCTGCCTGGATACGTTTGCAGAGCTCACGGACGTTGTCGGCGTCGGTATCCGGAATCAATGCGATATATTCGTCTCCGGCGTAACGGGCGAGGAAATCGTAATCGCGAAGCTCGTTTCTGATCACACCGCCTAACGCGGTCAGCAGCTGATCGCCGACCTTGTGGCCATAGTTGTCGTTCACGGCCTTGAAGCCATCGAGGTCGAGCATCAAGATCTGGAAGGACGAATCGCTTCTTATCGCGCGTTTGACCTCTTTGTCGAACTCGAGACGAAGGGCTCGGGCGTTAGGCAGCGACGTGATCGGATCGGTCGATGCGTGGGTCGCCGCCTCTGCGTGCAGAAGTGATTTTGCGATCGCGTCGCCCGCGATCTTCGAGACGGTCTCAAGTAGCCGAACGTGCTCATCCTGATACTGGTCCAGACTCCGCGAATATACGGACACAGCTCCGATCACGCGATCTTCCGCGATAAGCGGCCGCGATATCATCGTCCGGAACTCCTTCGCATCCTCGGGAGCCGCGAACAAGAGATCCATCGCAGGATCGACGTTTTCGATCGACTTGTTTTTCTTTAGGGCATACCCGGTGGCTCCCTCACCGACGCGAACGTGCATACCCGAAAGGACCGACGACCAAGGTCCGGCGATATGGGCCGGCGAAGCAAATTCACGGGTGTCGTCGAGCAGAAAGATCCCACAGGCATCGTACGGGACGAACTCGCCGACCTTTTCGGCAAACAGGGCAAGTATGTCGTCGAGCGACATGACGGAGCCAAATTCTCTTGCGAGCGAATATAGTGTGAAGACCTCGCGGTTGGCCTGTTTGATCTGATCGACGAAGCTGGTATTTCCCACGTCGTCCATCGTTCGTGCATCTGAATCGTATTGGAGTCCTTCGGTCGCGATCTCGTCTTCGAATTCACGCAGATTCCGGACCAGAAGATCGACGACCTTCGGATCGAATTGCGAGCCCGAACCGGCACGCATGAAACTGCATGCGTCTTCGCGAGAGATCGCCGGTCGATAGGGACGTGCGCCGCGGAGTGTGTCAAAAGCATCGGCTACGGCCAGGATACGGGCCGTGAGCGGGATCTGGCTACCGCGAAGGCCTTCGGGATACCCGCTACCATCCCAGAATTCGTGGTGATATTTGACCGTCGGCACCACCGGCCCGGGGAATCCGACCTTCTCAAGGATGGAGGCTCCGACCGACGAGTGGATCTTGGTCTTCTCCATCTCAGCTTGCGTCAGGCGGCCGGGCTTATTCAAGATATGATCCGGTACCGCGAGCTTGCCGATGTCGTGTAGCAACGCTCCGGTCTGAAGGGCGTCCAGTTCCAGCTCTGAAAGGCCCATCTTCCGGCCGAGTCCGACAGCGTATATCTGCGTTCGGCGTACGTGCCCGACTCCGACCTGGTCGCGTGCATCGATCGCGGTGGCAAGAGCCTCGACCGTCGCGAGATGGATCTTTGAAGCCTCGCGGATCTCTTTAGTTTTCAGATCGAGGCTGCGAATGTGGATCTTATACGCTGCATTGGCCGCTATCGCGAGGGGCAGCAGGACCAGACCGAATTCGATACCGAAATGATTGAAGGTCAGGAAGAGAATGATCGCCACGGCAAGACCGACGAGATGTCCCGTCAAGGGCGTCCAGACGAGTCGGTCGAGGACCGTCTTGTCGATCCGATTTCCGGAGAAGTTAGCCTCGAACAGATCGTGAGCAGCTCCGACGGCGAAGTAAACGAGAGACATTACACACGCCGCGAAGACAACCTCGTTGGGTATCAGAAAGCTTCCCGCGACAACGGTATTCCGTCCTCCGCCAAAAGCATCGACCGAGAAATGAAAGGCGAGGGCGGCGGCCGTGGCACACACGACATCGCCGGCCACGAGACGAATCCAACCTTGCCGATCGGTACGGATCGTATCTCGCGAAGCAAGGGCGGCGGCGAGAGCTAACAACACTCCGCCGTAGACTCCGAGAGTCGCAATGCCCCAAAAAGCGAAAACTGTTTTTGGATAAAACGTCGACCTTGTTCCCGGTATCGGCAGGTCGAAGCGGGCGATGAGAACTGCGATGAGAGCGGCTACGCCCAAGATGAGGACTTTTGAAAATTCATTTGCGAACAGCTCTATCAG
>JBEBGW010000475.1:0-2949 GCA_040081025.1 Pyrinomonadaceae bacterium | reverse complement strand
GTGATGAAAGTGAAATCGCGCCGGAATCCATCTTCCGGCGTCGACCAAAACTCCGAGTTCCGCGTCTTCAATAAAAGCCGCTCGATGCCGTTGAGTGACGGTAGATGCGACGGCTCGACAGCCATTACTTCCGGTGCGACCTCAACCACACGGCACGGCCCGATCAGCTTCGCCAGATCAAGCTCGTCAACCCGGCGCGTTCCCTCAATAAAGTGATTCGGCGCATCCACATGCGTCCCCGTATGCGCGCCAAAACACAACGACGAAACATTAGCCCCATCCCCCGCCGCCAAAGCCCGCTCACCCCGCACAACCACCGCCGGATCGCCCTCCCATATCGGCACCGTCTCACTGATCGCCACCGTCACATCGTAGATCTTCATTTCAGCAAGGATATTTTAGATCGCGAAGCGGAACAACCCGGATCGCTCTTTATCCATGCATTCGGCCAACGAAAAAAGGTGCGAATCGGTCTCGCACCTTCATAAACGAAATTCAGATCACCTCTAACTAAGTATTCCGCGAAAGCTAGCAGACGAAAGGGTATGCTTCGGGAACAGCGCAGCAGTGTCCTTGCTGCCGAGATGTTTTGTCGCGATCTCTGCGAACACGTCGCGAAAGTCGGTAGTAACGGCGAGGTCGCGGCCTTCGTTTAGCTGGTCCGGTTTCAAGCCTTTCCAGTCGCCGTAGACCTTTCCGCCCTTCACCGAATTGCCGAGCACCAGCATCGCGTTGCCATGACCGTGATCGGTTCCTCGGCTGCCGTTCTCGCGAGCCGTGCGGCCGAACTCGCTCATCGTCAGGACAACGACATCATCCATTCGCTTGCCGAGATCGGTCGCAAAGGCAGCGATCGACGATGAAAAATCTCTCAACAGGTTTGCCAGCTGTCCGCGAGCAGGTGCGTTACCCTGTGACTGGTTCGTGTGCGTATCCCATCCGCCCATCTCGGCGAACGCGACTTCCAGCCCGATGCCGGCCTTGATCATCTGAGCGATCTGCTGCATCGAACGTCCCAGTTGCGATGCGGGGTACACCGCACCGTTTTCCGGCTTATATTGAGCCGGATTCGCCGACTTCAAGAAGTTCACCGCCTCAAATGTTTCCTTGCCTGTCTCGCCAAGCGAATCCTTCACGTTCTGCTCGTAAACTCCCTCAAAGCCTCCTTTAAGATCGGCGGTGTAGAGGCCGGCCTTGATCGTGAAATCCGAAAGGTTCGTCATCGCCACCGACGGAGCCTTGCCATACAAAGCTCGCGGCATTGACTGCGTCATCGCGACCGCACGGAAAGGCGAATCACTCTTCACGGCAGCAGTCTGCATAGCCCGGTTCAGCCAGCCGTCTCGCGTCCCCTTGTACCCAGGCGTGCCGGATTCCATATAGTCCTGCGCGTCAAAATGTGAGCGAGTGTTATCCGGCGACCCAGACGAATGTATGATCCCAAGCTGCTTCGATTTCCAAAATGGCGCAAGCGACGCCATGGCCGGGTTCAGGCCGAAAAACCCGTCAAGGTCGATCGCACCTTCCGTCTCGTTCGGCTTGCGGATCGCGATCGTCCGGCGAAGGTCGTAATACGCCGATTCGCCGTACGGAACGACCATATTCAACCCGTCGACCGCTCCACGTTGAAAGATCGTGACCAGCACTTTCTTCCTGCCGTAGCCGTTCTTTGTCTGCGCTGCCGCGAATTGATGCAGAAACTCGGGCGCCGCAGCCATAAAGCCAAAACTCGCCAACCCGATACCGCTATTCTTTAGAAAAACTCGCCTATCCATATACCTTGAAACCTCGATCAGAGCCCGTGCTACGCCCAAATGTGCCAAAAGTTAGACGCGGCAAAGTCCTAAAAGGTCAGATTTCTTTTCTATCCTTTGGTTCACCGCGTCGATAGCCTGCGCCAGCGCGGCGTCCGATCGTGTCAGTAGCCCGACCGTGAGGGAGGGCGCCGCTTACCTCACGCACCTTTAATCGAACGTCGGAAGATCGCCGCCCTGACCGTTCACGACATATTCAACTGCAGCGGCCACATGCTCTTCAGTCCAGAGATATCGCGTGCTGCCATGTCTTGCCCACACTCGCTGCGTCGGATCGACAAGTCCATGCTCGCGAAGCCGACGAGTCGCATACGCCTTAAAACTGTTCATAAGTGGTTCAGGCGGTTTCGATGACCGTACGACTGAATGCGCGTGATTGGTGCGTACATTGATAGCAGACAATCCGATCTTGCGAAACTCACAAACTTCCCTGATCGCGGCCTCGATATGCTTGCGGCAAGCAGCATCGAACCGCATCGGAGGGCTCTTTAGGAATTCCCGGTCACTGTCCCTAAGATTCGGATTGATCGGTCGGTCCGGCGTGCCAAATGTATTAAATGTTCGTCGGTCCATCGAACCGCGCTCGTCACCATGCAACCAAGTACCGTAGCAGCGAATGGTAATAAGAAAGCCGATTGGGCGAGACCGATCCTGAAACTCTATGTAGTCCCGTTTCATACAGGTCACTTCTGGGCTATCGGCGCCCTCCCTAACGGTCGGGCTACTGACACCAACCGCTACCGGATAAATATCTCGTCGACGAATATCCACGGATCGCCGCCGGCTCCAACGTGAAAAGCGGGGATCTTGCCGAAGTTGTATGCACGGACGCGGACGTATCGGGCCTTCACAGGCGTAACGGCTTTTCGGAACTCTTTCGGCGTGCCGTTCATCTCGGTTTGCGGGAACCCGGGTTTCCAATCGGCGATGCTCGTGAACGAAACTCCGTCGTTCGAAACTTCGAATGACAACCGGTCCGGCATCCATATCCACGAACGAGCGGATTGCAGAAAGCTTCCGCCGACCTCGCGGATCTCCGTTTCACGCTGAAGGTCGATGACCGCATCGAACGTCTTTCCCCAATAGCCCTGCCACTCACCGGCCGCAAAATTCTGATTCCCGCGAAGCCCGTCGA
>JBEBGW010000116.1:0-11076 GCA_040081025.1 Pyrinomonadaceae bacterium | reverse complement strand
CATTCCCGCCCCACATATAACCTTCAAGCATCTGCAATGCCTTCGGCGAGATCGTAAGGTGCCGCCCCGACATATCGCAGAACTTGTGGATAAAGTGCTCGACGAGGTCCGGGATGTCTTCGCGGCGATCTCGAAGCGGAGGCAGGTTGATCGGTATTACCGAAACTCGATAAAAGAGGTCCTCGCGGAAAGTACCCTCTACCGACATCTTTTTTAGATCACGGTTCGTCGCGGCGATAACGCGGGCATCAACTGACAGTTCCTCGTGGGCTCCGACCGGCCTCACCTTCTTCTCCTGAAGCACACGAAGCAGCTTTACCTGCATTGCCGGCGACATTTCGCCGATCTCATCGAGAAAGATCGTACCGCGATTGGCGGCTTCGAAGAGCCCCTTTCGGTTCGTGTTGGCACCTGTAAATGCACCTTTCACGTACCCGAAAAGCTCTGATTCTAAAAGCGTTTCGGTAAACGCCCCACAGTTTATCGAGATAAAAGGCCTTTCGGCACGCGGGCTGAGATCGTGGATCGCCCTTGCGACGAGTTCTTTACCCGTCCCGGACTCGCCGTTGATCAGTACGGTCGACTGTACCTCCGAGACCGTTTCGATCATCTGATAGATCGCCTGCATCCTAGATGAGCTGCCAATGATGTTCTTTACGCTCCCTCGATCCCGCTGCGCCCGTTTGAACGCGCGATTCTCATGGATAAGCTCCTGCTTTTCGAGCGTTTTCTTGACGATCAGCTTTAGCTCTTCGACATCGAACGGTTTTGTTACGAAATCATCAGCGCCGAGTTTGAATGCCTCGCGGGCAGATTCGACCGACGCGTGAGCCGTCATAAAGACGACTCCCAGATCCGGATGCGTCTCGCGTACCGCACGCAGCATCTCGATACCATCCATATCGGGCATACGTACATCGGAGACGATCACGTCGGGAGCTTCTTCGGCTACTAATTCGACAGCTTCGCGGCCGTTCGATGCGGTCCGGATCGAATGTCCGTCGCTTTCGAAGACCAATGTAAGGAGTTGGCGATAACTTTGCTCGTCGTCGACGATGAGGATATTAGACATTTTTGATGCCGAGGCTACGAGACCGGGCGGTAGATCATGTTGGAGGATAAGGAAATGAGTGAGCCGGACGATCCGACGCCTCTATTGTCCCAAATATAAGACCTTAAGTTCAAGAGTTATCTTCATCATTCGATTTCGCCACCCGCAGGAACGATTCGATCGGTGATTGTCCCTCTTCCGATCCGCTTCCGACACGTGCCCCGAGGGAGATCGGCTCGCGGCGGAGTTCGATGGTAATGGTCGTACCTTCTTCTTCAGCGGACCGAACGTTGATCGTGCCGTTGTGATCGCGAATGATCTGATAAACGATCGACAGTCCTAGCCCAGTACCGCCCGTCGTCGACTTCGCGAACGGCTCGAAAAGCTGTTCGACTTGTTCAGGCGGCATGCCCTTGCCAGTGTCCGCGATCACGATCCGGGCGCGATCGCCGATACCATGATCGAGAGAGATCGTAAGCTCTCCGCCTTCCGGCATCGCCTGAATTGCGTTTCGCGTCAGGTTCCAGAACACCTGCTGGATCTGCGTCTGATCCGCGGAAACGAAGATCGGCTGATTGGAAAGATTTTCCGTGATCGTGTGAGTTTCCTTAACGTCGGGGCTATGCCGAAGAAGTGTCACCGTATCGCGAATGGAATCTCGCAGGTCGATCTCGGAATAGTTGCCAACCTTGGGTTTTGCGTAGCTAAGAAAATTCGTAATGATGCTATTCAGCCGATCCGATTCGCGTAGAATGATGCCCATCAGATCGGTCTGGATCGAATTCGGAGGCATGCTCGATTCGAGCACCTGGATCGCCCCGCGCATTGCTCCAAGTGGATTTCTTATCTCATGAGCCAGCCCGGCTCCGACTCGCCCAACCGCCGCCAACCGATCCTTTCGCCGAACGCTCTCTTCCATCGAACGGATCTCAGTGAGGTCCTGAAAAGTAAGAATGTAACCGCTCGATTCATTTTCTTCCGAGAAAAGCCGAGCGACGCTGTAGCCTATTCGGACAACGAATCCGTCGGGCGTGGTCAGGTCGGACTCGTATCTGGATTGAACCTCGCTGCTCTCAAGCGACGCATCGGCCAGGCTTATTCGGAGACCAGGCATCAGATCGAAGATCGACGTTCCCTTTACTTGGGCCGGAGTATATCCCGTGATCTCTGATGCGGCCGTGTTGAAGGTGAAGATCGTACCCTCTAGATCTGTTGTTATCAGTCCGGAACGTATCGATTCGATTATGCGTTCGTGCAGAGCCCTGAGCGATGCAAGGTTTTTCGTCGCCTCGCGTAACTCTTCTCCCGACCGCTGACGATCGGCGAGTCGGCTCGCAAGCAGCCCGACCACAAAGAAGGCAACCGCGTGAAAGCTGAGGATCTGAACGATTTTTGCTCGCGTCTGCGGTATCCCGAACGAATCGATGTAAGTGAAGCCGGTAAGTATAGCCAGACCGCAGAATAGGCCGATGCAGAGAAAGGCCATCAAGATCGTGGAACGCGGACGGAGAAAGACGCTGGAAACCGAGATCAGGACGATATAGAGCGTGATATACGGAGACGTAAGGTCGCCCGTTCGCCAGATCAACCAGGTGATGAGCAGCGCGTCGAGAAGAAACTGAAACCGGATCTGCCATCGAATGAGGCTGCTGATCCTGAGCAGGAAGAAGTAAACGACCGTCAGCCCGACCGAGATGATGAAAATGAAAAGCGTGCTCTGCGGAATGCTCTGTAGGGTGAATTCAGTCGAGCCGCTGTACCAGATCCAGCTTGAGACAAGCAGGAGGAATATCGCGACCAGGCGCCCGATTATCAGCATCAGCACCCGCTGACTCAGCGATGCATTGGCGGGGAGGGGGTTTTCGTTTAAACTGACCATCTATGCCAGAAACGCAGGAATCAAGGGAAGCGAACGAGCGTCCTCTCGAGTCTGAAAACCGGCCATGGGGAAGCTATGCGGTTCTTGATGAGGGCCACGATTACAAGGTCAAGCGGATCGAAGTGATCCCCGGAAAACGTTTGAGTTATCAGCGCCACCGCCAACGGGCCGAACATTGGTTCGTGGTTCGCGGCATTGCTAAAGTAACACTAAACGGCGAGGAAATTCTAGTTACCGCCGGAAACGCGATCGATATCGGGCGCGAGGTTGCCCACCGGGTTGAGAATCCCCATACCTCGGAACCGCTTGTCTTCGTAGAAACCCAGACCGGCACCTATTTTGGCGAGGACGACATCGAACGCCTCGAAGACGATTTTGGTCGCGTGGAATCAGCCTGACTTCGTTTCCCTCTTTTGCCCTCGGACGCAGTAAATGGCACTAAGAACCGAGCAAAAGCTCCCATTAATACTCTTCGTCGTGTTTCTCACGCTCTCGACGGTAGGGTTCCTTTTCTATCAAAGTCAGGCTTCATTTCAGGAGGCTCTCGCGTGGCAGAAGCGAACGAATGAATCGCTGCACCAAGCGGACGAGGTAGCCCGTCACGTGATGGCGATCGATCGAAGCGTGTTCGGCTTCTCATACACCGGAGTCGATACCTACCTTGAACCTTACAACCGAGCAAAAACCGCTATTCCGCAGAATATCGCCCAGTTAAAGCAATCATGGGCGGAAGATCCGGACGCCCTCGCCCAGGTGGTAGCTATCGAAGGAGCGACGGTAGCGGTTATTAGTGAGGCTGACGCTAAGATCCAGGCTCGGAAGATCGGCGGGCCCGAAGAGGGCGTTCGACAGATCACGAACGTGGCCTATCGGCCGATGGTCGATGCCGTTCAAGTCGGCGTGCGGCAGCTAAAAGATACGGTCACTGCTCGCGGGCAGGAGCGAGACAACCGACTGGACACCGGACTCAGCCGGACCGTTTGGCTCCTGATCGCTGCGAGCCTTGCTGGGGTTATTTCGCTAGGTCTCGCGAACTTTATCGTTTTCCGGGAGATCAAGAAACGACAGACGGCTGAGACCGATCTCAAGGTATCGAATCGATCGCTGGAGCAGAAGGTCGACGAACGGACCGAAGAACTCGTCGAGATCAATGAGCAGCTCCTCGAGATCGGCGGCGAACGGGAACTTTTGCTAAAGGGTGAGAAGATCGCCCGGCAGGAGGCTGAGGTGGCGAACCGTCTGAGGGACGAGTTCATGGCGACCGTTTCGCACGAACTGCGAACACCACTCAACTCGATCCTCGGATGGGCGCGTCTGCTGAAGGACGGCACGCTCGACCACAGCCAGACGCAGCGCGCCGTTCACACGATCATTAAGAATTCCGAAACGCAGAACCGGCTGATCGAGGATCTGCTCGACGTCGCGCGGCTTATCTCCGGGAAGCTTGAGCTCGATAACGAACCGGTTGAGTTGCTTTCCGTTGTGAGCGATTCGATCGAGATCGCGCGGCCGGCCGCGCAGCAAAAGCACCAGAAGCTGGAGTTCTTGCGAGGGTCGTTCGCTAACGGCGCTGTCGTCGCCGGCGACAGCAGCCGGTTGCGACAGGTCTTCTCCAACCTTGTGACCAACGCGATCAAGTTCAGTCATGAGGGTGGCCGAATACTCGTCGAGGCATCGCAAGATGCTGAGGTCGCGGTGATAGTCGTAAGTGACGAGGGAACCGGGATCAGCAAGGACTTTCTTCCTCTCGTGTTCGAGAGGTTCCGACAGGATGTTAGCGCTCCTGGTAAAAACGGCGGATTAGGCCTTGGGCTCGCGATCGTTAGGAATCTTGTTGAAATGCATGGCGGCCGGGTTGGCGTTGAAAGTGAGGGCGAGAATCGGGGAGCGAAATTTACGGTTCGATTGCCGTTGGCTCACGACTGAACGATCTTTTCCACGGCCTTCAGTAGGTCATCGGCGAGCACATCAGGTGCTTGGTCGAGTTCGTGCTGATGCTTTTCGCCGTAGCCTGTAAGAACCATTGCGGCACCGATCTTCGCTGCCCGCCCGGTCTCAACGTCGATCCGCTTATCGCCGATCATCCATGACCTCGCCAGATCGATCGGCATATCCCGCTGAGCAAAATCGAGCATCCCGAGTCCGGGTTTGCGACACTCGCATCCGTCTTCCGGAAGGTGAGGACAGAAATAGAACGCATCGATCACTCCTCCTAACTCGACTTGCATCGCTTCATGGATCGCATGCATATCGGCTTCCGAATAGATCCCGCGGCCGATCCCTGACTGATTCGTAATGACCACGATCCAAAACCCGCTCTCTTTCAACAGTCGCAAAGCCTCCGCGGTATAAGGAAAAACCTGCAGGTCACCGACATTCGACAGAAAATTTACCTCCTCAATCAAGGTTCCGTCACGGTCAATAAATGCCGCCGGCCGTTTTCCGTTTGCATCCGTCATTCAGGCTTGAGTTTCCAACATTTTCGACGCCGATTCAAAGACGCGTTCCGGAGAAATGCGGATCATACATCGATGGTCGATCGGACATTCGCGAAGCATACATGGCGAGCATTCGACCGGCTCGCGAATGATCTCAACGCGATGGCCGAGTGGACGCGTTGTATTCTCGTCCGTGGGGCCGAAGATGACGATCGTAGGTGTTCCGGCTGCCGCCGCGATATGCGCAAGGCCCATGTCGTTCGAGATAAAAAGATCGAGTACACTCAGGATCGCGATCGCCGTTGCGAGATCGGTTTGTCCGGTGAGGTCAATGTGCTTTTCGTGTGAGGCATCAAGGACCGATCTCGACACGTCTGCCTCATTTTCGTTACCGAGTAAAATCACATCTGCATCTTGTTCGATCGATAGCTTATCTGCGACACGGGCGAAGTTCGTGGCCCTCCAGCGCTTGGCGAGTGAATTCGTCGAGCCCGCGCCAATTCCCACGACCTTCCGACCTTCGCGAACGCCGGCTTCGAAAAGATCCGTCCGCGCATTGGATCGTCGTTTGTCAGAGACATGGAGGTCCGGATATCCCGGGTCGGCAGAGACTCCATCGCTACTCAGGCTCTCTACAAGATTCAAATAGTATTTGCTTTCATGAACCTCGTGCTTCCATGGCGGCACTGCTAGTTTGTCCGTAAGCAGAAATCCGCGCTGTTCGGTCGAATAGCCCAGGCGTTTTGGGATATGTGCGAGTCGGGCGACCAGCGCCGATTCGAACGAATTCGGAAAAAAGACCGCGAGATCAAAATTCTTTTCGCGGAGGATGCGGGATTGGTCGATGACGCTGCGGATCGATCCTCGGCCGTCGATCGGGATGATCTCGTCGATGAAGTCCGCATCGCGGAACACGCCTTCCGCCCACGGACGCGTATGCAGCGAGATCGCGGCGTCGGGAAAGATATTCCTCAGCCGCCGAAGAGCGGGGATCGTCATTACGGCATCACCGATCCAGTTTGCTCCGCGGACGACGATCTTCATGGTTTGAACAACCCCGCGAGTCCTTCATCGAGTCCGATCTTCGGATCCCAATCGAGCTCTTGACGCACGAGCGACAGATCGGAAACGTATCGATGCGGAACCGGAGCGGGTAGCGAATTCTCAGCGTCGACGACCGCCTGCAGTCCCGAAACCTCTTCCATTTTAAAGATCAACTCTTTCAACGAGGTCGCGTTTGCACGGCCGCCGCCGAGGTTGTATGTCCCATGATTGATGACCGAATTGCGAAAAGCTTCACAGGCCGCGGATAGATCGTCGACATGTAAAAGATCGCGTATCGGCGATCCGCCGCCCGGAAGACGGATTCGCTCGCCCATGTTGATCGCATCGGCATAGGCTCCGACGAAACCGGGCGACGCATTCTCGGGCGTTTTCCCATATACATTCGAAAGTCTGAAAATGCACGAGCGAAATCCATTCTGATTTGCGTAGTAATGAACGTACTGTTCGGCGATTAACTTCGACCATTCGAGGGCCGATTGCCCCGCATAGAGCGTCTGACACGTCTCAGGGACTTCCGCGAAATTGTCGGCAAACCGGCCGTAAACATCCTTGGTAGAGGCGAAGATAAATGCGGCTCCCTTTCTCACGTTCTTCAGAACATTGACCGTGCCTTCGACGTTTGTAAGAAAGACCTCTTCGGCGGCGTCGGGCGATTTATCCAAGTGAGCGGCGAGGTGGATCACCAGGTCGTATTCCTCGACTTCGCGGACGTCGTGGAGATAAAGGACGCTTCGCCCGGAGCTTCGCGACAAGTCGTCCGCATCGAAATATTTCCTGATGTGGGTTCCGAGATATCCGCTGCCGCCGGTTACGAGTACCTTCATAATGACAAACTGCTAGACACGAGTGAGCTAATGGCAATAGAATTCTACAAGGGCAACCGCACTTTTCCGAATCCCTTCTAATCTGTAGATTCTCAAGCCAATGCAGGAAACGCCGATGGTAAAAAGCACGCGCTCGAAGATGCCCCCGGGCGGCTGGAAGCGGGCGAAGCGCGTTTCGGTCTATCAGTCTGCTCCGAAATCGAGATTTCGAAAGTTGCTGAGAGGCGTTTTCAACATCTGGACCGGCACTTTTGCTCTCATATTGTTGTTGGCGGGGTTTCTCGGACTTACCTACTTCTGGTTCGAATACTCCGACCGGATCGATCGCAAACTCTTAGGAAGCGAGATATTCACTCCGACCGCCGGGATCTACTCTGCGCCAAAAACGCTGAAGGCAGGCGATGCGGGAACTCTTCAGGAGTTGATCGAATATCTAAAGAGTGCGGGCTACATCGAGAAGAACGCCAAGGCCGACCCGACTCGAAGCCGGTATTCGATCCTTGACGGCAAGCTTCTGATCGAACCGGGAGTGACGGCGGTCATCAACGGATCGAAGGTCTTTTCGCCGCTTCAGGTGAAGTTTGCAAAGGACGGGAAGTCGGTCGACGCGATCCAGAATCTTGCGAGCGGCCGGGTCGAACCTCAGTCGAAACTTGAGCCCAAGATGCTGAGCACGATCGCGGCTGAGGGCGACGGGCGTCGGAAGGTAGTGAATTTCGCCGATCTTCCTCCCCACCTGATCAAGGCGATCACCGTTACCGAAGACCGAGCGTTCTTTGAACACTACGGCGTTAACTTCCGCGGCATCGCCCGCGCGGCTTGGCGGCGTTACGAGGGCGACGAAGATTCACCGATCGCAAATCAGGGCGGATCGTCCATCACGCAGCAGCTCGTAAAGAATTTACTTCTCACGAACGAGCCGACTCTTGAACGAAAAACGAAGGAAGCGTTCATGTCGATCATCCTGGAGACGAGGCTTACCAAGGAAGAGATCTTCGCGCTTTACGCAAACCAGATCTATCTCGGTCAGCAGCTTGGCGTTTCTATCTACGGTGTGGGTGAGGCTTCGAGTGTGTATTTCGGAAAGGATGTCACGCAGTTGACGGTCGGTGAGTCGGCGTTCTTGGCCGGGATCATCCGGAGTCCGAACCGGTACAATCCGTTCAAGAATCAGCAGAGAGTCACGGAACGGCGCAATCAGGTTCTCGACTCGATGCTTGAGGCCGGCGAGATCTCGTCCGAACAGCATTATGCAGCGCGTAACTCTTCCCTCGAACTCAAGCAGATCTCCAGCAGAAAGGATCTACAGGGAATGCCCTATTTCTCGCAGCACGTGATCGAAGAGATGCCGAAGCTGATCAGCGATCCTGAAGCGCTTCAGCATAT
Source organism: Pyrinomonadaceae bacterium (assembly GCA_040081025.1). Lineage (GTDB taxonomy): Bacteria > Acidobacteriota > Blastocatellia > Pyrinomonadales > Pyrinomonadaceae > OLB17. The sequence continues at coordinate 2,433 of JBEBGW010000116.1, read as the reverse complement.
GCGTGTCTACACGTCGATCGACCCCGATCTGCAGCGGATCGCGTACGAGACTGTCAACAAGCGACTCGAAAGGCTCGATAAGTACTTCCCCAAGAAGGCGAAGGGGAATCTCAACGCTTCGCTTGTAGCGATCAGGCCGAAGACCGGTGAGATCGTCGCGATGGTCGGCGGGCGAGATTACCTCGAAAATCAGTTCAACCGGGCGACGAGCGCCATGCGACAGCCGGGATCGGCCTTCAAGCCGTTCGTTTATACGGCCGCGGTTAATTCCGCGTATGACACGGCCAGCCGCGTTTTCACCGCCGCGACGATCCTGAAAGACGAGAAGAAGGTTTTTACCTTCGGGAACGATTCATACGCTCCTAACAATTACGGCGACACATTTTCCAATAAGGAAGTAACTCTTCGCGATGCTCTGGTGAAGAGCAAGAATACGATCACCGTCGACGTCGGGATGCAATGCAACATCGGTCGTGTAATGAACCTCGCGCACAAGGCGGGAATGCCGAAAGTAGAGAAGGCGTGGCCATCGATGGCGCTTGGAACCGCCGAGGCGACTCCGCTACAGGTCGCGACGGCTTATACGATGTTCGCGAATCTCGGCGATCGAGTCGCGCCGATGCCGATCACGCAGATCACCAACGGCGACGGCTCCACGGTAGTTCTCTCGCAGCCGGACAAGAAGAACGTTGTCCGCTCAGATGTCGCGTACATCATGACGGACATCATGAAAGACGTCATCAACCGCGGGACCGCGGCCGAGGTTCAGGCTTGGGGATTTAAGAACGTCGCCGGGAAGACAGGATTTGCCGGGAAAACCGGTACATCGCGCGACGGTTGGTTTGCCGGATTCACGCCGGATCTGGTTGTCGTCGTATACGTCGGGTTCGACGATGGTGACGACCTCGGGATGAAGGGTTCGGATTCCGCGATGCCGATCTGGGCTGATTTTATGAAGGAGGCTCTCGACCGGCATCCCGAATGGAACGGCGATTGGTCAATGCCCGTCGGAATTCGCAAGGCCGAGATCGACACGAGAAACGGTGCATTGATCCGTGAACTCGATGCCGTGGAAACTGCGAATACAAAGCCAAGCCCATCGCCTTCGACAAGCCCGACCCCGAAAGATCCTGCTCTCGACGATCCCGACTGGGCGACTTCGATCCAGCCTGAGGCTCCCGAAGTTTACGTAACCGACGTGCCTGCCGAGTTTCGTCGTATTGAGCTGTTCGTTCCCGGGACTGTCCCGGGAAAGGCATTCTTGAAGCCAGAGGGCGAGATCCAATACGATCCCGAGACCGGTGAGCCGATAACGCCAAGTCCGGGTAAGAGCCCGACCCCGATCAGCGAGACGTGGGAAGACCAGTCCCCGTCGTCCCCCCCGTCTCAACGAACTCAATCCAGCTCCAATAAGACGAAGAGCGTTATGGTGATCGTCTGTCCGCTTACGGGGATGCGGGCGACCGCCGTCTGCCCGAAGACCGAAATGAAAAGTTTCGAGGCCGGAAGCGAGCCAAAGGATTTCTGCGCCTTCCATCGCTAATATTCATTTTTCTTCACTTTTCAACGCAATCAAAATACAATTGAGACGTCCCCGATCAGGCTCAATTCATGGTGGAATCCGGCGTCAGCGAGCGAGTTAACGCGAGATGGAAAGCGAGCGAGGCTTCTTTCGCTCGCTTTCTCGCGTGGCTCGACGACGGCACCGACACCAACGGCGCGGAGTATCTCTCGCTTCGCAACCGGCTTGTCGCGTATTTCAACCGCAAAGGCTGCGATATCCCGGATGATCTCGCTGACGAAACCCTCGAGCGCGTGAATCGTCGCCTGGACGAAGTTGGAGAGATCGATGTCGAAACTCCGGCTAAGTTCTGCTATATCACCGCAAAGTTCGTGTTTCTTGAGTACCTTCGTTCCGGAAGGCGTCGAGAAGATGCCCTTGATCCTGCTGATTTGGCGAGACTTGGTTCTGATGACCCTTTGAATGACGAAAACGATCGAAAGGAAATATTGAGCCAATGCCTGGATCGATGTCTTGGTACCTTGGCCGGTGAAGACCGCGAACTGATAGTTGGATACTATGTCGGAGAGCGGCGTGTAAAGATCGATCATCGACGATCTTTAGCGGCAAAGTTCGGACTGAGTCCAAATGCGATCGCGATCCGCGCGTGCAGGATCCGCGAACGGCTGGAATCGTGCATCCGTGAGTGCAACGAGGGAAGTGAAATGAATTGAGACGTTTTGTCTCATATGATCGGATGGCTGATCGCCGTCCTTCTAATGACTAACGAAGAGATACCACAGAAGACGCTGAGGGATTTCCTGATCGGAAAGCTCGATGAGGCGACGACGGACAACCTGGACGAGTTGTCGGTCACTAATCGAGAATTCGCGGATCGGTTGACCGCGGAACAGTACGAGCTCGTTGACGAT
>JBEBGW010000474.1:0-2952 GCA_040081025.1 Pyrinomonadaceae bacterium | reverse complement strand
GATCGCCTTCACGAAGGCGACCGCGAGATCAAGTCGCGTAGCGTTGGCGTTCGGATTGAAAAGGCTGCCGGAAGAAGCGATCATGCCGGTCGGCGTGAAGTCGTAGTCACGATTTGTCGAGCCCTTCGCGACCACGTATTCGCTAAAGAACCGAAGATCCCCGCTCACGTCAGTAAACTTTGGCGTTGAGCCAAGAACCTGACGAAGGCTGGTGTTTAACGCCAGCGAGTTTGCGAGGTCGGCCCGCGTGACGTTCGCGTTTGGACGAAATGTTCCATCGACGAACGTGTCGATCAAACGGCTCTTGAGAGCGGATTCGATCGCCGCCTGCTGCGGATGACCCTGAATATCGCTAATTGCCGGAAGAATGAAGCGGGTCTGCGAGATCGTGCCGTTAACCGGCCCGGGCAAAGCCAACTGCTGGGGCGAGGATGCTTCGGGAGCCGCCGCGAGGCCATTTGCTCCGCGCACTTCGAGAACCCACTCGCCCGCCTCAGGATTCGCGACAACTATCTGCCGGTTGAGCGAACCAATTACCGGCGTATTAATGCCACTCGAAAACCTCGCTCCCGACGGACTCGTCAGCCTGATCCCGACGAGGTTTCCTACACCTTGGTTACCAACCGCGTCAGCCGTGGCGAAAGCGTCAAGAACGTTTATGTCCGGCTGAACGGTGAAACGATATGCGTTTGTCGAATCCGCTCCCGAGACGGACGGATCGTAGCTGATGTTGAAGTTCTGCACTGGCGCGCGTTCCTCACCAAACGATGCGTTAAAGTCGTAATCCTGAATATTTCGATACGCCTTGCCGCGATTGAAGACCTTGTCGACGGCCGCATGAGCATTGACGAAACCTGCGCCGACCTCCCAATCATCGCGGCCCGGCATCCTGCTAGCCGTGCTTGTAAGGATCGAACGGATCTCGTCGACGGAAAGCGTGGGATCTGCGTCGAGCATCAAGGCGATGACGCCCGAGATGAACGGCGTCGCCATCGACGTTCCTGATATCTGGGTGTAGAAAGGGATAGCCGATACGGGTAGTTCCGCGTCGTCCGTCAGTCCATTGGCCGTGAGATTAACGGTCGATCGTGTCGACACTAATGCGGCAGTAAACTTGCCCGCGTTGGTCTCGTAGATGCGGCCCGTTCCCGGTGCGGTGATCGTCGGAGCGTTGAAGTCGTCATCCGGATCATCGTTCGAGAGGCGTTCCTCTCGACGAACGCCTCTCGATGAGAAGTCTGCGAGGTCACCCTCTTTCGAGCCGGCCGCGACACCGATAACCCAAGGGGCCTTAGCGTACGTGTTGTATGTGTCTTTCGTCGGCCCGTCATTACCCGCCGCAAACACGACGGCGATATTCCGATCGTAGGCGACCTTAGAGGCGATCGTGATCGGGTTATCAGGGTCGAAAGCTCCGCCGCCGCCGTAGCTGTTCGAAACGACGCGAATGTTATAGCGATACTGGTTCGTTAGACCCCATTCCCAGGCCGCGAGCCCGTTGATCACGAATAGGCCCGCCCCGAGACCGGCTCCGATGATCTTCGCACCGGGAGCGACGCCCGTGTACAGACCGCCGCTGCGAAGGCCCGTTCCGCCGATGATCCCCGCACAATGTGTTCCGTGCCCGACGGTCTGATCGGTGTTCGGAACGTTCTCGATCGAAACGTGCGGAGTGAAACCGGGCAGCGTGCCTGCGGCAACCGGGGTTTGCACGTTCTGGATCACCTTAGTTCCAAACTGGAGATCGCTGTGTGTCGCGTCGACACCGGAATCGATAACTAGAACCGAGAAGTCGCCCGCTCCCGAAACCGGCATTCCGCCGTTCCGAAATGTCATTGCGGTATCGCTTTGCAGCTTCGAAACTCCCGCCAGGACGCGAGCCTGGTGCATGTAGTAATAGAGCCGGTCATTCGACCAAAGAGACCGGACCGCCGGGTTGGTGCTGAGCGCTCGCACCTGCTCGGCAGTCATCGGTTGAGCCACCATCCCGAGTGTGGGGAAGGTTTGGCCGCCAGTGATACCGATACTTCGGAGGATGTTGAGATGGCTTTCCTGCAGGCCATTGGTCGTCTTGAACGCGACGATCACCATGCCGACATCGGCCACGTCAGCGATACCGCTGATCCTCGAAACAAGATTCGGGCTCAAGCTTGCGGCCCGAGCTCCTATAAATGTCACGCTCATGATCGCCGCGATAATAAAAAATGTGCAAAAAGCTCTTCTAAATACGGCCCTCGATGTTGTTTTCACCTCTGATTCTCCTGATGCAAAAGTTTTGGAACTAATTGCCGAGCATCATAAACAGAGAGGTTTGAGAAAAACTTGAGAGGTGGTTGAGGGAAACTTGAGAGGTCGGGCTTATGAGCGGATAAGTTTTGCTAATGGAGGTCTTAGCGAAGTCCAAGTTCCGCGGCGAGCCGGCGGGTCTCGGCGGATGGTTCGATGCCAAGTTCGTCTTTCAACAGTGCGGCCATTGTTTCGAAATGCTTCTTCGCGGCCGGGGTCTTGTCTTGAGCAACGTACGTTTTCAGGGTCAGCCGATGCATGTCTTCCCGATACGGGTCCAGTTTTAGTGACTCCGCTGCGAATTTCATAGCGTCGGCGAAGCGGCGCTCAGCGAACGACAACTTTGCGAGAGCTCCCGTGACGCGTGCGAATTGCTCCGAATAATAGTTCCGTCGCTCCTCGGCCCAATCTTCGTAGATTCCCGGCATGAACTCGCCGCGGTAGAGCTTGTGAGAGCGTTCAAGCGACGCACGGAGGCGCTCGCTGTCTTTTTCGCGTTTCGCAGCTTCGGCGTCGGCTACGAGACGGTCAAATTCCTCGGCGTCGATCAAGTAGGACAGCTCGGGATTGAGCTGATACGCACCGTCGCGGAAAACGATGAAATTCTGCTTGAAAGTCTGGCGGCTATTGAGAGCCTTGCGTATGTGGGAAATGGTGGGGTGAAAA
>JBEBGW010000473.1:0-2955 GCA_040081025.1 Pyrinomonadaceae bacterium | reverse complement strand
ATCTAAAACACACGCATGGTTCAAATCTCGCGTCGGTGACGCTGTATGGGTCGGCGGCGGCGGGTGACTTTATCCCGGAGCGCTCGGATTACAACATATTGATCGCACTGCGAAAGATCACGCCCGCCGATCTCCGCAATGCCCACGCCTGCGTTCGCGAGTGGCATCGACTCGGTCACCCGGTGCCGGTCTATTTCACGGTATCAGAGCTTCAGAATGCTGCTGACGTATTCCCGATCGAGTTTCACCAGATGGAGATCGCACACAAGGTCCTTTACGGCGAGGACGTGCTTGCGGGCTTGAAAATATCGGACGTGTTCTTGCGTCACCAGACGGAATACGAGCTACGCAGTAAGCTTCTATTGCTTCGGCGGCAATACATCCCGGCGTCGGCTTCGGTCGAGGGCCTCTCGAAGCTAATGGGAGAGAGCCTCGCTAGTTTTTCAGCCATTTTCCGTGCGGTACTCTTGCTCCATGGCTCCGAGCCGCCGGCGACAAAACACGAGATAGTCGCTCTAACTGTTGATAGACTTGGATTAGACGGCGTGGTGTTCGAGAAGATATTCAACATCCGCGAAAAGAACTTTGCGGAAAACCTAACAGAATTGAAGGCTAACGATCTGTTCGCTCAATATATGGAACAGATCGAGAAAGTGATAGATTCCGTAGATGCAGTTGGCACGAAACAAGCGGCCGCCTAGTTGGTCGTTCAGGGGGAGAAACAAATGAGAAGACTTATTCTTTTGAGTGTTGCAATGTTTGCGGCCTTTGGCCTGAGCGGCTGCAGCTATAACGAGCTGACTTCGAAACAGCAAAACGTACGAGGAAAGTGGTCGAACGTTGAGAGTTCGCTCCAGCGCCGTGCGGACTTGATCCCGAATCTGGTCGAGGCCGCAAAGATGGCGGGCGTTCAGGAACAGGAAGTATTCGGTCAGATCGCTGAAGCGCGTTCGCGTTTGTTGAACGCCACCGGACAGCCCGCGGCGGGCGAAGGCGGTGATCGTACGCCCGAACAACGTGAGCAGATCATTACTGCTGCTAACAGTTTTGGAGGCACCATCGGACGCTTATTGAGCCTGCAGGAGGCCTATCCACAGCTTCGATCGAGCGAGGCGTTCATGAACGTCCAGACCGAACTTGCCGGAACCGAGAATCGCATCAACGTGGCACGTGTCGATTACACATCGGCCGTGCAGGATTACAACACGACGCGGAACTCGTTCCCGGCTGTGTTGACCGCGGGGTTGCTTGGCTTCAAGGAAGAACCGTACTTCCAGGCGGATCCATCGGCTCAGCAGGCACCGAACATCGGTAATGCCAACGACTTGAGGCGTACCCAACCCGCGGCGAATGCTCCGGCGGCACCTGCTGCACCAGCAGCACCCGCAGCGAACAACTCAAATAAGTAGTGAGGATTTGCGGTTAGAATCCGCGGGAGTTGCACATCGAGCAATGATCACAAGGCTTGCCGTTCGGCTCGAACGTGCAGGCCTTTTCTTTGCCTTCGCCGGCGAATATCTGGTCGGCGATAGCCTCGGCGATGGCCAGTTTGTCGAGTGAAGGATGATGCGACTGCGGAATGCGGAATGCGGAATGCGGAATTTGAGATGACGCTTCGAGTTTTTCCAACCGCGTGCTAATGGAATCGAGAGCTGACTGGAGCGAAGACAGGTCATCCGCAGGACGGTCGGTGTCCAGAAGTTCAGCGATCTTCTTGGCTAGGGATTCGTTACTCACTGAGAGGTTTTAGAGCAGGTCTATGTAATCGACCACTCCAACAATAGCCGAATCGATCGCGGCGCCGGGTCGACCGGTTGCGGCGGTTGAGGCTCCCCACCCTTCTTGAACAATGATGACCGTATCACCGACCCCGGCGTTGACCGAATCAAGAGCAAGGCAGGTGTAATCCATATCGTCGCCTGTGGGGGTCACCTGACGGCATAGCATCACGCTTGCACCTTCATAGCGTTGGTTCTTTTGCGTCGCAACGACGTTACCTATGACACGGGCGATCAGCATTACTTTTGAAAGACGTGGGCTTCTGAGTCTACGATCCCTACGATGGTGCAGTCGGTCGGCGTTTCGTCGCGTTTGAATGGGAACGAAGCCTCTTTGCCGCGGCACCAGAAGACGAGTTCGCCAACACCGGCTCCGACCGAATCGAGTGCGATCTGCGGCTGGCCTTTGTCCTTGAGATCGGCGTCGAGCGTCTGGACGAGTAAGAACTTTCGGCCCTCAAGAGCCTCGTTCTTGACCGTCGAGACGACCGTACCGATAACGCGGGCTAACTGCATTATTTCTTATAATTCGCGTACGCAATGGCGAGCAGAGAGGAGATCATCACCGCACTGAACTCCATGCCGTTACGGCCATGGCCGACCACGAACCAGCCCTCCTTGTAGTGGACCATCGCGATCCCAACGGCGAGTTGCACCGCAAATATCAGGGCAATGATCCATGCGTAGAATCCGGCGGCCAAGAGGACGCTGCCGACCAGTTCAAATAGCGTAATGCCCCAAGCGACGTAGAATCCAAGCGGAATTCCTTGCGATCCCAGGAATTCTCCGAATCCGCCGACGGTTCCGACGCTGATCCGCGTGGCTCCGTGGATGAACATCACCGCCGCGAGGACTACGCGGATGAAGACCAGAGCAGTTGTCTTGTTATCGGCGAGGGCCATTTTTACTCGGGTTGAGCGATGTCGATAGTGTCGATCACGCCGATGATCGCGGAATCGACGGGGCAATCCTTGTTGCCTTCGGCCAGGCGTGCCGACGATCCGCCGACGACGATGACCTTCTCATGAAAGCCCGCCCCGACGGTATCAACCGCGACTACGTAACCGCTCTGGTCCGTGCCGTCGAGGTTGATCGGCTTAACGATGAGGAGTTTTTTGCCGTGCAGGCGTTCGTCCTTTTGCGTAGAGACGACCGTGCCGAGAATGCGACCTATAAT
>JBEBGW010000115.1:0-11135 GCA_040081025.1 Pyrinomonadaceae bacterium | reverse complement strand
ACTTCCAACAGCTTCTGACACTCTCGGCCGGAGCGCAGTCTGACGTTTCGAACACGACAGAACTTGGCCGCGGCGACGCGGTGATCAGCGTCAACGGACAACGCCGGACGAGCAACAGCGTCCGTATCAACGGTATCGACGCCAACTCGATCGGCACCAACTCGACCCCGAATATCGCAGTGCCTGCACCCGACAGCCTCCAGGAATTCATCGTGCAGACCTCACTCTATGACGCATCGAACGGCCGAAACGCCGGCGGCAACGTCGAGGCGATAACACGCAGCGGCACCAACAACTTGCACGGAAACGCCTATTACTACCTCCGCGACGATAGCTTCAACGCTAACGATCCGTTCGTAAAAGCACGCGGACTCGACCGTCCGGTATTAGAAAGAAATCAGTTCGGCGGAACCATCGGCGGACCGATCGTCCGTGACCGCGTGTTCTTTTTCGGTTCGTACCAGGGAACTCGTGAGACCAACGGAGCCTCGCTCGCGAACAGCCTGACGTTCCCGGTCGTGCCCGCGGGATTGACCGATTCAAACCGCACCGCAGCGGGACTTGCTGCCGCATTTGGTGTTTTACAAGCTTCGATCACGCCATCGGCGGTTGCACTTCTTAATCAACGTTTGGCGAGCGGCCAGTTTGTTATCCCCTCGTCAGGAGCAACTGGCCTCTCGGCAACTACGGGCGTACCGATAGTCCAATCGGGCGAGTCCAAGTTTGAAGAGAATCAGTTCAACATCAACGGCGATATAGCGTTCTCGCAGAATCACACTCTGTCGGCGAAGTTGTTCATCGCCGATAACCCGACGACGCAGGCGAACTACAACTTCACAGGAACCGGCAACGGGCCGAGTCAATTGCTCGGCTTCGGCGCGGATCTGACGATCAAGCAGAAGCTTTACACGATCTCGGACACCTACGTGTTCTCGCCGAACCTCGTCAATCAGCTTCGCGTGGGATATACCCGCATCCGAGTCACAAGTTTCCCGGACGAGCCTTTCACTGCTGTTCAAATTGGTATTACCAACCCGCTCGCTTCCCTTTATCCCGGCGCTCCGACGATGTCATTCGCCGGATCTGATTCATTGTTCCTCGTTGGCTCGTCGCCTTTAGCTGATCAGTCTTCGCGGATCAACGCCTACTCGGCGAGCGATACGCTTTCGTGGACGGTCGGCGATCACCGGTTGAAGATTGGTGGCGAATATCGTTTCTCGCAGGTCAAGTTTTATTTCAACGCATTCACTCGCGGTCAGATCAATTACACAAATTCCGCGACCGCTACCTCGTTTCAAAACTTCCTGACCGGCAACGGAATCTCCCTTATCGGCTCGGGAGTTTTCGACCGCTATTACAAGGTCACTGATTGGAGCGGGTTTATTCAGGACGATTGGAAGATAAACAGCCGGCTAACCGTCAATCTCGGCCTTCGCTATGACCTGTTCGGCCTACCTGCGGAAGATCAGGGACGCCTCGTAAACTTCATCCCGAGTCAGCTTCGGCTTGGAACGAACGCCGCTCCCGCTCCGCCTCCGAACGGATTTGTTCAGGCTGAGGGCGGCCCGCTTGCCGGCGTTCCCACCGTCGAAAAGACTCTCGTTCCGACCGACAAGAACAACTTTGCTCCGCGTATCGGCTTCGCGTTCGACTTGTGGGGCGATCAGAAGGTGATTGTCCGCGGCGGATACGGATGGTATTTCGACCGCATCTCGACGCGTTTTGCCAACACGCAGCTATTCAACTATCCCTACTTCGCACTCGGCGTCGGCGTTATCGCGAATGCATTCGGCGGCGCGTTCGGAACCCGGACGGCTGCAGATCCGTTCATTCACCTGCCGCCGCCGTCATCGTTCCCGACCGCTGCAACGGTCCCGTCACCGTTGGCCGCAGGAGTTCCGATCGTCGGCCTGCCGATCTCTGGTGTCTGGGTCGATCCGGAATTGCAGACGCCTTACATCCAGCAGTACAACCTCGGAGCACAGATCGCATTGCCAAAAGGCTTTGTCGCCGAGTTTGGATTCGTCGGCAATCGCGGAACCCACCTGATGCAGGTGATCACGCTCAACCAACCCGTCTACAGCGGTGCCCTTGGCACGACGGCAACCTATCCGCTCGGCGGCAATGTCATCTTCTCAGGCAACAAGAATCTCACCGGCGGCAATCAGCAGGTGCAGACGACGTCGCGTTCGGAGTACACGTCGCTTCAGATGTCGCTTGCGAAACGCTTCTCCGGCGGCTCACAGTTCCTCGCGGCATATACGGCGGGTAATTCGGAAGACTACTATTCCGGCGGCACCGTCAACGAACTCGTGAATACGGCAGGCGACCAGTTCAACTGGAAGACGAACCGCGGCCCGTCGGAGTTCAACCGAAATCACCGTTTCGTCATCAGCGGCGTCTACAACATTCCGAAGTTCGTGGATAGCGACAGTGGTGCGAAATGGCTGCTAAATGATTGGCAGGTCGCCGGTATTGGCATCTTTCAATCAGGCCTTCCGTTCTCGATCATCGACTCGAACGGAACGTCGATCATCTCTCGCGCGAACTTTAACACTTCCTATAACAGCAGCGAGTTCTACACCGCGGGCGACGTTTCGGACCGCACACTGCAGTACTTTGCTACGTCGGGATTCGTAACTTCGCGACCGGGCACTGCAACATTCGATCAGGCAAATCCCTTTGGAAATACGCCTCGCACCTTCCTCTATGGCCCGGGCCAAAAGAACGTCGACGTATCGCTCATCAAGTTCCTGCCGTTCACCGAAAGATTTCGCGGCGAGCTGCGAGCTGAGATGTTCGACGTATTCAACTGGGTAAACTACGCCAATCCGAACAGTGCACTCGGTACGGCGACGTTTGGACGCATCACCTCCGCATCGTCCGGCCCGCGCGTGGTTCAGTTCGCATTCAAGCTGAACTTCTGATCGGAAACGACCAACCAGAAGGTGATAGAGGATCGATCTCATCACCTTCGATCTTTTTTCGCTATGCCGATCCTAACGCTAACCGAAACAGACATAGCCTACGAAGTACGCGGCTCCGGTGAACCGCTCGTGCTGATACCGGGCTTTGCGTCGGGCGCGTGGAGTTGGGAATGGCAAGCGGAAGCTCTTTCGGCGCAATTTCACATTGTTACGTTCGATCCTCGCGGTGTCTCGCGATCCGCGCTGCACGATGATGCTCATGTTTCGATCACGAAGATCGCCGGCGATATAGCCGCTCTTCTTCGTGAGTTGAGATTGGATCGCGCACACATTCTCGGCATCTCGTTCGGCGGCTTCGTCGCACAGGAATTTGCGTTGCGGTATCCTGACCGCGTTAATAAGCTCGTACTCGCGTCAACAAGCTTCGGCGGTCCGAACCACGTGATGCCGCCGATGGAAGTGCTCGCTGCGTTCTCTTCGACTGAGGGCTTGAATGACTCAGACCGGGTCCGGAAACATCTGACGACGGCGTTCACGCCAGAGTTTGTGCTCGATCATGCAGGAGAGGTCGACCGGTTCTGCACGCTTCGTGAGGAAAATTGTGTTCCTGACGAGGTCTATCAACAACAGCTTGCGTCGGCGCTAGCGTTCAATACAGAGGGCCGGGTCGGAGAGATCAATGCCGAAACGCTAGTACTCACCGGCGATGGGGATACCGTTGTCCCGGCGGAGAATTCTCGGAATCTTGCCAACAAGATCCCCAACGCGACACTCGGCGTGATCTCCGACGGTGGACACATGGCATTCGTCGAGAACGCAGAGGAATTCAATTCTTTCGTCATCGAGTTTTTGAACGGCAGCTACTAATGGCAAACGCAAAGATCATCGGTACGGGCGTGTATGTGCCTGAAAAGGTCGTCACGAACGACGACTTGAGCAAGATGCTCGGCGAGGACATTACTGAATTCGTCACGCAGAATCTCGGCATTCATGAGCGGCACATCGCAGCCGACGACGAAAGCGCCGCCGATCTAGCGGAGAACGCCGCGAAGAATGCTCTCGCGGAAGCCGGCATAACCGCCGAAGATCTCGACCTGATCATCGTCGCCACCGACACCGGCGAATACATCTCGCCATCGACGTCCGTCGTCCTCCAGCATCGGCTGGGAGCAAAGAATGCGGGCACCTTCGACACGAACTGCGCCTGCGCCGGATTCGTGACCGCTCTCGACATCGCCGCGAAATACATCCGTGCGGACGCGAATTACAAACACGTCCTCATCATCGGCGTCTATGCAATGTCGAAGTTCATGGACTGGACCGAGAAGAAAACGGCGACGATCTTTGCTGACGGCTCCGGTGCGGTCGTGTTGAAGGCAACCTATGAAGAATGCGGCGAGCTCTCGTCAAAGCTCGAAGCTTACGGCGAATATTTCGACAGCCTCGGGATTCTCGCTGGCGGATCGAAGATGCCGATCACGCACGGGGTCATCGACGAAGGCTATTACAACAAGGTCCGCTTCGCGAAGAAGGTCCCGGTCGAGGTCAACATTGAAGGCTGGCAGAAGATCGTCAATACAGTAGTCGATCGCGCCGGGCTTGAGCTTGGTGATATCAGCCTCTTCCTGTGGACGCAGGTGAATCTATCGACGATTAAGATCGTGATGGACGCGATGCACATCGAATGGGATCGCACGCACACGATAATGCAAAAATGGGGATACACCGGATCCGCTTGCATCCCGATGGTCCTTCACGACGCGATCCAGGCAGGCAAGCTCCAACGCGGTGACAACTTCGTCATGTGCGCATCCGGCGGCGGCGTGAACATGGCCGCGATGGTTTTCAGATACTGATGGTGTTCTCCAACATCTACACTCTCTTCCGAGCACAGACCGCGAAGTATCGCGACCTGCCGGTGTTTTACACACGCGTTGGGGACGGTTGGAGTTCGCAGCCGTGGAACGCTTTCGAGGAACAGGTTCTCGACGCGGCGTGCGGACTTCTCGCAAAGGGCTTATCGAAAGGGGCAAGTGTCGCGATCCTTGCCGGCAACATCCCAGAGTGGAGCGTCATCGACATTGCGGCGATCGCTGCTGGCGGCGTTGGAGTCGGAATTTATCCGACGAGTTCCGTCGAACAATGCGCCTACATTTCAAGCCATTCGGAAGCGGAGTTCATTTTCGTCGATACGCTCAACCAACTCTCGAAGATAGCGGAGATCGGGTCGCCGCTTCCAAGCCTAAAAGGGGTAATTTGCATTGAACCACCTAGCGAGCAGACGACCGAATTGCTTCGAAGCGAAGGTCCTAGGCTTTTTTTCGGTATCAAGTCTGTGTTAACCGACGAAATACCTGTAACTGCCTTCAGTGACCTTCTCGCTGTCGGACGTTCGAAGCGCGAGGAACTGATGCCGATCGTTCATCAACTCGGCAGAGCGGCGAACCCTGACGACATTGCGATCATGGTCTATACGTCGGGCACGACCGGCGAGCCTAAAGGCGCTATGCTTTCGCATCGATACATTCTCAACAGCATCGAATCGCTGCGGCAGTCAGTCCCGATCTTCGATTCAGATATCGCCTTCTCGTATCTGCCCGGCTGCCACGTCGCCGAGCGCATATCCGGCATCTACAACCGCCTCTACAACGGCACGCCCGCGTACTTCGTCGACGACCTCACGAAGCTCTATCACTATATGCTCGACGTAAAGCCGACTGTGTTCGCCTCGCTGCCAAGGTTCTTCGAAAAGATCCATGCGTCGATCGTCGCAAAGCACGGAGACCACGTCACGCCCGAGATCGTGAACAAAGCCTTCGGCGGACGGATGAGACTACTCACCTCCGGCGGAGCACCCCTGCCGAACGAGATAGCACAATTTTTCGCCGGTGCAGGTCTGCCGATCCTACAGGCCTACGGTTTAACTGAAAATATCTGCGTCGCCTTCAACACCGTCGCCGAGCATAGGTTCGGAACTGTCGGAAAGCCAATGCCAATGTGCGAGGTGAAGATTGCGGATGACGGCGAGATACTCGTCAAAAGTCCGATGATGTTCTCCGGATATTACAAAGCACCTGATAGAACGGCCGAAATGTTCAACGATGACGGATGGCTAAAGACAGGCGATCTCGGCATGCTCGACGAGGACCGTTTCCTCAAGATCACCGGCCGCAAGAAAGAGATCATCGTACTGTCGTCAGGCAAGAATGTTGCGCCGGCACTCGTCGAGAACCTCGTCAAGGAATCTCACTTGATAAGTCAATGCATGGTCTATGGAGACCGAAAAAGCTATTGCGTCGCGCTCATCACCGTCAACGAAGCCGAGGCAGCGAACATGTGTGTTGAGCAGATCCACGGGCTTGTCGAACAATCCGTCGCACGTGCAAACGCTCGCCTCTCGAACAGCGAGCAGATCAAACGCTGGATCATTCTCGACCGCGATTTCTCAGCAGAGTTTGATGAGGTCACACCGACCCTAAAATTGAAGCGCCGCGTCGTCGCCGATCATTACAAAGCTGTATTGGAGAAGTTATATGAGAACTAGTTTAAAACTAACGGTCGCCGTACTGATGCTTTCAGTCTTCGCGATCGCGCAAGCGCCGCAGGAAAAGTCTGTCATCGTCTTCGGAGCAAAGATCAACTACATCGAGGCGGGCGACCCGGCAAAGGCGAAGGTGATCCTGCTTCATGGACTCGGCGGCAGCATCCTAAACTGGTCCCTTAATACCGCTCCGATCGCCCAAAACTACCACGTTATCGCGCTCGATCAGATCGGCTTCGGCAAGTCGGATAAGCCCGCGTTGAAATATCGTCTCGGGACTTACGCCGACTTCCTCGACAAGTTTATGGCCGAGCTGAAGATCGAGAAAGCCTCGCTCGTCGGCAACTCGATGGGCGGCTGGGTCGCAGGGTTGATGGCGATCAAGTATCCGAACCGGGTTGAGAAGATCGTACTCGCCGATGCCGCCGGCATCGTTCCCGCGAACTTCAGCGAGGCTCAGGTTTATCAGCTCAATAATTCCACGCGCGACGAGATCCGAGCGAACATGAAGTTGCTATTTGCCAACCCGATGTTTCAAAACAACGAGGCCCTTGTCGATCAGTTTCTTACGTCACGCGTAACCGCGGGCGACGGCGGGACGATCAACTCCCTGATCGAATCGATAAAGCGCCGCGAAGATCTCCTCAACGACCGCCTCGGCGAGGTCAAAAAGCCGACGCTCATCATCTGGGGAAAACAAGACGGCCTGCTGCCGGTCGCTGACGCCTACACATTCAACAAAGGCATCGCCGGATCCGAACTCGCCATCTTCGACCAATGCGGCCACGCTCCGCAGTTCGAAAAAGCCGCGGATTTTAATAAGGCAGTCCTCGCGTTTCTCGCAAAGTAACCTATGAACCTCAAAATCGGAGACAGCTTCAAAAAAGAGCGTATCGTAACCGATGACCTCGTCCGCGCATTCGCCGAGGTCTCGGGCGATTACAACCCGATCCACCTCGACGAAAAGTTCGCAAGGACGACCCGATTCGGCCGCCGCATCGCGCATGGAATGCTTAGCGGAGCCTTCATATCGGCAGTTCTTGGTTACGAACTCACCGAGAAAAAGATCGTCTATCTCTCGCAAACGTTGAAGTTCACCGCTCCCGTTTTCATCGGCGACACAGTTACGACCACGGCAACAGTAACCGCCATCCGCGAAGAGAAGAACATCGTCACGATGGACACGGTCTGCACAAATCAGAACGGCGAAAGCCTGGTCAAAGGTGAATCAGTTGTGATGGTGATGGATTAAGACAATGACCGAAACGACTGAGAAAACTCCGCTCTACTCTTGGTACGCGCTCGGGCTGTTGATGTTCGTGTACATCCTGAACTTCCTGGACCGCACGATCATCTACATCCTCTTTCCGCTGATCAAAAAAGAGATGGAGTTTTCCGACACGCAGCTTGCGATGCTCGGCACGACGTCGTTCGTCATTTTTTACACCCTTCTCGGAATTCCTTTCGGGCGAATGGCGGACCGAGGTTCACGGACCAAGATCGTCGCGATCGGAGTCGTGATTTGGAGCCTCTTCTCTGGCCTGACCGCGTTCGCGAATGATTTTTGGACCATCTTTTTCTGCCGTGTAATGGTCGGTGTCGGCGAAGCCACTCTTGGTCCTGCGGCGATCTCGCTTCTGGCTGATTTTTTCCCTCCCGCACGACGCGCAACCATAACCAGTATCTATTCGATGGGCATCGCCATCGGAGCCGGCTGCGCCGCACTTCTCGGCGGGTCGCTTAGCCAATACGGCTGGCGTACCGCGTTCATGATAATCGGCTTTCCCGGCGTAATTTTCGGCGCTCTCGTTTACCTTCTGAAAGAACCGGCACGAACTATTGCTCCGGTTGCCGAATCGAACTATTCTCCAACTGATTGGAAGCGGCTACTCACCAACAGCACGTTCATTCTGCTTTGCCTTGGCTATGCGCTTTTCGGACTCGCGACAAACAGCATCTCTATCTGGGGAGCTGTCTTCATCTCCCGCGTACACTCGATCGATATCCCCACTTACGGTTTCTGGGCAGGCATCTTGACGCTCGCGGCCGGCATCCCCGCCACTCTCTTTTTCGGCGCGATCGCCGACTGGTTCAAGGCGAAAGGATGGGGAAGAATGACGTTCGGGGCTCTTCTTTGCCTGGTCTCGGTTCCGCTCTGGATCGCGGTGCTCTTCTCGAATAATTTCTACGTCATCATCCCAGCGGCGTTCGTCCTCGTCGCGACCGGGCTCGGCTGGGTCGGAGCGGCTGCGGCCGACGTGACCGAGATCGCCGGCGTAAACCTTCGCGGGCTCGGCATCGCGGTCTTTTTCTTCGCCGTCAACATCGCCGCTTATCTCATCGGCTCTAATCTGATCGGACTCATCAGTGACCGGCTTGGGTCGACCGCAGACTCGACCATGTTGCGATACGCGCTACTCGTATGCCCGGTAGCGTGCCTTGCTGCTACTCTCTTACTTCTGATCGGTCGTTCTGGCGAGCGAATACAATCTCGACGTTAGTCGTCAAATCGAATGAATGTCGCCGATGGTTTGCTATTCTTTTGCAGCATCGTATTTCACGGAGCCGTTACGTGGTTATCGATTGGCTCCGAGGGCTCTTACTATCGCCGCATGCTTCGATGGAGAGTTTCCGAAAAAACGTGAGTACTCACGGCTAAATTGCGATGGGCTTTCGTAGGTGCCTGAAAGTGTAGCAATCCTACAATTAGCGCCGGGATCCGCGGTTATACAAGAGAGATCGAGTCGAACCAACGACCTTTCGATTATTCGGATTCTGCTAAATTAGCCCTACCTCGAATCCATTCGCATGCTTCATAGCAAACTAGTAATTTACTCTAT
The DNA here is from genome assembly GCA_040081025.1 of Pyrinomonadaceae bacterium. Lineage (GTDB taxonomy): Bacteria > Acidobacteriota > Blastocatellia > Pyrinomonadales > Pyrinomonadaceae > OLB17. The sequence continues at coordinate 1,827 of JBEBGW010000115.1, read as the reverse complement.
ATCTAGTAGTGAGAACCGATATACACACAAGATATAGGACCCAAGCACGACTCCGATCGTTAAGGAAAGATCGCTTTTGGCGTCGGGAGCTCTATGCTCTTCCATGTTCAGATAAAGTGCTAATCGAAACTAGGCTTGTGTCCTGAAAGCTCCGAATTGACCGTGCGGCGGTCGAGAGGGGTAAGCCTAATACAATATATAGTATTTCAATTACCATTTTACACTAGATAATGTACTCGTCGCTTCAGGTTCGTGGATAGATGATATCTGAGTGTTGATTTAATGGAGCCGCCCATCGGAGTCGAACCGACGACCTTTCGATTACGAATGGAAGGTACAGGAGGTACCGTTACGAGGTAGTCTTTTTAATTCACAGCGTCCGATACCTCTCCTTCAGTTTTCGTTTCCATTGCCTGCTTACTAACAACATAAGCATCGAGTCGAGTTGCCGCGGTTGTTACAGAGTCCGGAGTTACATTCAGATATCTTAAAAACGTTTTGTATTGCGTGTGGCCGGTGATCTTCATAACTTCCATATGCGGCGTCCCCGACGCGATCATACATGTCGTTGCGGTATGCCGACAGTCGTGCAGCCGAAAGTCGTTTATCTTTGCCTTCGTGCAAGCTGTATTCCAGGATCGCTTCACAGAATCCAGTCCTCCGAATACGAGACCGTGAGGCTGAGCTGGCGAACGCTGCCAGATTGCACCTAGCTCCATTCGCACTCGTATGGTCAATCCGATCTGCCTAGACTTCTCTGTCTTGGAGTTTTCTTGGGGAACATGGATGACACCACTGAGAAAATCGATATCGGCCCATTTCATCTTCAGCATCTCGCCGCTTCGCATCCCCGTGTCAAGGGCACAAATCAGGATCGGGCGGAGATGGGCCCGGCGTCCTACACACACTTTTAGCAAACGCACTTCTTCGTCGAAACCAAGGACCCGGTCGCGCTCTGTTTCAGCGGAACTCGCTATCACTCCCTTGATTTTTGAAAAAGGATTTACCAAGATCCAGTCATTCTGGAAGGCGTAGGTAAGCATCGTTCTTAGTACGGACAGTTCGCGGTTTACAGTTCCGATGTTTCGCTTCGTACCTCGTTTCGTGATCGTGTTGAGTCGATGGGCCTTAAATAACTCCAAGTCTCGCGGCTTGATCGAGCGAAGCCTCCGTGAACCGAAGTATTCCAGCAGGACGTCGTACGCCCATTGAACGTTTGATTTCCGACCCGCGACCTTGACTTTATTTGCGAATACGGCCGGGAACAATCTCGCTTCCTTATATAGCGGCGCGAACTGGCCAAAGGTCATTTTGTCGTTGATGAGCATCTCGGCACCATGGTCAGTGAGTTCACGTCTCATGTCTTCGACAATTCCGCGAGCATCTCGTTTGTTGGTGATCGGTTTCAGCTTCTCGCGCCATTTGCCTGTTTCATCTTTGTATTGCAGACGAGCATACAAACATCCGTTCGAGATCCGCCAATATCGGATCGCCGCCCGTCTCCGTGTCGGTTTCTCAGATTTTTCTTCCTTCTTCATGATTTAGCTTAGGTGATCGCTAGCAGATTTTGATTCTCTCAGTTCAGGTCGTCCCTGAGGTAAGAACGCACCCAATCTACCGAAAAGAAATCATAATTGAAGAGATTTCTTTCCTATAAATATCCTGTCGATGCCGTGTATACCAGAAGTACTCATGACATCGTATGACATTGAATTTGCTTGTTTCGAAGGGGCACAAAACTCCAAAATGAGTTTTGTAAGGCTTTTTGATTCTATTTGAGCTCCTATGAACTCGTATGGACTCGCGGGAACCCAGCTCCTAAGTGAA
>JBEBGW010000472.1:0-2968 GCA_040081025.1 Pyrinomonadaceae bacterium | reverse complement strand
GAATGGAATTTACAGAATCTAGGGACGAACCGTTTTCTATTTTATCGGCGTAAATATCTGTTGTCATTAGAGTTAGCGTCGTGCTTTGAGACAAATTGCGGAAATCTGCTCTATACGGAGGAACCCTTTTGCCGTCAGAAACGTCTGTGCACATGGACCGTAGATCATTTCGAAGTTCGGTCCGTACGTACTACCGGCGTCTTGTGTCGCACGCCATTCCATTTATATGAATTAAGGAGACCTCATGAAAAAGATCATTCAAATCGTATCATTCCTCGCTCTTGTTTTCGTCATTGCCGGTGCGGATGTTCACGCACAACGAACTACCAAGATAGATGCCAGCATTCCCTACGACTTCGCGATCGGCGATGAGCAGTTCGAGGCGGGCAAATATGTCATGCGAGTGCGCCGCTCAAATAGCGGAGGCAGTCTCGCAGAGCTCCGTGACTCGCAGCATCGCGTAGTTTACGAAGGGTTTTTGCTTGACAACGGCGAAACCGGAAACGGGAAAGCCAACCTCGTTTTCGACCGCAGCGGATCGGTCGCACGTCTGACGCAGATCCGAACCGGTGACAAAGGATTCTCGATCAATGAAAAAGCAGGATCGGACCGCACTACCAATCTCGCTTCGAAGAAAAAGGACAAGGACCGCGAAACCAAGAACTAGAAAAAGAAGAAATTTTGTCCGCTTTTAATGGACGGAGACGTTGAGAGATTCAGCGTCTCTGTTTCATTTTTGGGCTGAGGCGTGTGTGCGGGAGATCCGTTTCGCCGTCGATCGTTTTCTTATGTGATTTACGCGTTAGATCGATGGCGGATCAACCGCGAAGAATACTGTTTATACATAAGGAGAAATCATGAAAAAATTCATTCAGCGCCTGTCATTCATCGCATTCGTCCTCGTTCTCGGTGGCGTAGCGGCCCAGGCCCAGGTTAGCCGAAAGTTCGATGCTAATATTCCGTTCGACTTCTCGATCGGTGGTAAGGCACTTTCGGCCGGGAAGTACTCTATTCGCCTCAGAGGTGATCACAACGGACCTGGCTATATCGAGGTTCAAAACGAGGAGCGAGAGTTGGTGTACCGCGGTCTCCTGCCGACCAACGGCGAGCGCCTCACTGATTCGGCTCAGCTTCGCTTTGCTCCAGTTTCCGGGCGTCGCGAATTGCAAATGATCGTTTCTGAGACGTCGGGGCATTCCATCCCGGTTTCACGCCGAGCTAAGCTCATCGCCGCGTCGAAAAATGACAAGGATACGTCCGTCAAGAACTAGGACGTAGTTTGGGTAGAAGGCCTCGATGTATTGAGGCCTTCTTTTTTCGCTATTTAGAGGCGATCTGGACACAGTGTTCAGATACTAACTTCCAGGCCTTACCACGTTTTACAAACACCTGGCCGCATCTCTGATCATCGTTGATCTCTCCGCCCGACCACGAACCTTTCCCCTGCCAACGGCTGCTTACGACCGCGACCTTTCCATCATACGAGTGAAGCTTGTGCTCGGAACGCGTTACGGATGTGAGTTTGTAATCCGGTTTTGCGAGGAATTCTAATGTCGACTTTTTATTTGTGAGGGTACCCGTTGACGAGAAGTACACGTACGAATCATCCAACATTTCCGCGACCGTCTCTGAGTCTTTGGCGTTCCATGCACGGTCGTATTTGGCCAGTGCGTCTCTAACCGGGTCAGTAAGATTGTCCGCAGCTTGGCCCGAAGCCATGAATGTGCACAAAACGAATGCGATAAACACAATAGCAAGGGATCTCATAATGCGAACGTACTCCTATCTATATTCAGCCAATTCAGTGCGGCCCCGTTAAATAACATCTGCTTGATCGAATCGTCGTATGGCATCGAGTCGATCAGCCTTCCCGGTTCAAGCTCGCCGAGCGGAAACGGATAATCGGTCCCGAGCATTATCTGATCCGCACCGACGAGCTTCACCAAATAATCTAGCTTCGCCGGTTCATGGACCAGCGAATCAAAATACATCTTGCTCAGATACTTTCGGGGGCTGTGGGGATTGTCGGGGAATAGGTCGGGACGAACATTAAATCCGTGATCGATCCGCCCGATCGTCGCGGGGAACGAACCGCCGCCGTGAGCGAAGCAGATTCGAAGATCCGGTAGCCTCTCCAATACTCCCGAAAAGGACAGCGAGCAGATCGCACGTGAAACTTCTGCGGGCATCCCGACCAACCACGGCAGCCAATATTTCTCCATATCGGCTTCACCCCTCATTTCCCATGGGTGGACGAATACTGCTAAATCCTGCTCAACGCACGCGGCGAAGAAATCGAAAAACTGCGGCTCGCTAAGGTTAAGTTGATTGACGTTAGTTCCGATTTGTATGCCTTTAAGCCCGATCTGTTTGCAGCGTTCGAGTTCAGTCACTGCAAGGGAAACATCCTGCAGCGGCACCGTCCCGAGGCCGACGAACCTGAGCGGAAACACGGTGACGACATCGGCGATGTGATCGTTCAGATACTTTGCGATTTCAAGACCATCGCCGGGTTTCGTCCAATAGCTAAACATTACCGGCACCGTTGAAAGAACCTGCACGCCGACGCCCGCCGTATCCATCTCTTCAATTCGCGTTACCGGATCCCAACAGTTCGCCTCGATATCACGAAACTGTTTGCCGTCATCACGCACCATCTGGGCGCAGCACGGTTTGTAGTGATCTAGTTGAATAAATCCGCCATATCCGAACCGGTCTTTCCAACTCGGGATGTCTTTCGGAAGGATGTGCGTGTGGACGTCGATCTTCAGCATCTTTTAAATTGTCGTGTGGATCAGCTCCGCGGCCGGTTCGCCGGTTTCGGAGGTTTCGCCGTTGAGGAGGCGAACTGCAAAAACAATCGCTACCGCGACGGCGACAGAGCCCAGCAAAACTGCCGTCATCGTTATTGCCGAAACGCTTGAGAGCGAGCTGACGATGGCCGCAGCGATCGCGCTCAGGCCCATCT
>JBEBGW010000471.1:0-2971 GCA_040081025.1 Pyrinomonadaceae bacterium | reverse complement strand
GGTCAAGACATTGTGTACTACCAATTGTTCGTGGGCCTTGACGCGGAAAATGGTCGAGAATCTCGCGAACAAACTCGGCGATCCGGCTGGAAAAGGTGCGAACGCATTCCCGACTGCCGAAGCGATGGCATCGGTCGACGAGGGATTCTACCGGAGCGAGATCAAGGCCGGCTATCGCTCACCCTTCTTCGTCGAACTCGCGCAAAAAGTAGCGAGCGAAGAACTCGATCCTGAATCGTTCCTTCATTCCGAGCTGCCAACGCCGGAACTAAAGGCTGAGATAAAAAAGATCAAGGGTTTCGGCGACTACGCTGCAGATAACCTCCTAAAACTTCTCGGCCGCAACGACGGTCTCGCGCTGGATTCGTGGCTCCGCTCGCGGTTCTATCAAAAGCACAATAAGGGCAAGGTATGTCCCGACAAAAAGATCACCAGACACTACTCAAAATACGGCAAATGGCAGGGCCTGATGATCTGGTGCGATATGACCGAGGATTGGTTTGAAGCTAACGAGGCAAACAATCCTTAGTCAATAAGCGTCATAGATTCTTCGACCGGTGTAGTAAACTATTCACTCGGATCATTCGTAGAGATTAGAGGCATGATCGAAACAGGCCGGCTATTACAAGACCGATATCGCATCGACCGCCAAATAGGGCAAGGCGGCATGGGAGCGGTGTACGTAGCGACCGACGAGCGTTTCGGCAGTGTTGTCGCCATCAAAGAAACACTTTGCATGGACGACAATTACCGCAAAGCGATCGAGCGCGAGGCTCGCCTGCTCAACAGTCTCAAGCACAATGCGCTGCCCAAGGTAACCGATCATTTCCTCGAGTCGAACGGACAGTTTCTCGTCATGGAGTACATCCCGGGCGAAGATCTCTGCTGCATCCTTGAGGAGCGCGGCGAGCCGTTCGAGGTGGATCAGGTCATGGAATGGTCCGATCAACTGCTCGAGGCTCTCGAGTTTCTCCACAACCAGGAGAATCCGGTCATTCACCGCGACATCAAACCTCAGAATCTGAAAGTCACGCCGAAGGGTCAGATCATCCTTCTCGATTTTGGTTTGGCGAAGGGAAATGTCACTGGTGCCGGCAATCAAACGAACTCGAAGAGCATCTTCGGTTATTCGCGTAATTACGCATCGCTCGAACAGATACAGGGAACCGGTACCGATCCGCGAAGCGATCTGTATTCGCTCGCCGCCACCATTTACCATTTGCTAACCAACGTCGCCCCGGAAGATGCTCTGACGCGAGCCATGAGCGTGCTCACCCAAAAGCCGGATCCGCTCGTCCCAGCGAATCAGATCCGTCCGGAGATACCTGCCGGAGTCGCAGCGATCATCCACAAAGCTCTCGACCTCGACGCAGCTCAGCGTCCGGCAAGTGCGGCTGAGATGCGTCAGATGCTCCGGACGCAGGAAGATTACGCCGGACTGGCAGTCAACACGGTGTCCGTCGCGCGTTCAGGTACTGCCGATATTCATTCACAGCCGACCCAGTTGATGCCCGGAGCGACCATGCGCGGCCAGCGGGTGACTGACGGCCAGACGAATGTCGTTGACGAAGGGCTGTCGCAGGTCACCGCGATCCGCCCGCTCGCACAGAAGAAAACGGCATACATTTCACAAGGGGTCTTGAACCCTGGCAGGACAAAGAAACGAGCGGTTTTCGCGATCGCTGCGGGATTGGTCGTGCTTGTGGGGGCCGGAATTGCAGGTGTAGTGGCCTATCAGGAAATGTCGCAACCCGAGGCTGCGGCTGATCCGATACCGGTTCCGGTCGTTGAGACTCAAACTGCAGCGGCGGTTGCCGAAGCTCCTGGTACGGCCGCGAATGCTGCGCCAGATGCGGCTGCGATCGAAGCTTCGTCTGCAAATACCGCGGCGGTTCAGGCGAAACCGGATTCCGCTCCTGTCGTAAAGAAAACAGACCAGGCCAGGAAAACGACGGCTGATGATATGGAAGCGGACATGGAGAACCTTGTCGGTCCGGATGACGAGGTCGTCGTAAAGGGCGACGCACTCTATGTCGGTAAGATCAAGATCAAGGACGGCAAGGTGTATATGCCCGATGGGACAGTTCATGATGCGCCAAGGACACCGAGGCAGCCCGGTGTTAAGCCCCCCGTACCTCCGGTCCGACTTACCGAGGAACAGATGCGGAACTTGACCCCTGAACAGCGGCGAAAACTCCGGATCATGCGCGAACGATATCCTGGAACTTTCTCGCAACCCACCCCTTATCCAGATCAATGAAAAAAGCCGCTGCAGGGACAGCGGCTTTTCGTTGAATTCTACATTAGGAAGAATTACTTTGTGCTGGACTTCAGGCTGGACTGGTCTAGCTTTTCGACAGGAAATGTACTCTCGACGAACTGAAGATGAAGCCGCTGTCGGCCGTCATTCGACATCTGATGATTACAAACCACCGCAAGGCCGGAAAAATCATACTTTTCACAGATGAACTTCACCCGCTGGCCGACTCCGACATCCATGGTCGAGAACACAGCCGCTCCACTCTTGCTAATGTTCTCCGTCATCGTCTTCTCTCCCCCTAGCGAATCCCGCTGAGCGTCAACGAGAGCCAGATAGAGATCGACGTTCGTCCAGAACCTCAAATGCCGCCGAACCTTGAATGGTGCCCGAGATTCGGTTATTTTCCAGAGCCCATTCTCGTTCATACCGCAGATCTTGTAGCTCTGGTGCGGATTCTCCTTGTAACTCTCCGGAGCATGCTTGCCTACAAATGCGACACCAACGTGGAATCCGCCTCCGCCTTCTCCGGTAAACGGCTGACAGTGCTGAACGAGGCCAAGTACCCGATAGAGTTCCTTGTCGTGGTCGTAGCACCGAAGATGGGCGTCAAGCGGAAGCATCACCGCGACCAACGTTCCTACCTTAAGTTCGCGGGGACTGACGAACCCTGCACCTGTGGCTGAGACGCTGCCGACCTCGACAACCTCTTTC
>JBEBGW010000470.1:0-2971 GCA_040081025.1 Pyrinomonadaceae bacterium | reverse complement strand
AGCTAGGATCGCTCAGATGGGCGGCAGCGATCCGACGAAGAAGGTTGCACAGGAGCTTGAGAGGTTCAAACAGGAAGCAGCCGACGAGACTAACCTCCGCCTGTCCGAAGATTTTGAAAGCGGAGCCGTTTTGGACTTCTACTTTGCGGACCAACTGAAGGGCGTCGAGGAATCGGGCACGGACATTGCCGCGGCTATGCGCGAAATGCTTTTGTCATTCGACCCCGCGAAAGAAGCAGGCCGCTATGATCGGTATGCCGATGCCCGCAAGCGTGCCATGGCCATCCGCGAGGACCGTAAGAAGAATGCCGGCACGATCGTGACAACGGCCAACGAGAATCCGGTAACAAACAAACTTCTTGAGATCCAGAAGACGGTCGAAGCAAAAGACTACAAGAAAGCCGAAGCAGACCTGAAGGAGCTTTTAAAAGGCAATCCCGATGAACCGCGGGTCTTCTACAACCTCGGCCGTGTGGCAAGCCTGACAGCCGTCGCCATCGAAGACAACGAACAGCAGGCCGCTAAACTGCTCGAAGCCAAGGTCGCCTACGAAAACGTCGTCCGGATCAGCCAAAAGAAGCCGGTTGACCCGGCACTGCTCTCGCTTTCGTACGTGGCCCTCGCAAAGATCTTCGAGTTCTACGACAACAAGCCCTACGCGATCGGACTCTATGACGCCGCGATCAGGCTGGGAGAGATCTCAGGCGGCGGCCACCAGGAAGCAATGGCCGCTAAGCAACGGCTGATGAAGAATCCCTAATTGCTTTGGCATAGCCACGTCGTTTACGGCGTGGTTTTGATCGCCAAACTACCCAGAGCCCGTTTAACGGGCTTCTATTTTGTAAGGGCGTAAACGCCCTGTTGGTTAACAAAACTTCGGACGTCCTGAAGGACGTGGCTATGCTAGTACGAGATTCGCCCGTCTGATAAGTTTACTCTGTGCCTGAAACAAAACTTCATTCCGGATACGCCGCCCTAATAGGTCGGCCGAACGCTGGGAAATCCACCCTTCTCAATCGCATCGTTGGCGAGAAGATCGCGGCAGTCTCGAACAAACCCCAGACGACGCGGCATAAAATCCAGGGTGTGCACAGTTCCGAGGCGGGGCAAATAGTTTTCGTTGATACGCCGGGCGTGCACAAGCCGGGGCATCTGCTCAACCGCCGGATGATGGCGGCGGTACACGACGCATTGATGTCTGTTGACGTCGTTATCCTGATGCGTGACGCAAGCGTTTCGACCGGCAACGGTGATCGCTTCGTTCTCGACCTCGTCAAGCAATCCGAAAAGCCCGCGATTCTCGTTCTCAACAAGGTCGACAAGGTCAAGAACAAGGCCGAGATCTTGCCGCTGATGGAGTTTTATTCGAACGAGTATGAGTTCGCAGAGATCGTCCCGGTGTCCGCACTTAAGGGCGACGCGGTCGAGAATCTCCTCGCTCAGATCGTCAAACATCTTCCCGTGGGCGAGCCGATCTTCTCCGAAGAGGAATTCACCGATCAGCCTATGCGCTCGATCGTCGCGGAGATGGTGCGCGAAAAGATACTGCGTACGACCGGCGAGGAACTTCCTTACGTCACTGCCGTCGTGCCCGAAAAGTGGGACGAGAGCGACCCGACACGGCTCAGTATCTATTGCGCGATCTACGTCGAACGCCCGTCGCAGAAAGGCATCATTATCGGCAAGGGCGGTGCGAAACTGAAACAGATCGGCATCGAGGCCCGCGAAGATATCGAGAAACTTCTCGACCGCCACGTCCATCTCCAACTTTTCGTAAAGGTCGTCGAAGACTGGCGAAACAAGGAGCGCGAGCTCGACGAAATGGGGATCCGCGAGTGAAAGAGAGTAACAAGGAAACGTGGCTGGCGCTTGAGATAGCCGTCGCCCCGGAAGCGGCGGAGGCGGTTGAGTTAGCTCTGAATTCCGTCAACGCTCTTGGTACGGCGATCAGCTTTCGACGTGTCAACCAGACCGAGGCACTGACCGTAACCGGATACTTCAACGAGTTTCCGGACGATCAGATATTACAGGACGAGCTGCATTACGCCCTTCGTTCTTGCGATCTTGATGAAGAAGCGATCCATTCCATAAAACGTGAAACGATCGAAAATACCGATTGGCTAGCGGAATGGAAGAAGCATTGGAAGCCAACGACCGTTGGCCGATTCGTCATCGCTCCGTCCTGGTTCGAGGTCGATGAGCCAGAAAAGATCGTCATCCGCATCGAGCCGAACATGGCCTTCGGCACCGGTACCCACGAAACAACCCAACTCTGCCTAGCCGAGATCGACAAGCACTTTCAACCAGGCGAATCATTCCTCGATGTTGGAACGGGCACCGGAATTCTCGCGATCGCCGCCGCAAAACTCGGAGCATCCGACATCTTCGCGTGCGACACCGACGTAGATGCGATAACGATCGCCCGCGAGAACGCACAATCGAACGGTGCACCCGCGATCGAGTTTTCAACCGACGCCATCTCAAGCGAAACAGCCGCCTACGATTTCATCTGCGCAAATCTCACGATCGATGTGATCCAGCCGATGCTCGATCTGCTCCTCAGCAAATCCAAACGGGTACTGGTTATTTCTGGAATACTCGGCGACCAGGAACCAATTATCACCTCAGCCCTAAACGAACGAGGCATCACCGGGCATCGCGTCGAACGCCTCGGCGAATGGATCTCCGTAACGGTTACGAGATAGGCGTTCTTGTCTTTTTCCTTCCGGTTCGTCTTGTTCTGTGGTTCATTTTCTTTCTAACCACAGAACAAGATGAAAGAACCTGAACAAGCTGAACCAAAGGCGAATACAAACTAATTGTCTTTTCTAGGTGGAGAAGCAATTGGAATATCACCATCGTCGGTGATCGTGATTCTTGGAATTCGCGGTTTCAGCTTCAAACGCGGAACTGCGTTTCGAAGAACCGGCGGCAGCTTCGGCGACGTGATTCTCGTCGGCGAAAGCGATGT
>JBEBGW010000114.1:0-11210 GCA_040081025.1 Pyrinomonadaceae bacterium | reverse complement strand
GTCAAACGAGAGAAGCGATTCGACCTCGCCGCGACGTTCGGCATCATCGCCGCATCGATCCGCTAAAAAAAGCGACAGCTCCGCGGTTGGCAGGTCAGCCCCCTCGTGATAGATATCTTCGACGAGTTTTAGTCTCTCGGAATCCATATTCAGGTTAGGCGGCGGTAAGTTCGCGAAGTAGCCACGTTCGAGCGAAACGCCAATCGCGTTTTACGGTATCGATCGAAACTTTCAGTACTTCGGCGATCTCCTCATTCGTTGTCCCGGCAAAATATTTGAGTTCGACCACGCGGCTCTTACGTTCGTCAAGCGCAGCAAGGGCATTGAGAGCATCATCGAGGGCGACAATATCCTTCGACTGGTCGGTGGAGCCGATCACGTCCGAGAGCGTGACGCGTTCCTGCCAACCGCCGCGTTTTTGGCTGTGCTTCGAGCGGGCGTAGTCGACCAGAATGTGCCGCATAGCACTCGCCGCGACACCAAAAAAGTGAGCACGATTCTGCCAGTCCTGATGTTCCTGCTTGGCCAGCTTCAGATATGTCTCGTGAATGAGTTCGGTCGTTTGAAATGTATGTCCCGACGGCTGACGTTTCATGTAGCTATGCGCCATTTTACGCAGCTCGTCATAGACAAGCGGCATTAACTGTTCGAGAGCGACCCCATCGCCCTTTCCCCAGTCAGCGAGCAGTAGTGATATCTCGTGAGGCCCCTTGATTTCCATTGATACGCAGACGAACTCGACTCGATTATAAAGCAAACCGTAGTCTGAATAAAAAGATCGCTCAGTCACATGCCCCTTTTTCTGTCAAAACGACGTTTAGGTAAGTAGAACGCCCGCATCTTCGGACGATTCCATTAAAGCAAAGGAGAAAACTAAGAAAATGAGAAGCATTCTCAAGATGGCCTTAATGGCACTGTTAACCGCAGGTATCTTTTATCTTCCGGGAGTGACGACGGCGGAAGTTTCGGCACAGGCCGCACAGGATTTTACGGTGGTGAATAAAACAGGCATTGAGATCTACGCGCTCTATGTGTCGCCAAATACCTCGGAGACTGGGGCGACGATATTCTCGGGGCTGATACGCTGGCGAACAACGATGAACTCGACATCGTCTTTGATCGAAAAGAAAAGGCGACCTACTGGGATATCCGGATCGAGGACAAAGACGGAAACTACATCGAGTGGGATAAGTTTAACCTGAGGAAGATCTCGAAGATCACGCTGTTTTACAAGAACCGCAAGCCGACCGCAGTAGTCGAGTAGGCAGCCAACACAAGGAGAAAACTAATGAGAACGAGATCAATATTGATCGCGGTGGTAGTCGTGTGTGCGTCGATACTTAGCGGATGCGAATTTTCGATCGGCACGAACACCTCGTCATCGAACACGACCGCGAATGCGAACAAGGCCGCGACGAATTCGGCCAACACATCAACAGCCAAGACCGATACCAAATCGGACAAGCCAAAACTCGATGACGATAAGAAACCTACTTCCGGCACGGCGAAGACAGCAAAGAAGAATCCGGTTCCCGAGAGCTGGCTGTACGTCTATGACAGTGGCAAAGGTTACGGATTTTATCTGCCTGAGGGATCGACCGGCCAGTCAGAAAAGCTTCAGGGCATCGACGTGATGCTCGCGACCACACCGGCTCCGTCCGAGATCAAGATCGTCGTGCTTGCCTACAAAGACGAGACGCGTACGAAGGAAGAACTTCTCGACGACGCGATCCAATTTCTGGAGGAGACCGGAAATAAGGTCACGCCCGGCAAGCTCAAGGCCGAGAGCGACGAATACGCCGTCGCGGATGCTACGGCCGTCAACTCGGACGGATCGAGCGTTAAGTTCCGCATCCTCGTCGGCACCGACGTTACGGACAACTACGTGATGATACTGGGGACCGAAGAGGCAAAATTCGCGGCCAACGAATCGATCATCGATCAGATCTGGGGCAGCTTTGAAATGTGGAGCAGCTAGCTCTCTGACGGCAGCTTCGCCCGGACTTGCAACCCTGTCGGAGGCTAACTGAATCCGGCTTCTTACGTAATGTCGAGCGAACTGTCTTTCGCGGCGGATGTATCATGAAGGTCAACTTCAGATGCATCCGCCGTTTTTTAATTTGTATCCATCGAGGTTCTTATTATTGGAACGCGGACTTTCTTGTCCGCAAGCACCGATTCCTCCGGCGAGATCGTCGTCGGATGACTGGCGGACAGGAGTGTCCGCCCTCCGTGCCGGGCCTTCTAGAAGCGCATTGCCACCGTCGAGACAGTAGAAGAGCGTGTCGTCGTGACAATCCCGTCGGCATTTAGGGCATCGTTTCATAAATTCATCTCTTCAACAAAGCGGTCCAGTTCAGGATCACGGTTGGCGGCTGGGCATTCGGTTCGCCTATGAGCGAGCCGATAAGGAACCGCTGGCCGTCCGGCGAAACGTCGTATTCGTGATAAAGGCCGCCTTCTAACTCCAACATTCGGGTTTTGAAAAGCGGCTTCGGCGCGGCAAATTGAAATTCCGTCCCGCCGGTCTTTACTGAGGAAGCCATCATCTGCCCGTCGGTAGCGATGAAAAAGAGTTCGCTGCCATCGCGCCGCCAGACAGGAATTTTGCCGCCGCCGCTCGAAACGATCTTTTTGTCCGCTCCTAGTTTGCCGTCAGAGGAAAATGACTGGACGTAGATCTCGTAATTGCCCGTTTCGTCGGAAGCGTAAGCGAGCCACCGTCCGTCGGGCGAAAGCTGCGGTGTCTGCTCATCGAACGGTGAATTCGACAACTGATACTCTTTCCTTTCGCCAAACATCGGCAGCACCCACATATCCAAACGAGTCTTGACGCCGCGCTCCCTGAAAATAATGAACCGGCCGTCGGGCGACCACGCCGTGGGAAAGCCGGTTCGCCGAAGAATGATCTCTTCGTCGCCGGAGCCGTTGGCAGCTTTCACTGCGATGTTTTTGCCGTTGTTATACACGATGCGGCTTCCATCCGGCGACCAGACCGGCGTCTGACTGAAACTGGAGGTGATCCGCAGTCCCGTCCCCTTTTCGAGATCAACGACCCAAAGATTTGAGCCTGCTCCGGGATTTGAGCCTGCCCCGGCGGAAATCAATTCCTTTCTCACAACAAGGCGTTTCCCGTCAGGTGAAAGCATTGGGCTTTGCCCGACACCGACCTTCATCGGGACATCAATCGCTCCCGTCTGTTTTCCTTCGCGGTCATACCAGACGAGCTGGTAATCGCGCTGCCACTGTCCCTGCCAAACCAAAACGCCGTTGTCCGAAACAGAGAATCGCCGAACACCGGGAGAGTTTCGACCGCCCGTAATGATCGGTATCGGCTCGCCGGTCAGCACGAGCTTTCCCGCGTCGAAAGCCTGAGCCACCAGCGCATCATTTTGTATAAAGATCAGCCATCCCGGCTGGGCGTAAACCACAGCCCCTCTGACATCGCTAATTTGTTTGATCTCCGACGAATCGAGCGACCCTACCCAAATGCCTCCGCTTCGCGGTAAAAGAAAATGGCGACCATCAGGCAGAAAGTATGGAAAGCGATGCTCTGTATCACCTTCGGTCTTCATCTCCACCGGCTTCGGCTCGCCGCCCCGCGCCGGCACTTGCATGAGCGTCGTGCTATAGTCGGGAGTAAAGACTATTGTGCCGTCTTTGCTCCAGCTACCTCCGACTAGTCGGGCGGCGTCGCACAGCGCCTGCGCGTTCGCACCCGTCAGGTCAGAGCGCTTGAGCTTGCCGTTCGATCCGTATGCAACCGAATCGGCTGTCCGGCGACCAGAAAGGTTCTAAGGCGTTTTCGGAACCCGGTAGAAGTTTTACTCCGGAAGAATTGAGGTTGCGGACGTAGAGCATCTGCTTTCCGTCCGCCGAGGTCGCGGTAAAGGCTATCTGCTGTCCGTCGGGCGAGATTACCGCCGCATCGGGATGCCTATCATTGAAAGCCAATTCAGCCGGCGGAGTGAACGTTAGCCACACCACCTGAGCGGTCGAGGAAGCGCGACCGAGCCAGGCATAACCGAGCACGGCAGCGAGACCGGCGAAAATGGCTGCAACGATCCAAGGCAGGCGGACGCGCGTTAGGACATTCGATATTGACGTCGAAAGTCTGCCAGTCTTGTCGGCAGGAAGCTGCCTCGCCAGCCCCTCGCCCGAGATCGCATCGCCCGACAATATCACCGTAGCGGGCTCGTTCGTCACCGTTCCCTGCACAAGCGCGGCTCCATCGTCGAGACAATACAAGAGACTGTCGTCGAGATAATCTTTTCTGCATTCAGGGCAGCGTTTCATAAATCCAAAAATCGTTCTATGGGCGCCGCTGTCGCAGCATCCATTCGATCAGGTCGGCGCGGGCATATGCCGTGTTGGTCGCGCCATTGTGGTCGACACCTGCAAATTCCGTGTATTGAACATTGGCGCCGGTCGACTTTAGCGCAGCATTCATTTTGCGTGACACCTCAACATCGACACTGGCGTCTGCGTCACCGTGAAAGATCCAGATCGGAAGGCTGGCCACCCGTTTAGCAACGTACGCAAATACATCGCCCCCATTCGCCGGTGCGAGTGACGGATAATCTATTCCGGATGTCCTTCCCTTAAATTCCGCGACGAAACCACAGATCGGTACGAGAGCGGCAAAACGTTCAGGGAAACGCATCGCTATCGACCATGTCCCGTTGGCGCCTGCCGAATAACCCGTCAGAACAACGCGCTTTTCGTCGCCGTTAAACTCTTTAAGAGTTTTATCGAGAGCCGCCAGGGCGGCTTGTCCGCTTTTAAGCTGCCAGCCAGGTGTACCGTCCGCGTGGGCCTGAGGAAAAACCACGATTGCCGGAAAACGTTCGGGGTTGTTACGGATCGCACGTGCTAAACCTCCTTCGGTGTGTTTGAGCCCGTCGTTCCCGTAAGCGCCGCCGCCGTGGAGTTGCAAGATCACGGGCCATTTTCTCGCTCGCGTGAACCCGCGCGGGACATATACGACGTGCCGGTATTCCGTGTCTTTGATAGTGACAGTACGATTCAAAAAGCCCGTCTCGAGCCGCTGCGCCGATACACCGACAACGGCAGCACCCACAACGACACCGAACAAGATCAGGTAGGTTTTGTACGTGCAGCGTTTCATGTTCAATTTCAATACTTCAAATGATCATCCAGATCACTTCGCCTTAGAAACCAAAGTCCGCGAGAAGAAGGGCAGCATCTTTGTTCCGATCCGCTCGCGAGTTTTGTCGGTGTGTCCGCCGTCGAATTCCTCGTATGTGTGCTCGATCCTGTTTCGCTTCAGCGCGTCTCTGAACTGACGATTGGATTCAAGCAGCCTGTCCTGAGTTCCAATATCAAGGGCGACACGCAGTCGGCGAAGGTTTGTCACGGACTGGTCGACCATGTTGATCGGGGTGTTCGCCTGCCAGCGCCCCAACACAGCCGTCGAGAGCACGGCATCACTTCCGTTTGCGCTCGCCGGATGATCAGAATAAAACGGCGGATTCGACGGGTTTGGAGAGAATGCCGCGGCATATGCTAAGGAGATCCGCACGGGAACAGGCGCCTTCGCGGCCTCTTCAAAGGATGTTAGCTTTGCCGCGGGGCCCGCCGATTCCGACATAACCGCTGGGGGCGCTAGAACAAGGCAGCAAGAGCTGTTCCCGTAAACCGCTCCAAAGACATCGGGATGCTTCATCGCGATCTTGAGAGCACCGTAACCGCCCATCGAGGTCCCGGCGATACCGCGGCTCTCGGCCTTGGGCAACGTTCGATAGTTCTTGTCGATGAACGCCACAAGTTCACGGACAATATAGTCTTCCCAGTTGCCAGTCGTGACAGAATTTGTATACATGCTCCCGCCGAAACGGTTGCTTCCATCCGGCATGACGATGATCATCGGGCTGATCTTCTTCTCCGTGATGAGACGGCTTGTCGTCTCGACGAAGGCCGAGCCTTCCCGCACCCAGCCTTTATTGCCCGCGACATTCGCGCCATAGCCGTGGAGCAAATAGACGACCGGGTATCGCATCTTCTTATCCCCCTCATAACCCGGCGGCAGATAGACGATGACGCTGCGGTTCGGCGAATCCCCGACCAGGTTTCCTTCAAGCGAGGCGAAATGAAATTCATCGGTCTTTATCGTTCCGGTTTGCGCAGCGAAAGATACCGCGACGATCAAAATCATTCCTACGAGCAGAATTCGATTTGTCATTTTCCCTCCTCTATTGCGGCGGATCGAACCGCTTTAGTATTTCCTGAAATCTCGGATCGCTGCGCAGCGAATCAAAAGTTGGTTCCGTTCGGATGTGGAACAACCAAAATCCTCCGGCCTCGGCTTGCTGCTGAAGGCGTTCGATCAGCTTTTCCTTCTCGGCTTCATCGCTTGGCCCTTCGATCGCGGTAAATCCGCGTGGACGACCTGCCCTCTTTCCTTCAGCAATAAATGCTTTCCACCCACCGGAGGCGAACGCTTCGCGCAACCGGCGTGCGGCGTCGGCGTCACCCTCAAGTTCGACTGAGCGGGCCGAGTTCTCGACAGCCAGAGCGATATCGCCATTGAAGAAATACTGACGCGCGAGATTGCTATAAGCCCAGGGAAAGGCCGGGTCCATTTCGATTATTCTATTGAAATGCTGGATCGCAGCGGCCCGCCTCCCTGCGGCCGCCAGCGTGGCCGCCTTATAGAAATTGACACCATTGGCGGTCGGCTCGATCGCGAGTGCCCGGTCAAGCTCAGCCAATGCCTCGTCGTATTTTCCGATCATCGTCAGCCGCATTCCGTTCCACGCGTATGCCTGAGCGTAATTCGGGTTAAGTTCCTTTGCCTTGCTGAACTCGCGTTCCGAAGCCACCCAGTCCTGTTTGCACATCAACTGATATCCGAGTGATGCGTGGGCCTCGGCCAGATCGGGGTCGATCTCGAGCGCTCGACGTATGTATTCGAGCTTCTGCGGGCGGTTCACATCCTCATGCGAGTCTGCAAGTCCAACATAGCCGAGAGCAAAATTCGGGTCTCTTTCGATCGCTTTTTGAAAGAACGGGATGCCTTTATCGACCTCGGTGAACCCTCGCTTGTTCCAGTAGTATCTGCCTTGCAGGTAAAGTCGATAGACCTCGGGATCGTTCGTGTAGTTTTTGGCGAGCTTCAACTGGTCGGCGCTCGTTAGCTTGAGCTTGAGTTTGCTTGAAACGTCACGCGCGATCTCGGTCTGCAGTTTAACGATGTCGGCCTGCCGGCGGTCGTACTTGTCTTGCCAAATGACGTTCTCGTTCTCTGCATCGATAAGCTCAAGGCTGAGCGTAAGTTGGTCACTGCGCTGCACAAGTCGGCCGTTCAGCACAGCCTGCACACCAAGTTCTTTCCCGATGGTTCTTGCGTCGGTCTCCTTGCCTTTATATCGAAACACAGAGGAGCGCGCCTTTACGTTCAACCCCGCGATCTGCGAAAGGCTGCTGATCAGCGTCTCGGTCATCCCGTCGGAAAGGTATTCCATTTCCGCGTTTCCGCTATCGTTAACAAACGGCATCACGGCGATCGATTCGATCCTCTTTCCCGGACTACGGCCGTAATAAAGATAGCCGCCAACCCCGAGAGAGGTCGCGATGAGGATGCCAAGAATTCCGGCGATCAAGCGGTTTCGTTTGGAAGCGACGTGTGCTTGGATTCCGGCTCCGGACTGGCCTTCGTTGTAGGCGGTCGTATGTATCTGTGCCCGCGTCGCTGCCTCGCTCGGCGATCCGGTTTCATGAAGTATTGCGGTCTGCGGCTCATCGAACTGGCCGCCCGCTAACGCAGGCGGTACCGACAAGATCGCCGTTGCAGGTTCATCGCCCGCCAGACCATAGACAAGCTCTGTTCCGTCCGCCAGACAGAAGTTCAGCGTGTCGTCGTAATAATCTCGCCTGCATTCAGGGCATCGTTTCATAAAGTTCTATTTAGGCGCGTCAAATATTTTCACCAGCGCCTGAAAGCGCGGGTCGCCGCGCAGCGGATCATAGGCCGGATGGTTCTTGATCATGAAAAGCCAGAAATCGCCTTTTCTTGCCGCAGCACCCTCCAAGATTTGCAATGCTTTCTCATTTTCACCGACCCAGGCGTAGACCTCGGCCGCTTGCGATTGGCCCGACGGCGTATTCCTGCTTTCCCGAAGCTTGATCCTGTCTCGGAAGAACCCGTCGCGCCCCCCCTTGGCGAAACTCTCTCGCATCATTCTTGCGTCCTCGGGGTCGCCGCTCATTTCGCGCGTTATCGCCCGCCGTTCGACGGAGCGGGCCCAATCATTTTTCCAACTGTAGGCCTGGGCCAGCGCGGGATGGAGCCAGATATGGGTCGGGTCGGCTTTGACGGCATCCTCGAGATAGCGAACCGCCTCATCCAGCTTTCCCGAAACCATAAGACAAGCGCCGTAACTCAGACGCGTGGCAGACGAATTCGGATCGATCTCGAGTGCCCGGCCGTACGCGGCGAACGCCTCATCAAACCGCCCGAGCATCATCAGCCGCTGTCCGTTCCAGCGGTGAAGCTCCAGGTTGTTGTCATCAAGCTCAAGAGCGCGCTTCATATACCGCTCGGCGTTTGACCAGTCGTAATCGAGCATGTACTGATATCCAAGCGTTCCATTCGCTTCGGCAAGATCAGGGTCGAGCGCGAGAGCTCTATTGACATTCTCCTTAGCCTTGTCAGGTTCCCGGCCGCCGTAATAATCCGCAAGGCCGACATACCCGAGCGCAAAGTTGGGATCCTTTTCGATCGCACGACGGAAGTAGTCCACACATTTCTCGAATTCCTGACCTGTCTGCTTGTACCAGTAGAAACGGCCCTGAAGATAAAGCCTGTACGCTTCGGAGTCGGCCGTAAAACTCTTTGCAAGTTTTTGCTCGTCGGTACCACTGAGTCGCGGTCGCAGCCTGCTCGAAACATCACGTGCGATCTCTTGCTGCAGATTTACGAGGTCACCCTGTTTGCGGTCATACTGCTCCGACCAGATCACGTCAAGAGTTTTCGCATTGACGAGCTCCAGGTTCAGCTTGATGTTCCCGCCCCGCTCGGCCAGCCTGCCCAGCAGAACCGCCTGTACGCCTAACTCCTCGCCGATCTGCTTTGCCGAAACTTCCTTTCCTTTATACGGAAACACGGCATTACGCGCTTTCACGGAAAGGTTCGCGAGCTTTGAAAGGCTGTTGATCAACGTCTCCGCCATTCCGTCTGAAAGATATTCGACATCCGCATTGCCGCTCTCATTAACAAACGGCATCACGGCGATCGATTCGATCTGTTTGGCTGGCGAAAAATACCGGTAGCCGAAGAACCCGCCGACCAAAACCGCAACAGCGACCACTGTAGCAATAAGCGGCTTTGCCACTCTATTTGCGGAAAAGCTCTGCTTCTCCGAAAGCCCACCCAACGATTCCCGAGGCTTCGCCTCCGATCCACGAGGCAACACCGCAGTCTGTTCCGTCGTATGAATCTGCGCCCGGGTTGGAGCCTCGCCCGGTGCCGGCGTCGAGTGAAGTATCGCGGTTTGCGGTTCGTCGGACGACTGGCGGACAGGAGTGTCCGCCCTCCGTGCCGGCCCTTCGAGCAGCACATTTCCATCGTCGAGACAATACAGCAGCGTATCGTCGTAATAGTCGCGTCTACATTCCGGGCATCGTTTCATAGGTTCGTAAATTCACCCCTCATCTTGAACAACGCAATTGCCGGTTAAATCGGGGCAGCGGATGCAAATTATTGATGCTTGAAAATGACCGAATTATAGCACGAATAGCCGATTTTCTGACCCGGATTTCGGCGGGGTCAATTTTGTGTGCTGCTGTGGGCAGCGAGGGTTTTTGCGGATCGTTTATGATGGGAGGTTCACAGCGACAACTGCTTGTGGGGGAAGAGGCGTTGAGGGCGGCGGCGGTGGGAAGTTGACGGCGGAGGCCGGAGGTGGAAATGTGTGGTTGTGGGCGATATTGATACAGGATTCGGAAGGGAATCGATGAAAATGTCGTTTTAACACGGATTGAAACCGCTAGATTCGAGGGTATGGCGCGGATTTTATGCCTTTCGAACCGAAACCTCCCAACGGAGCCCCATTTTTATTGACAAATCTTTACACAGAAATACCGCTGCTACTACGCGGGTCCGTACTATTTGGCTTGATAGCGTTTTAAAAACAGGCCATAATCTTAGCCGTCAACTTAACACCTAAATTTTGTTCCTAAGGAGTTCTTTCTGTGCAAAGATTGCGTTCAACGTTTGTCCTGATCTCTATTGCTTTATTTGTAACTTCCGCCGTTTTCGGGCAGGGAGGAAGGCCGCCGCGCCCGGACGCGTCGCCAACACCACCTGCGGCTGCCGCTCCCTCCCCGAGTGCGACTCCGGCGGGTGATTCGACGCGGACGACGGTCGTTCAGCCGTCGCCATCGCCTTCGGCGGCACCATCACCGCCCGATCCGTTTGGTCCGCAGGTTTTTGGCGGGTTTAGGTTTCGTTCGATCGGGCCTGCGGTGACCTCGGGACGCGTGATCGCGTTTGCGGTCGACCCGACAGATCGTGCGAAATACTACGTGGCAGTTGCATCCGGCGGTGTTTGGAAGACAGTGAACGCAGGTACGACTTTTACGCCTGTTTTTGACAACGAAGGTGCGTTCTCGATCGGTGCGATCGCTCTCGATCCGAAGAATCCGTCGACCGTATGGGTCGGCACGGGTGAGCGCAACAGCCAACGCAGCGTGGCCTATGGCGACGGCGTTTACCGCTCGGACGATGGCGGACGCAGCTGGCGCAACATGGGCCTCAAGACCTCGGAACACATCGGCCGCATCGCGATAGATCCGCGAAACAGCGATGTTGTTTTCGTCGCGGCCCAGGGCCCGCTTTGGAGCGCAGGCGGCGAACGCGGCCTTTACAAGACGAAAGATGGCGGAAAGACCTGGACAGCGGTTATCCCGGGGACCGAACACACCGGAGCGACTGACGTCGTCATTGATCCGTCAAATCCAGACACAATGTACGCCGCCACCTGGCAGCGTCGACGGCATTTTTACACGCTGATCAACGGCGGCCCCGAAAGCGCAATGTACAAATCGACCGACGGCGGCAACACATGGACACGGATTCGCTCGGGTCTGCCTCCGGGCGATCTCGGTCGTATCGGCCTATCGATCTCGCCGGCAGACACCAATGTTGTTTACGCCTCGATCGAAGCTAGCGGAGCACTTAGCGGTATCTT
>JBEBGW010000469.1:0-2987 GCA_040081025.1 Pyrinomonadaceae bacterium | reverse complement strand
ACTACTGTTTGCTCCAATTATTTGAGCGAGTTCAGTTTCTCGCGGGCCCGTCGCGACGACCGATACTAGTCCTTTTTCTTCCCAAAGCCGGTCGGCAAGGCGACCGAATTTTTCTGCATGCCACAGCTTCGTCACCCACCCGCCGCCGGGATTGAGAATAGCAAAATCGCCGCCTGCACGCTCGACTATCGAATCTGCCTCGGCAGTGTGTTCAGCAGTCGTCGCGATCGGAAACTCGATCTTCTGGCCCAGGTCAATGCCAAGGGCACCGCTGGCGAGAGCAAGGTTCTTATTTATTACATTGATCTGCGACGGAACCTCGACCGTGTCGGTAAGCAGAACGCGGCTCGACGGTTCTCGCAGAGCGTCGCGAGAAAATCCCCAACGTCGCTTTGCTCCAGACAGCTTTGCGATCGTCGCCGACTTCCATAGGCCCTGAAAATCGATCGCGATATCAAACTTGAATTTGCGCAAATCACGGATCTGCTTGCCGATGCCGAGCAGCATTTCCTCGATCACCATACCGCCGCGCATCGACTTGGTATCGGCCTCGATCAGGTTGTCGATCAGCGGATTTCCCCGAAGCATCTCCGCCACGCCTTGCTCGACGACCCATGATATTTCGGCTTCGGGAAGAGCGCGACGCATCGCCGCCAGCGATGGCAACGTATGAATAAGATCGCCGATCGACCCGAGCTTTACGATCAGAATGCGCACACGTCATTCTAATCGGACAGGTCGCGACCGCAAAGTTCACCGTTTCGCACTATTTACTGATATAACAAATTTTGAAACCTTTCCTCTATGCAAACGGGTACATAACGTGGGATAATGAATATTTCAGACACTGCTACTAAGCTTTTAAAACTAAACTCAAGGATGTTGATATGAAAAGTTTCGCAAAGATTGCGTCGCTGGCATTGGTCATCGGCCTCGTTCTCACATTTATTTGGAATACCGACACGACCAAAGCTCAGGAACAGGATCAACCTGCTTCAGTGAGCGAAAACAGATCCGATCTGTGGTCGATCGTGGTCGAAGATCAGATAGCTTCGCGCGGGACAAGGTCGCTTGTTCCCGAACGGTACAGGACATTTAGCGTCGACAGTGCTCGCCTGCGAAATTCCCTGCTCAGATCGCCGGCGGAATTTTCCGATGCGGCTAGAAATTCACGCAACGTAATAGATCTGCCAAAACCGGACGGCACATTCACGCGTTTTCGCGTCGAAGATTCGCCGATCCTTTCGCCCGAGATTGCAAAACAACATCCTACCTGGAAGACCTATCAGGCATACAGCATCGACGAGCCGGGCGTCACGGCTCGGCTGGACATGACCGATACCGGTTTCCACGGCTACGTCTTCGCTCTTGAGGGGACGTATTCGATCGATCCTTTTCAGGCGAATGATCTTGAGAACTACATTGTTTTCTATAAGAAAGAGTTTGGCGAACCATCGAGCGGCTTCCACTGCCGTATCGATGAACTGCTAAAAGATGAGCCAACTTTGTTGAATGCTACCGAGTCCGCGATACTCGCACCGGAGTTCACGCATGGTTCGCAGCTGCGCACGTACCGCCTGGCCGTGGCCACAACGGTAGAGTACACAAACTTCTTCCGCCAGGGCGGGGATACAGACGCACAGGCACAGGCCAGGGCTCTGGCGCAGGTAGTTACCAGCGTCAATCGTATCGATGGCGTCTATCGCAAAGAGCTTTCTGTGCGATTCACATTGGTTTCCGGTACGAACTTGACATACGTCGTAAACCCCGAAGTGCCCGCAGATTACGCGAACAACGGATCATCGGCCGACCTTAACCAGAACCAGACCAACGTCGACTCTGTCATCGGAAGCGCCAATTATGACTTTGGGCATCTGTTCCAGACAGCAAACGGTGGCATCGCACAGCTTTCTTCCGTTTGTGGATCATCAAAGGCTCGCGGCCTTTCCGGTCTTCCAAATCCGACCGGCGATCCTTTCGACGTAGACTACGTCGCTCATGAAATGGGCCATCAGATGGGCGGCAACCATACGTTTAATGCAGCACCAAACTGCGGCAGCTCACCGATAGCGGCTCGAAAAGAAGCCGGCAGCGCCGTCACGATCATGGGCTATGCGGGTATCTGCAACAGCACCGCCAACGTTGCCCGAAACTCGATCGACACCTTCCACGTTTACAATTTGACTGAAGCGATCAACTTCATGGCTGCCGGAGGTGCGTGTGGCACATTGGCAACGCCGAATAGTCCGCCCACGATCGCTGCGCTGACGAACTACACAATTCCCTTCAACACGCCTTTTATGCTCAACGCATCGGCGACCGATGGAGATAGCGATCCTCTGACGTATAGCTGGGAACAAAATGATTCCGGTGCTTCGCAGTCGAGCTATCCGGGCACGACCGATGACGATGACATTGGTTTGGTGTTTCGTCCGGGATTCCGTTCGTATCTGCCGGTTGCGAGCGGTTCGCGCAGCTTCCCGAGCTTGACGTACATTCTTAACAACTCTAACGAGGCTCCGATCACATTCTCCGGCACCTCGGCCACGGGTACGATCTGTGCGGGAACCTGCATCACGGGCGAAGACCTTCCGTCGGCTGCCCGTACGATGAATTTCCGGGTAACCGTACGCGATGGCCGCGGCGGCATAAGCGATGCGGGATTGACAGTGGCAGTTGTAAATACGACCACACCCTTCAAGGTCACAACGCAGAACACCGCATCAACCTGGACCGGAAACACAAACCAGACCGTGACATGGGATGTCAGCGGCACGACCGGAGGCGGCATCGATACGGCTAACGTCAAGATCTCGCTCTCGACCGATGGCGGTCTAACCTTCCCGACGACGATCCTTGCATCGACCCCAAACGACGGTTCGGAATCGATCGTAGTACCAAATCTGCCTACGACCATGGCGAGGATCAAGGTCGAGGCTGTGGGCAATATCTTTTTTGATATAAACGATGTAAATTTCACGATCGTG
>JBEBGW010000113.1:0-11270 GCA_040081025.1 Pyrinomonadaceae bacterium | reverse complement strand
TCATGGCAGAGTATCCGACCTCAGGCGACGGTGAATCGCCCATTAGTTGTACTGTCAGTCGAGAATCGATCGGGATATCACGTTTCGCGGCCGCCGCCTTGATCGTCTCCCACCGGATCTCCGTATCTGAACTGAATTCCTGCCCCCGTATGCCCGCGATCCGCCGATGTCCGAGGTTGTAAAGATGCCCGATCCCGAGTTCGGCGGCGTGCTGGTGATTGAGTATCACATTGGTTACGCCATCGATTCGATCGTGCCCCGATACATTGACGATCGGGATCGCCGGGTCGAAGCGGATCGGAGTATCCACAGCGATGATCCCTTCGACCTGCCTCTCGATCAGCAGTTGTGGCAGCTTTTCGAGCAGATCGGGTTTGTGAAGGTGGCTCGCCGTAAGGTAAAGGTACTCGCCAGTGCTTAGCTCCGCCTCCACCCCGTTCAATACCATCGCCGAATATCCGTCGCTCAACTCGGGTACGATGACGCCGATGGTATTCGTTTTCTGGACACGCAAGCTCCTAGCGAGATAGTTCGGCTTGTAGTTGAATTCCTTAGCGGCGCTGAGGATCCGGTCCTTGGTCTCCTGCGGGATCGAACTCGCGGCCGGGGCATCATTGAGAACCCAGGACAGAGTTGTCGGCGAAAGGCCGAGATGGGTCGCGAGTTCCTTTAGGCTGACGGGTCCTTTAGATGGCTCAGCCTTCCCGTTCTCACTCTTCAAACTGCGTTTGGGCATAGACGTGACGGTTATGGAAATCGTAAATCAAATATGAGCAGGGGGATTGGATATACCAATCAAACAATCTTAGCTTTAAAGAAATTGACTTGACAGGCGTATGAAATAGTAGCTAAATTAGCACAGCTAAAACGATTTAGTAAAACGTTATCTTCAATTTGGGCCCGATGATCCCGACCCTCGTCTCGCGGGATTCGGAAGCAGTGTTTAGCCTACATGCCTGTTCTAAATCGGTGCCATTAAATTTTCGATCTTTCGATCTTGTTGGGAGGAGTCATGACACGAGTTTCTGTTCCGTTCGGTAAACTAACCGTTGCTCTCTTTTTCCTGGTGATCTTTTCGATCTCAGGCTTCGCACAATTCCGAGCCGGCGTCCAAGGCACGATCACCGATTCCGCCGGAGCCATCGTGCCCGGGGCCCGGGTGGTCCTTACTAATAAGGAGACCAATCAGACGCTTGAAACCACTGCGAGCGACGATGGGTTTTACCGCTTTTCGAACCTGGCTCCGGGTCTTTACAGCGTTTCAGTTGAAAGCCAGGCGTTTAAGAAAGCGGTCGTGGACAATGTGAAGGTCGACGCGGAAACGCTCGAAGGCGTTAACGTCGCCCTCGAGGCAGGGGGCATTGCGGAGACCGTAACGGTCCAAGCAGAAACCGCTGACGCACAACTCGATACCGAAGACGCGAATCTTCGCAAGAACATCAGCACGGAAGAGGTGCTGCGCCTTCCGCAACCAGGTCGCGACCCCTACGAACTGGCTCGGCTAGCTCCGGGCGTCTTCGGAGCAGGTGCTCGTAGTTCCAATGGCAATTCTGCCTTCCTTCCGAATACGGCTGGGCCGGGCGGCTCGAACAACGGCATTTTTGCCACCGAGAACGTGCAGCCGATCTCAGCGAACGGCCAGCGAGTATCATCGAACAACTACCAGATCGATGGCACTAGTGTGAACAGCCAGACTTGGGGTGGTGGTGCTGTTGTAACGCCGAGCCAGGAAAGCGTTAAGGAGGTGCAAGTTACCTCGAGCACGTATTCTGCCGAAGACGGACGCAACAGCGGTGCCCAGATCAAGGTCGTCACCAGAAACGGTACGAACGAGTGGCACGGAAGCGCGTTTTACCGCGTGAACGATCCGTCGCTTAACGCTTTCAACACGATGCCGCGGTTCATAGGCAACATTCAAACCGCGGGTCCTGAGCGTGTCGAGCGAAAGTTCAATTCCTACGGCGGCAGCTTCGGCGGGCGCATAATTCGCGACAAGCTTTTCTTCTTCTTTGCCTATGAGGGACTGAAGGAGAATAGTTCCTCGACGTATCGGTCGCTGGTGGAGACCAGTGCCTTCCGATCCGCTATAATTGCGGCGCGCTCTGGCTCACTTACCGCGGCGATCTTGGGCTCGACTGGAGTCGAGCCGAGAGTCAATCAGCTCCAAGCGGCGACGTGCTCAGGGATTTTCTCAGGTTGTGTCGTGGTTGGCGACGGAATGGACATAGGCTCCATTACCGGTGCTTATGGTACCTACGTTTCTACGTTATCAACGGCTCCGAACGGGGGCGGCCTCGACGGGATAGCTGATGTGCAGTGGGCCCTGCTCGACCGCTTGAACGAGTTCACGGGAAATCAATATACGACCCGAATCGATTTCCAACCGACTGATAAGGATCGATTCACGTTTAGCTCGTATTTAGTACCGAACAAAGCCTTCACCTCGGACAACGGAGCCCAAAGCCGACCGCAGGCCGACATCAATTCCGAACGGTTTACATATGCTTTAGGTTTCATCTACAACCGCCAGCTTTCGACAACGATGACGAATGAAGCGCGCTTCAATATTACACGTTGGGGGTTTGATGAGACCGCGACTAATCCTGACGCGGACTTTGGCCTGCCGCGCGTCGAGATCGAAGGGTTCTTCAGTGACCGTCTGCGGTTCGGGTTCCCGCGTTCCCCAAACACGCCGGGCGTGATCGACGAAAAGCAATTCGACTTCCGCAACATGTTGACGAAAGTGTTGGGCAATCATGTGTTGAAGTTCGGCGGCGAGTATCGCCGCGACCTGAACAGCAATGGAGAGATCGGTGCCGCCCGTCCGCTTTACTCGTTCCATCGTCCGTGGAATTTCGCCAATGGCACGCCGATCTTTGAACAGATCACGGCAGATCTTTCCGGCCAGCCGGCCGCGAATAACACCAAGTTCAACACGAGCGAGCTCGCGTTCTTCGTTCAGGACGACTGGAAGATCCGCCCGTCGCTGACGCTAAACCTGGGTGTCCGCTGGACGTATATGTCTCCGATAGTCGCGTCTGACGGCATCCTCGGGAATCTCGATCTTGGCCCGGGCGGCGGACTTGCCGGAGCGACCATTAACACTGACGAGAAACTTTACGATTCGGATTTTAATAACTGGGGACCCCAGCTTGGGTTCGCGTGGAATCCGAGTTGGTTTGAGAGCAAGTTCGTCGTCCGCGGCGGAGGCGGGCTCGGTTACGACCGTCTCCCGAATGCCCTGCTTGCTAACTCGCGACGCAATCCTCCCAACGGCCTCAATTTCGGTATCTGCTGTGGGACGGCGGCGAATGAGTTCGGTTCGCCATTCGTTGGCGGACAGATCACTTTTGTCGGCAGCACGGACGGCACTATCACCGGCTACCCGCGCAACCCCGTTCTCGGCGGAGGAACTAATCCGGCTACGGGGCTTCCTTTGAACGGTTCAATCGAGATATACGGAGCACCGCGCAACCTCGATACGCCGACCGTCGCCCGCTATTCGCTCGAGGGACAATACGAGTTACCCGCGAACCTGGTCGCGTCGCTCGCCTATCAGGGCAGCCAGGGTCGCCATTTTGTGCGAATTCTCCCGCTGCACATCATGACCTCGACGAACCCCAACATCTTCGCCGGTTACTTCGCCAGTTCGGATGTGAACACGAGTTACAACGCAATGATCGCCCGCTTGCAGGGCCGCCTATTGCGGCAGTTCTCATTCGACACGAATTACCGATGGTCAAAGAGCATCGACACTGCGTCCTTCGAGGCTCCGACAGCGCTTACTAACCAGAGTTTCCCTGTCGATCAGCGTGAAGAGCGCGGCCGCTCGGACTTCGATGTGCGACACTCGTGGGTAGGTTCTGGCACCTGGGAACTGCCCTTCTTTCGAGGCCGAAGCCTAACGGACAAACTGCTCGGCGGTTGGGAGATCAGCGGTATCGTGACCTACCATACCGGTTTTCCTTGGACGCCGCGCCTGTTCGGCTGTATCCAGGGAGCGACCTCCAACAGCGCTCAGTTCTGCGATCCACGGCCGGTGGCACTCGCAGCGGGATCTCCCGGTATCACACCTGGCGAAAACACCAACGAGAACTTCCTTCGTCCCGGTGGGTTGTTCGGCGTCCAGGGTACCCAGATCTTCTCAACGGCGTTCAATTCCAGCAATCCGTTTGCCAGCCGACCGATCGTCGGGCGTAACGCGTTTTTCGGTCCGAAGTACTTTAACCTCGACATGTCGTTCGCGAAACGGTTTGGGCTCGGCGATTGGGGTTTCCTCGGTGAGAACGCTAACATCGATTTGAAGTTCAATTTCTTCAATATCCTCAACACACGGAACCTTTCGAACATCAATTCACTTTCCGACCAAACACGGGTTCAGTCGGATCGGTTCGGATTACCGACGAGTGCATACGCCGGCCGCGTCGGCGAGTTCCAAGTACGCTTCAGCTTCTAGTTGACCGTTAGTTCTAACGATCTAAGGCGTGGATCGCTTCAACTTTCCACGCCTTTTCTCATCTATCGGGCCATATTCTGATGAACGGCTTCTCTCGGCACCGGATCTTACTTTTGGCGATCACGCTACTCTTTGCGGTCACCGGCATGTTCGGGCAATCGAAGAGCGAGCCACTTCGTGTAATGTCGTTCAATACGTTTTTGTGCGAGCAGGGATGAAGGTGATCGAACACGGGATCCTTGCGGACCAGTGGAATGGCCTTTGGGCATCCGACCATTTGCCCGTGCTCGCTGAAATAGAGATCAAATGAGCGTTTCTGTAACGGGAAAACGAGCGGATGTGTTCGGCGAAGGCTCGAGGGACTCGAACCTCGGGCGGCCCGCGCTTCGCGAGATAGTCGCGCGGTCGCTGGACGCGATCCCGGAGGGTTCGCGTATCGTCGCGATCATTCCAGACAAGACGCGCGACGACATTACGAACATTCTGCTTCCGATGGCGATCGACGAACTGGCGGCCAAGCGTCCGTCGATGTTTGAAGTTCTTGTCGCACAGGGTACGCATGCGGCGATGACTGAAGCCGAGAAACACACGAAGACAGGCCGCGATGCCTGGGCGGACTGGGCGCGTGACGGTGTCATCCACGATCATCTGTGGAACGATCCGAATGAGCTTATCGAACTCGGCGAGATCGGATCGGAGACTGTCGCCGCGATCACCGAAGGAGCGTACAGCGAGAGTGTAAAGGTCACCGTTAATCGGAGATTGTCGCCGGCCAACTGCGATTTTGTTTTGATCTTCGGAGCGGTCGTTCCGCATGAGGTTGCGGGCTTTGCGGGTGGTGCCAAGTACCTATTCCCGGGCGTATCTGGGCGTGAACTGACGAATGTCACGCATTGGATCGGCGCTCTATCGGGCATCGAGAACGTGATCGGCCGGGTCGAGACGCCGGTGCGGCGCATGATCGAGACTGCGGCCGATATGATACCAGCACGGATCGTGTGCTTCTCATCTGTGGTCTCTCGAGACGACGACGGAGCGATGAAGGCGCACGGTTTGTTCGGCGGCGACCTACGTGAGAGTTTTCGGGCTGCGGCGGCGTTGAGCAAGGAAGTTCACATACGCCGGGTCGGCAGAAAGTTCAAGCGCGTCGTGGCCTTGCTTGACGGTCATTACGAGGAACTCTGGACCGGCGGAAAAGCAAGCTACAAACTCGGCGGGATAATAGAAGACGGCGGCGAGCTTATCATTCACGCACCGCAGATCGCGGAGTTTTCGCGCACGCACGGCAAGGGGATCGAGCGGTTCGGTTACGCGCCGATCGAGAAGATCCGCCAACTGGTCGCCACGTCGCCCGAGCTTGCGAAAGACCTCTGCGTCGCTGCGCATCTCGCTCATGTCGCATACGGTTCGCGCGCCGACGGCAGGCCGCGATTTGCGATCACTCTTTCATCCTCGATCTCACGGGAGCGATGCGAGGCGACAAATTTGTCGTACTCTGATCCGGCGGAATTTGATATCGAAAGCTATCGCGACGACGTCGATACACTCATCGTCGAACGAGCAGGTCGCGACCTTTATATTGTTTGAATCCGGGAAAGTCTGGAATGCTTATGAAGAAGCTCATCACCGCATTTTTCGCGTTCGCCATCATAGCCGTTTCTGGCGGCAACACCGTATCGAGCCAGCGTCGAACAGCTGCCGGACCTACGCTGTCAGCAAAGGATCAGGCGATCGAACGCCGTATCACCGCGTTGATCGCACAGATGACGCTTGCCGAAAAACTCGGACAACTTCAGCAACTGGACGGCGACTCGAACGGAACCTATCGCCCGGAACATCTTGAACTGGCACGCAAAGGTCTGCTCGGCTCGACCTTGAACGTACGTGGGGCAAAAATAACGAATGAGCTTCAGCGGGCGGCACTCGAATCACGGTTGAAGATCCCGATCCTGTTGGGCTTCGACGTGATTCACGGTTACCGGACGATCTTTCCCGTTCCGCTCGGCGAAGCGGCAAGTTGGGACCTCGCGATGATGGAGCGAACGGCGGCGGTCGCGGCGGCCGAGGCTCGGGCAGCGGGCGTGCACTGGACGTTTGCGCCGATGCTCGATATCGCCCGTGATCCGCGTTGGGGCCGGATAATCGAGGGTGCCGGCGAGGACGTTTATTTCGGATCGAAAGCCGCAGCGGCGCGCGTCCGAGGATTCCAGGGAACGGACTACAGCGCCAAGAACAAGATTCTCGCCACCGCGAAGCACTGGGTCGGATACGGAGCCGCCGAGGGCGGACGAGATTACAACACGACCAATCTCTCGGAACGGGCTCTTCGCGAAGATTACTTCCCGCCGTTCAAAGCAGCGGTCGATGCCGGCGTCGGATCGTTCATGACGTCGTTCAATGATCTCGACGGTGTTCCGTCGACGGCCAATCCATTTGTGCTCAAGAAGGTGCTTCGGGACGAATGGGGATTTGACGGGCTCGTCGTAAGCGACTACACAGCGGTGATGGAATTGATGTTCCACGGCCTCGCCCGAACGGAAGCTGACGCGGCGATGTATGGCTTGAACGCCGGAACCGATATGGAGATGGTCAGCCGTTACTACAACAAATACGGTGTGGACCTGATCAAGCAGAAGAAGGTGACGATCGCGACGATCGACAACGCAGTTCGCCACATTTTGAGAATCAAGTTTCGCCTTGGTCTGTTCGACAATCCTTGGGCGGACGAAGAACTCGAGAAACGCGAGATCTTCAGCCAAGCGAATCGCGAGGTCGCGAAACTCGCGGCGGTGAAGAGTTTCGTGCTGCTCCGAAACGAAGCGAATACGCTGCCGATCAAAAAAGATATTGATGAGATCGCCGTGATCGGAACGCTGGCTAATAACAAGGCCGAGATGAACAGCAACTGGTCCGGCGATGGAAAGCCGACGGATCCGATCACGGTTGTCGACGCGATGCGGCAGAAGTATCCGCGGATGAAGATGCGATTCGAGGAGGCCTGCGACATTCCGTGCAGTTCGACCGCGGGATTTGCGAAGGCTGTCGATGCGGCGAAAAATTCAGACTTCACCGTGCTCGTCCTCGGCGAAGGTCAGGGGATGAGCGGCGAGGCGGCTTCACGGAGCAACATCGACCTGCCCGGACATCAGCTGGATCTCGTTAAGGCCGTCCATGCGACCGGAAAGCCTTACGCGGTCGTGCTCATCACGGGCCGCCCGCTGACGATCAACTGGCTTGCGGAGAATTCTCCGGCGATCTTGCTTGCGTGGTTTCCGGGAACGATGGCTGGCCCGGCGATAGTCGATACGTTGTTCGGTGACGCTAATCCGGGCGGTAAGCTGCCAATCACGTTTCCGAGGTCGACGGGACAGATACCCATATATTACAACCACAAGAACACAGGCCGGCCGTTTCTCGAGTCGAACAAGTATTCGTCGAAGTATCTGGACACGAGCAACGCACCGCTGTATCCATTTGGATACGGCTTAAGCTATACGGATTTCCGCCTCAGTCCGGTCACGATCAGCAAGACTCAGATCTCGCCGAGTGAAAGTCTCACGGTCAGCGTCGATGTGACCAATGGCGGACGCGTAGCGGGTGACGAGGTTGTTCAGCTTTACATCCACGACATGGCGGCAAGCGTAACGCGGCCGGTGCGCGAGCTCAAGGGGTTTCAACGGGTTACGTTGCAGCCCAAGGAAACTAGAAAGGTCGAATTCACGCTCACTCCAAAAGATCTGATGTTCCTTGGCCGCGATCTGAAGCCGGTGCTTGAGCCCGGTGAGTTTCAAGTGATCGTCGGAACGAGCAGTGACAACGGCGGGCAGAGTATCTTCGAGGTGGTAGATCCGAAACTGGGACCGCTCGCGTCCCAGTCGCAGAGTGCGATCGCGACAGATCCGGCTCCGTCGAATCCTGTACCTACCGCTCGCGTATCTCCCGAAGATGATGCGTTTCTCGAGGACTTGTCGAAGCGTGCGTTCAAGTATCTCTGGGACCGAACGAATCCGGCGAATGGGTTGACACTTGATCGGTCGCCGGCTGATGGCAGCGACCGCAAGCCCGATCACCGCAGCCACAACGTCGCAAGCATCGCCGCATCGGGATTCGCGTTAAGCGGCTATTGCATCGCCGCGGATCGCGGATGGATAACGCGTGACCAGGCAAAAGAACGCACTCGAAACACGCTCGACTTCTTCGCCAATAAATCATTCCACGACCGCGGATGGTTTTACCATTTCGTCGATTACAACACCGGCGAGCGTAGATTCAACAGCGAGATCTCGACCATCGACACGGCTCTGTTGATGGGCGGCGTGTTGACCGTCAAGCAGTGCTTTAAGGAAGACAAGCAGGTCGTCGACCTTGCAGATAAGATCTATAGCCGCATCGATTTCAAGTACATGCAGAACGGCCATCCGTATTTGATCAGTCACGGGCGCCGGCCAGAGACAGGATTCATCGAACACTACTGGGCACGCTACAGCGAAGAGGCGATCCTTTATCTGCTTTCGATCGGTGCTCCAAATAATGCAATACCCGCCAACTCGTGGTACGCATTCGAAAGGCCTTGGAACGAATATCGCGGCATCCGTTGGATCGGCTCGGTAACGCCGCTTTTCATTCATCAGTTCTCGCATGCCTGGATCGATTTTCGCGCGAAGCAGGAACGCCGGCCACCATTCATGAACTACTTCGACAACTCGGTCAATGCGACTCGGGCCCAGCAAAAGTTCTTTGCGGAAGAGTTGAGCAAAGAATACCCGAAGCTAGGCGCAAATATGTGGGGATTGACATCTTCAGACAGCCAGCGCGGATACGTCGGCTGGGGTGCCCCCCCGCGACACGATCAGACCGACGGTTCGGTCGTCCCCGCGGCCCCGGCGGGTTCGCTGATGTTCACGCCCGACCTTACGATACCGACGCTTCGAAAGATGAAAGACGATTTTGGCAGCAAAGCGTACGGACCTTATGGGTTCGCCGACGCCTTTAATCCGCAGACGGGATGGGTCGGCCCGGACGTCCTTGGCATTGATCAGGGCATCACGCTGTTGAGTGCCGAGAACCTTCGCAGCGGCAAAGTGTGGTACTGGTTTATGCAGAACGACGAGATCCGCCGTGCTATGCGCAGCGTGTATCTCTACTAGAGGCTTTATGGTAAATTGTTTTGAACCTTAGCCTCCGAGGCTTTCGAATTACGACGATCTAAACAATAATGCCGCTACTTGAGATGAAGAACATCGTCAAGGAATTCCCGGGTGTTCGTGCTCTGGATGGCGTGAGCTTTACGCTCGAGTCCGGCGAATTCCACTCACTTGTCGGTGAGAATGGCGCTGGCAAATCGACGCTGATGAAAGTGCTTTCCGGCGTATATCCGCAAGGAACGTACGAAGGCGATATTCTCATTGACGACCGGGTTCGACAGTTTCGCGGGATTCGTGACTCAGAGAATGCCGGCGTTGCGATCATCTTTCAAGAGCTTTCGTTAGTTAAAGAACTTACGGTCGGCGAGAATATTTTCCTCGGCAAAGAGCCGTCTAAACTCGGCGTCATTAACTGGTCCGAACTCTACCACCGCACTTCGAAGCTTCTTCGCGACCTCAACCTCGACATCGATCCGCGAGTGCATGTCGGCAATCTAGGTATCGGCCAGCAGCAACTCGTCGAGATCGCAAAGGCTTTGTCTAAAGAGGCGAAGATCCTCGTGCTCGATGAACCGACGGCCGCTCTCACCGAATCCGAAGTCGAGACCTTGTTCACGATCCTTCGTAAACTGAAAGCACGCGGCGTCGGGATGGTATATATCTCGCACAAACTCAACGAGGTATTCGAGATGAGCGACCGGATCACCGTCCTGCGGGACGGCAAGACGGTCGGCACGCACAACGCCGCAGACCTGACAAAGGATAAGGTTATCGAGTTGATGGTCGGCCGCGAGGTCGGCAACATCTTCCCGGAGTGCCACCACGAGTTTGGCGAGACTGTGCTGGAGGTCAGGAATCTGACTGCATATTCGATCGACGCGGTAAACAAGCGCGTCGTTGACGATGTCAGCTTTTACGTTCGCAAGGGCGAGGTTCTTGGTATCGCGGGTCTAATGGGAGCCGGCCGAACGGAGCTGCTGATGTCTATCTTCGGCGCCTGGTCCGGTAAATACTCTCGAGAGGTCATTGTTGAAGGTCGAACGGTCAGCCTTGACTCGCCCGCGTCGGCGATCCGCGAAGGGATCGGATTCGTTACCGAAGACCGCAAGCGATTCGGACTCATACTCGAACAAACGATCCTCGACAACATGACGCTCGCCGGGCTAAAGCGCATTTCAGGTGTCTTCCTTACGAATCGAACGCGCGAGACGATCGCGGCGAGGGGGCCGATGAAGTCTTTGCGTGTAAAAGCGAATTCGCCCCTCACGGTCGCGGGAACACTTTCCGGCGGCAATCAGCAAAAGGTCGTACTCGGAAAATGGCTGCTGACGAATCCGAAGGTACTTTTTCTTGACGAGCCTACGCGCGGTATCGACGTCGGGGCTAAGCAAGAGATATACGCGGAGATAAACAAGCTGGCCGAACAGGGCTTGGCGATCGTGCTTGTATCTTCGGAGCTTCCCGAGGTTCTTGGACTATCCGATCGTGTGATGGTGCTCCACGAAGGACGTGTGACCGGCGAGTTTGTCCGAAACGAAGCGACACCCGAAAAGGTAATGGCGGCGGCAACAGGAAATCACTAATAAAATGGCCGAAATAAAAGAATCGAAGATCTCGACAACCGCTCTGCGAGCGTATGTGATGATTGGCGTACTTGCACTGATCTGGGC
>JBEBGW010000468.1:0-3006 GCA_040081025.1 Pyrinomonadaceae bacterium | reverse complement strand
ATGTTATCGCTGTTTCAAGTTCTAAGAATGGTACTGGGCAGAAGATCAATGCGATCAAGCTTTTAGCCGGTGTCGGTCCGTTTCTGCAGGCCGCGCAAATGCAGGCGGCGGCTCAAGGCGGCCGCGGCCGTGGAGCAGGCGGTCAGTCGTTCTCGATACCTGGACTCGACGGATTTGATTTTTAAGAAGGTTTATTTTTTTGAAAGCCGGTGGTCTCGCTGAAGTTTGTTGAGTCGCCGATAATACAGGACTAATACGATGAAATTATTAAGACTCTCCATATTGGCTTTAGCGATATCGCTCGGACTTACGCCTCTGGCCTTCGGTCAGACGAACGGAAGTATCGGCGGCCAGATCCAGGACAGCTTCGCTGCGGCGGTTGTTGGAGCCACGGTGACGGTTGTTGCCGCAGACGGCAAAGAAAAGACCGCGACCAGCAATCAGCGGGGCGAATTTGCGGTGACCGGGCTTGCTCCTGGTAAATACACCGTTAAGGTCAAGGCAGCCAACTTCGCTTTGTACGAGAATGCCGAGGTTGTTGTCGCGGCTGGCGAACGTGCGGAATTGACCGTTCCTTTGACCGTCGAGGTGATGGAAGAACAGGTCGAGGTTTCGGAATCGAATTCGGTCAGCACCGATCCGAATAACAGTGCCAGTACAACCGTTCTGGGCGAAAAGGAACTCGACGCTCTTCCGGATGATCCGGATGAACTCGAGGCCGCGCTTCAGGCACTTGCCGGTGCCTCAGCGGGTCCTAACGGAGGTCAGATCTACATCGATGGTTTCACCGGCGGACGCATTCCTCCTAAGGAAGCGATCCGCGAAGTCCGCATCAATCAGAATCCGTTCTCGGCGGAATACGATCGGCTCGGTTTCGGCCGTATCGAAATCCTGACGCGACCCGGATCAGACAAGTTCCGGGGAAATGTTTCGGCGAACTTCAACGACGAGAGTCTCAATTCACGCAATCCATTTTCCATTAACCGTGCTCCAAGCCAGACTCGCGGTTTCAGCGGCAACCTTTCTGGCCCGGTCGTAAAGGGGAAGTCTTCCTTTTTCGTCGACGTGAACCACCGAACGAACGACTCGAACTCCGTGGTTAACGCTGTGATCCTGGATTCGAATTTGAATCCGATGGCCTTTCAGGAAGAGTTTCAGCTGCCTAACAAGCGGTTTTCGATCAGCCCGCGGTTCGACTACGCGATCAACGACAACAACACTCTCGTCGCTCGCTACAGCTATTCACGAGGTTCGTCTGAGAATCAAGGGATCGGCGGATTGACACTTCCGTCAAGGGCTTCGGATTCGAGCAATTGGGAGCACGAGTTTCGTCTCACGGAGACGATGATCATCAACCCGACGACAGTAAACGAAACGCGGTTTGAGATGGATTGGGAAAAGAACTCGCGTTTCGGCGACAACTCGATCCCGGCCATCAGCGTTTCCGATGCATTCTCGGGCGGTGGTGCGACGATCGGTGATTCTTTCAGCCGAGGTAATTCGTGGGAGATCCAAAACTATACAACGACGACTCTTGGAAGTCAGCATGCCGTAAAGTTTGGCGCAAGAGTTCGCCGAAATTCGCTGACCGATCGGTCGGAAAACGGTTTTGGCGGAAGCTTCTCGTTTGCCGGTTCGCCCGAGGTTCGAAGTCCGGTCGGCTGTCCGGTTGTCGGCGAAAATGGCTGCACCGTCGTCCTTCCACGACTCACGCCGCTCGAACAGTATCGCGGTGCTATCCAGGGCCTTGGTGGTCGATACACTCCCATCCAGTACTCGGTCACCGTAGGAAGCCCCGAGCAGAGTGTTTCACGAACGGACTATAGTCTGTTCATCACGGATGATTGGCGAATCAATCCTGGTCTTACGCTGAGTGCGGGCTTGCGCTACGAGAATCAGACCAATATCAGCAATAACTCGAACTTTGCACCGAGGTTCGCGATCGCGTGGTCACCTGGTGCCGGTGGAGCAAAGGCACCCAAGACTGTTATCCGTGGTGGATTTGGCGTGTTCTATGATCGATTCAGCGAGAACACAACGCTCACGGCCCTTCGTTTCAACGGAAGCGAACAGCTCAATCTGGTCGTAAGCGCAAATGAAACAGACCCGGTCCGGCGTGCTGCTGCGATCGCTCTCTTGTCGCAGCCGATCTTTACGCTTAGCGGTGTGACGAACATTCCTTCGATCGCCGATATTCAGACTGCCCTACCGCAGACGAATATTATTCGTACGATCTCGCCGGATCTGAAGGTGCCTGTCACCTATCAGGGTGCCATCAGCTTTGAGCGTCAGTTGCCCGGCCGTACCACGTTCGCGGCGACTTACGTTAAGTCACAGACGAATAATCTCATTCGTCAGATCAACATCAACGCACCGATGTGCCAGACGCAGTTCAATTGTGTGGGGGCTACGCTTCCGTTTCCCAACAGCGGCCCTATCTATCAATATGATTCGTCGGGTACGTTAAAGACGGACCGGCTGAATTTCAATGTTCGGTCGAATTTCAATCCGAAGTACTCGATCTTTGCGAACTACAGTCTTGGTTTCACAGACAATGACACCGACGGCGGCTTCCCGGCATACACGTATGATCTTACGGACGAGTGGGGCCGGGCCTCGTTCGATACCCGTCATAGCTTCGTTGTCGGCGGAAACTTCAATCTTCCGTGGCAGGTTTCGATGAGCCCGTTCATTACATATAACTCTGGGCGAGCATTCAACATCATCACTGGAGTGGATTCGAACGGTGATCGTCAGTACACCGAGCGACCAACTTTCCAACAAGTTGGCGACCGCTGTGACATGCTCGGATTGGACTATTCATATTGTGATGTTTCCGAATATGATCCAAGCGAGATCATCCCGCGAAACTTCGGACGAGCACCTCAGGCTATTAACGTGAATCTCCGAGTCAGCAAGACTTTCGGCTTCGGCAAAACCGAAGGCTCGTCGGCTGCCAATACTGGTGGTCAAGGCGGGGGTGGTGGAAATCGCGGAGGCGGTGGC
>JBEBGW010000112.1:0-11313 GCA_040081025.1 Pyrinomonadaceae bacterium | reverse complement strand
GTTACGCCCTAGCTTACGCGCGGGCTTCTGCACTTGAACTTGCGATAAGCCGCAAATTCAAATAATCTCAACTATTTCAACCTTAGACGGGAGCCCTTGCTTACCTGCGGGCTACTGACACACTACTGATACGATTATGCGACGTGACATAACTTCCTGGTACAGTTCGAACCTCAATATGGAGATGCCGCTGGTGGCATATGGCCATGCGGGATATCCGCTGTTGATGTTCCCGACGGCGGCTGCGGACTATCTTGAGTACGAGCGGTTTTACCTGATCGATTCGATCAAGTACTTCCTTGAGAACGGACTTATCCGTGCGTATTCGATCAACTCGGTGAACAAGTACAGCCTGCTCAACCGCGAGTCGCATCCAGGTTGGAAGGTCGAGATGCTGACTCGTTACGACCGATACATCATGCAGGAAGTCCTTCCGTTGATCCGCAATGAGTGCGGCGAGGACGCGAAACCGCTGACGACCGGAGCCTCGCTCGGTGCTTTCCTGGCGGCGAACACTTACTTCAAACACTCCGATAACTTCCGCGGCACGATCGCGATGAGCGGAAGCTACGACATTTATAACTATCTCGACAAGGGTTTTTACGACGACAACGTCTATTTCAATAACCCGAATATGTATCTTCGCGAGCTCAACGACGACTATCATCTGCCGCGTCTGCAGCATGCCGATTCGATCGTGATCGTCTCGGGACAGGGCAACTACGAAGCGCCCGACCGCAGCCGCGACCTGTCCGGCATTCTTCATTCAAAAGGCATCCCGCATCTCCTCGAACTCTGGGGCCACGACGTCAGCCACGACTGGCCATGGTGGAGGAAGATGCTTCCGCATTATCTTGGCAAGTTCACTTCGTAGAACGGAAAAAGGACAGGTTGTTAGCCTGTCCTTTTTCATTAACCGTCGCCTTTTTTACCTTTCCGTTTCGACCCTTCGGGCTTGTCGGCGGGTGGGTCCGGATCGCGCACCGGTGGCTTAACTATTGGCTTTGTTACCGGAGGCGGTGCTTCGGTCGTAACGGGTTTCGTCTCTGTAGATGCAGGATTCGTACCAGTCTCAGTTCCAGTCGGAGCTGTCGCGGCCGGATCGGTCGTTGTAGCGGTGGTTGTGGCTCCGGATCTTATCGCCGCCTGATCGGCTTTTTCAAGCTTCTCAAGCTCTTCGCGTTTGTTGCGTTCCATTAGTGTCCGCATCTCGGACGGGATCGACGGAACCCCGGGAAACGATTCGCGCGGTTTGTCCTTCATGAAAGGGACCATGAACGCGTTGAAGTATGGAACGGCCCCATGTCCGCCGGTCATACCGGCACCGAGTGATTCCTTGCGAAGCGGATTGCCCATCCAGACGCCCGTGACATAGGTCGGAGTGTAGCCCAAGAACCAGACATCCGTTTCGTTGTTCACGGTACCGGTCTTTCCTGCCAGCGGTTGGCCGCCCGCGCTCGCACCGGTCGCGGTACCGCCACCCTGGACGACCCCACGCATCATATCGACCATCGTCAACGCAACATATTCACTCGTCACGCGCGAACTCGCTCCGTCAAACTTCTCGAGCAAAGTTCCATCGCGGCTGTATACTTCCCGGATCAAGTGGGGCTGTACCCTGACGCCCTTATTCGGGAACGCGCCGTATGCGGCCGTCATTTCAAGCAGCGACGCCTCACTCGCTCCGAGTGCAGACGGAAGGCTTGGAGCCATCGGATTCGAAATGCCGAAGCGGCGGACCATCTGCGCACCGGCCTGAATACCGACCTGCTCGAGCAAGTGAACTGCCGCGAGGTTGTATGACTTCGCCAGCGCGATCTTCATTGGTACGTTCGGATGGCTCGGGGCACCGCCGTAGTTGGTCGGCTGCCAGCCGCCGCGTTTGATCGGCGCACCGCTGACAAGCATGTCGGGCGTCATTCCGTCCTCGACCGCAGCAGTATAAATGAAAGGCTTGTAAGCTGAACCCGTCTGTCTCAATCCTTGCGTCGCGTTATTGAATTTGCTCGTCTGGAAATCGTACCCGCCGACCATCGTCACGACCTCGCCGTTCTTGGAGTTGATACAGACGATCGACGCCTGAACCTCCGGAACCTGAGCCAGTTCGACTTCCAAGACCTGCTTGTCGTTGTCTGCTTTCTTAACGAGAAACTCAGCGAGCATTCCTGGCTTGAGCTCTTCCTTCGGACGCTTGCCGCTGCGACCCATATTCG
This sequence comes from Pyrinomonadaceae bacterium, assembly GCA_040081025.1. Lineage (GTDB taxonomy): Bacteria > Acidobacteriota > Blastocatellia > Pyrinomonadales > Pyrinomonadaceae > OLB17. Next base: position 9,100 of record JBEBGW010000112.1, on the reverse strand, counting down.
CAGCCCGAACAACAGCCTTGAAGCGTCCAAATCGGACACCAACCTCGTCAGCAACCGAATTCTGTGTCACGACAAGGCCCTTGATGTACTCGCCTTCTTCGTATTCGTCGCCGTACCAATCGGCATGCTTGAACGCATTCAACGCCTTGGTGATGTCCTTCTCTTCGGTCAGCGGCAGACCTTCGCTATCCACGAGGACATTCTGATAATCTGATCGCCATTTCCGGCCGCGGTCGTACGAACGCAGCCGTTCGCGGATCGCCTTGGTCGCGAGTTTCTGGCCTTCGACGCTGATCGTCGAATAGACCTTGAGGCCGCCTTGCGCTACTCGAGTCGTGTACTTCTCTTCAAGATATTTGCGGATCTCTTCGACGGGATAATCCCACGCAGTCGATTTCGGCAGCGACTGGTAGTACGCAGTGTCGGCCAACTTGACCGGCTTGGCTTTTGCCGCAGAGGCTTCCGCCGCCGAAATGTAGCCGTACTTTGCCATTTGATCGAGCACGATATTTCGACGCGCTTCGGCCTTCTGCAAATTACGCGTCGGAGAATATTCGGGAGATTTCGGGATCGCGGCGAGCAATGCAGATTCTTCGAGATTCAGATCCTTAAGGGATTTGTCGAAATAGGTCCTCGCTCCTGCCTCAAATCCGTATGCGCCCGCGCCCAGGAAGACGTAGTTCATATACATCTCCAGGATCTGCCGCTTGGTATAAAACCTTTCGATCTGAAGAGCGACCATCCACTCGTTCACCTTTCGGGTATAGGTCTGGTCTTTGTAAAGGAAGAGATTTTTCGCAAGCTGCTGCGTGATGGTCGACGCACCTTCGGAGGTGCCGGTGGTGATGTTTTTGAACACAGCGCCGGCGATGCGGTAGGGATCGATTCCCGGATGGCTGTAGTAACGATAGTCCTCGACCGCCAAGAGTGCGTTCTCGACATTCTTCGGAATATCTTGTTCCTTGATCGGGATGCGCTTCTCGATGGCGAACTCGGCAAGGACGGTCTCGCCGTCGTCTGCGTAGATAGTTGTGACCTGCGGCGGACGATATGTGGCGAGGGCGGACACCTCGACGGAATATCGGGAATTGTTCAGATAGTAGGACGCGAGTACACCCGTCAACGCACCGGCAGCGACCGCAAGCAACAACGCCGTCAGCATCCAAATCAGGCTTGAGCCAAACCCGCGTTTCGCTCCAATCGATCTGACTTCCTTTTCGACTATCCTTCTTTCCCCAGCCATAAAGCACCTCTAATTTACAAACCTTCGCATCCGGATGCTGACAACGAAACCGATCGCGCAGAACGTGGTCAGCAGCGCAGACAATCCCGCGCTCATGAGCGGCAGCGGGACACCGATAACAGGTAGAACGCCCAATGCCATCCCGACGTTCATGAAAATCTGAAACACCATTGCCGTCGCAAAACACATGATCACCAGCGTGGCGGGCCTTTCGTTCGCTTCGCGGGCTCCGGCGATCATTCTCGACAGCAGCAATGCGTACGCAAGAAGCAGTGATATGCACCCTATGAATCCTGTATTCTCAGCAGTTACCGCAAAGATGAAATCGGTCTGCGGTTCGGGTAGAAACTTCAAAACGCTCTGCGACGTTTGCGAATCGCCCTGGATGCCCGACAGACCGCCCTTTCCAACAGTGATCACAGATTGCACGGTGTGATAGCCGTATCCGCGGGGATCGACGCTTTCGGGGTCGAGGATCGCGTTGATGCGTTCCTGCTGATATCGCTTGATGACGCCCGTCTGGACTCCGACGTAATAGGCCGTCGGGATCATCACCGCCGCGAGGACAAGGCCGCCGATCACATATCGGATCTTGATACCGGATAAGAACAGGACCGCCGCGAGCAGGGGGAAATAAGTTATCGCTTGTCCCGCATCAGGCTCGAGCATTATAAGGCCGACCGGGCCGGCCAGGATCGCGGCTCCCACAAGCGTCTCTCGGATCGTCAGCGCTCCGCCCTTCTTCTGACCGAAGTAACGGGCGAGCATCAGTACGGTGGGGATCTTTGCGAATTCAGACGGCTGGAATTGCCCGATCACCGGCAGTTTAAGCCATGCCTGCTGCCCGTTTACCTCCACGCCGAGCGGCGTGAGGACGAGCGCGAGCAGAAGCAATCCGAAGCCGTAGAAGAACGGAGCCAGATCAATGATACGGCGGTAGTCGCTGAAAACGATGACGGCGAAGGCAAACAGGGCGATCCCGATCCCGACGATCTGTTTCGACCAGTAGTTCTCGTGCGGCAGGGCGTTGTGGATCTGCCACACGCCGAAGCAAGCGATCGAGATAGCGAGGACGGTCGTCAGCCAGTCAAAGTCACGCAGGTCACGTTTTTCGATTATTGCAACCATTATCTTTTCGCAACCAATTTTGGTTCGATCGAAGCTTCGGCCGGCGGAGTGCCGCCATATCGGGTCGCGATGTAGGTCTCGTACACCCCTTTCACGGCCGGAGCAGCATGGCTACCGCCAAATCCGACGTTCTCGATCAGCGCGATCACAGCGATCTCGGGTTTATACGCCGGAGCAAAAGATACGAACCATGCGTGGTCCTTCTTAGACCCGACGTCCTTTCCGAGTTGAGCGACCTGAGCGGTTCCGGTCTTTCCGGCAATATCGAAGCCCGGAATTCGGATCCCGCCGCCCGTACCACCGCCCTGAACCACGCCCCACATACCTTTCACCATGAGCTCGTATTGTTCCTTCGTCATAGGAACCATCTTCGGGTCGGGGCGATCGAACCCGAATCCGGGCCGCGGAGCAAAATAGTTCGACGAACCTTCTTCGCCCATTGCTCCAATCGGATTGAACTCTTTCATCAAGTGGGGGACATACATTTTGCCCTGGACGCCGATACTCGCGACCGCCCGAAGCAATGATATCGGCGTAACCACGACTGTATCTTGTCCGATGGAAGAGTAAACCGTGCGGATATCGCTCCAGCGGCCTTCACGTTTTTCGATGATCGGTTTCCAGCTCTTCGGAGTCTGGCTGACCTTCTCGTTCGGGATGTCGACGCCGGTCCGCTTGTCGAAGTCGAACGTCTCGATCATCTGTATCACGCCCTCGATCTTCATCTTTAGAGCGAGCCGATAGTAGTAGCCGTCGCAGGAATGCGTTATAGCGTACGCGAGGGCCGGAGAGCCGTGGCTGCCCATGCAGCGAGTAAATTTGTTGCCGATCTGGATGCCGCCGCCGCAGGCCATATTCGAATTCTGAACGGTGATCGCACCCTGCTGGAGAGCACCCATCGATTCAGGGATCTTCCAGGTCGATCCGGGCGGATACTGGCCCTGGATCGCACGGTTATAAAGTGGCCGCTTTTCGTCCTGCCAATAGGCCGCGATCTGACGACGTCCTTCCGGAGTCTTGCTGCCCTGAGTGAAGACGTTCGGGTCGTATGATGGAGCCGAAGCAAGAGCGAGGATCTCACCGTTGTTCGGGTCTAGCGCAATAAGAGCACCGCGCTTGGTCGCGGATGCTTCTAACTGCTGCTCCGCCGAGATCTGAATATCGAGATCGAGCGTCGAGACCAGGTCCTGACCGGATTGCGGCTGTACGACCTCGATCTCGCTTTGCACTCGGCCGCGGCTGTCGACCAATACTTTTCGATAACCCGCCCGCCCGCGAAGGAACTCGTCATAAGATTGCTCGAGTCCGCCCTTACCAATAATATCGCCGGGACGCAGGCCGCGAGATTTGTATTCGTCCTGCTCAAGCTGTTTCGGGCTGATCTCGCCGACGTAGCCAAGCACGTGGGCCATCATCTTACCGTGCGGATAGAAACGCTGCGGCTGAAGCTCGATGCGAAGTTCGGGATACTCAAGGCCGTGCGATTCGACCCAGGCGATGTCCTGCATGGTCGCGCTCTCTTTCAGGACCATCGTCTCGAAGTCATTCTGCTTTTTGATAAGGCTAAGACGTTCGGCAATGAAATCCGGCTCAAGGTTCAGTCCCTGTGCATACTGCGGCACGCGTTCCGATATATTGTCGATCTGTTTCAGCGGTTCGTTCGACAGGACGACATTATAAGTCGGCCTCGAATCGACAAGGATCTTGCCGTTGCGGTCGAGGATTGCTCCGCGCGGTGCGGGGATCGGTATCAGGCGGACGCGCTGATTCTCGGCACGGCCAGACCAATAATCGCCCTGAACGATCTGAAGGAAATAAAGCCGTACTCCGAGCAAGGTAAGCAAGACGAAGGCGACGATCTGGATGACGATCATCCGCATCCCGACGTTCTGAGTGTAATCGTTCAGCTTCATTGCGCTACTTTCCTAGTCTGATCGGGTTTCGCCGGCGCGACTGACGGCGTGCGGAGAGCGTTTCGCGACGCCGGGGGCTGCCGCTTGTCCGCTCGGTCAGAAAATGATCGAGCATGAAATAAACCGCCGTTCCGGCAATGGTCGTTCCGATCAGCGAATAGGACACCGTCAACATCACCTGTCCCGAAGGTTCCTGACCTAACACTCGGTGAAGGCCAAAATATAGAAGATCGTCCAGCAGGCAAGCTCCCGCTATGACGGGAATACGTAGCAAAAGGTTGTCTAAATACACCCGTCGGGCGAGCTCGGAAACGGCGTAAGCAATGAGCGTTTTTGAGAATCCGTTGGCACCCAGAAGGCCGCCGCTAAGGGCGTCGATCGCAAGTCCTGAAAAGGCGCCGAAGAGGATCGCTTTTACCGCATCTCGCTGGAGAGCGGCGTAAACCACGATGATCAACGGAAAGTCGATATACGCAAACGGCTCGGCGACGTTCCGCAGCGTCCACTGCAGCAAAACGGCGAGAATGAGTGCTATGGTGACCTTAAGTTGATCCATCGTTACTTTGCCTTTGGCGGCTTTGCGATCTGTTTCTCAAACTCTTCTTTCACCGGCGGCTCGTACAGCAGAATGCCGACTTCCTGCATCGACCCGATCCCTGCGCTCGGCCTGATCATGATCCGGTGGGGCGTTGTTGCGGAGCCCGACTCAACTTCAACGATCTCGCCGACCTTCAGCCCTGCGGGATAGATACCGTCCTGGCCTGTCGTGTATACGATCTGCCCGACCAGGACCTCGGCACTTCCCGGAACGTACCGCATTTCGATGATTTCGCGCTTGCTCGAACCCATTACTACGCCGAGAGCGTTCGACCCGGCGATCTCGCCGACGACGGCTCCGACACCCGACTTATCGCGAGTTACTAGGTCGATCTGCGACGTCAGCGGGCCAACGGCAGTCACGCGTCCAAGAAGTCCGCCATTCGTCACCACCGGCATGTTCAGCTTTACGCCGTCAAGACTGCCGCGATTCACGATCGACGAATCGAACCATACCGAAGGGTCGCGGCCAATGATGCGAGCGTTGAGTACTTTGTATTTCGTCTTTTCCGGAAGGTTAAGGAGTTGGTTCAGCCGTAGGTTTTCGGTCGCGAGGTCTTCCTTTGCCTTCAACTCGACCTCAAGCTCCTGCACGCGCTGCTTCAGAGCGTCGTTCTGATCCTGCGCTCCCCGAAGATTTGCGATCGAGCCGAAATAGCCCGAGACAGACGAGGTAACCGTGGTTACCGGTGACTGGACAAAGTCGGCCGCGGTTTGTGCCCACACACGAATAACGCGCTGACCGCCATCGGCCCGAGCGTCGAACGCCATCAAAACGAAGTTCGCCACGCACAGGATAATGGCCAGCCACGGCGTCAATCTCCAAACTTCCTGTTGACTTCGCTCAACCATGCCTAAGGCTTATTTTGAAGGGGCTAGCCCGAGAAAGTAACGTGGGAACCCACAGTTGCTTTCCCCGGAGCCTAACTTCCGGTCATCAATGAATTGTCCCACTTAACGCGCTTGAGGAGTTCGATATCGGAAAGCATTTTTCCGGTACCGAGAACGACCGAGGAAAGCGGATCGTCCGCGATCACGACCGGCAGGCCGGTCTCGATAGTGAGCCGTTTGTCGAGATTCTTTAGCAGAGCGCCGCCGCCGGTGAGCACGATACCGCGTTCGACGATGTCGGCGGAAAGTTCGGGAGGCGTGCGTTCGAGGGCGACTCGGACGGCGTTGATGATGGTCGAGATCGCGTCTGAAAGAGCTTCGCGGATCTCTTCGTCGGTCATCGTGATCGTCTTGGGAATGCCTTCGATCAAGTTTCGGCCGCGAACTTCCATCGAGAGTGGTTCGTCGAGCGGGAACGCACTTCCGAGAGCGATCTTGATCGCTTCCGCGGTACGTTCACCGATAAGCAGATTGTATTTGCGTTTGATGTACTGGGTGATCGCTTCATCCATCTCGTTACCGGCAACGCGCACGGCGCGAGAATAGACGATGCCTGAAAGCGAGATAACAGCGATGTCGGTCGTTCCGCCGCCGATGTCGACGACCATATTGCCGTGCGGTTCGGTGATCGGAAGGCCCGCACCGATCGCTGCGGCCATTGCTTCTTCAACGAGATAAACTTCCGAGGCTTTCGCACGGTACGCACTATCTTCTACCGCTCGCCGTTCGACCTGTGTGATCTCCGACGGGATGCCGATGACGACACGTGGACGGACCCAAGTTTTGCCGTTATGAGCTTTGCGGATGAAGTGCTGAAGCATCTTCTCCGTTACTTCAAAATTAGCAATAACGCCGTCCTTCATCGGGCGGATCGCGACGATGTTGCCGGGCGTACGTCCGAGCATCTCTTTCGCGTCGCGGCCAACAGCCTCGACCTGATTCGTAACTTTATTGATCGCGACGATCGACGGCTCACTGACGACGATCCCACGGCCTTTAGCGTAAACGAGCGTATTGGCCGTGCCCAGATCGATCGCGAGATCGCTGGAAAACAAACTAAACAAAGATTTAAATGCCATTTTGTAAAGGTTCTTTCTTCCCTATTTTACTTAGAGATCGAGTCGAACAGCAGTAAGCCTGAACCTAAAAAGCGAGCTCACAAGGTCGAGACAACGGGCAGCCGTCGGCCAAAACGTCTAACCCATTATGTTACAACTATTGCGTTTGGTTTATCTACTGAAAATGCGTGGAATTACGATGTTTCGGTGAGTTTTTTGAAGCCGCCTGAGAATCGGACGGCTTCGGCGCTCCAGGTCAGCGTTCGGCAAGGATGATCAGGTCTGAAACATTATCCGAAAGATCGACGAATCGGGATGCAAATGTGTAGCCGCGCGCCGATGCGGTCAGTATGACGCCTGTCCCGGCCGGAATGTCGTCAATCCGGAAATAGCCGAACGTGTTCGTGCTGCCGCGATAGGTCTTCGCTTCGCCGTCGCTCAGGGTAACGAACGCCCCCCGAATTCCTCGGCCTTCGCGTGTCAGGACGCGGCCTGACACGCTCACCCCGGCCGCGGTCGAGACGCATGGACCAAACCCGGGTGCACACGCCCCGGCCGGACGCGTTGCGCTGAGCATCAGGCCTGGCGATAGTGCTGGGGTGTTGAATGAGACTTGGGTGAAGGTCGTACCTGTAGTCGCCGATTGAACTCCCACCGTTGCTGACGAACCCGATACAAAGGGACCTGTTCCGCCCGTTAACGCATAAACATATTCGAAACTGTTTGAATTCTCGTGGAAATAGACCGCGAACTGTACATTCGGACCAGCGAGAGCTTGGCCGGCAAGGAAATTTCGCGCACGCCACTCTATCTTCAGGGTCTGCGATCCGGGGCTACCGGTAACCTCAGTAAAGATGCCGCCGCCGATCGTTGTTGATGTTCGCAAGTCGAGATCGTCCCAATACGGCATCAGGACCGGCAGGCTTGCCGGAAATGGGGTGCCGCTTCCGCCGGTCGACGGCAGGGCAGCATTGGTAATTGCGGCCTGTGGTGCTCCCGACGACTCAATACGGAGATGGCCGTTAGTGCCGAGGCGAATCGTCGATCCCGTCGGAACCGCAGTGTCGTAAACCGAGAAACCGAATGGTGCAGTGAAGTTTAGCACGTCATCATCCACCGAGCTTCCGGGAACCAGCGTGCCGCCAGCAGATATGGTGGCACCCGAGGAAGATGCAAATCCGTAATTCGTCGCTGGCGGCGACCCGACCTTTAGCGTGTAATTGAACACGGCGGGAGCCGGCATCCCTGCATAGCTAACGGTAAGAATGAGATCCACGTTACTTGCGCACGCAATTGCGCCGGTGGTTGACACCTGGAAAGGGCTGACTCCGTTTGAGGTCGCACCCGGTGCGATGTTCGGATAGGTCGCATTGGGAACTGATACCGTTACACCGGGTGTTGTCGTCGAGAGCGTTGCAGTGACGCCCGTCGCCGTAGTTTGGCCGAAGTTGGTGACGGGAATGTTGACCAGGTTGCACTCGCTCGGCTCGATCACGTTATTACCGCTCACCACCGCCGGCTGCCCGCCTTCCGGGCTCGCGGCAGAGGAAAGCGCGACACTCCCGTTATAAACGACCAGGGCAAAATGCTGGTCCGTAGTATCGGCATTGCCCAATATTCCGTCACCGTTCAGCGTCTTTGCGATTACCCGAACAGTGATCGGGCCGCTGACGCCCGCCGGCAGAAATACGTTCTCGACGTTATTCCGAACATCCGCCGAGCCGCCGGCTACTGAAGAACCCCCTACAAAAACGTTACCTAGATACTTATTTCCGCCGACGAGAACTTCAATATCGAGATCATTCACCAGTGCCGGATCGACCGCACCGGGCGGATCTGTCCACACAAGCGACACCCGGACCGGTTTCGATATATCCGGTACCGTGCCGACAAAATTCCTGATCTCGCCGACTGCGTTCAATGCGGTCGACTGATCGATGTGAGTCGTCGACGCACCGGTATTCAGGACGTTCTTGAGATTGACGCGTCCCCAACCTTCGGCTCCATTGGGTCTCGAGGCTAGAGCACCCGTTCCGGTGACCTCCACCGCGCCATTTATCAACGCGGCCTTGACCATCGCCGGGCTCGGATTTGAGCCGGAGTTGTTCGCTTTCCAATACTCGGTGAATAGAGCGGCCGCTCCGGCGACCTGTGGTGCCGCGTGCGAAGTGCCGCTGCTCACCCGGTGAAATGAATCGATGTTGCCGAAAAGTGCATCGGTGCCCGATCGGCCGCCAGTAACCGCGTCGCCCGGAGCAGCGATGTCGGGC
>JBEBGW010000467.1:0-3014 GCA_040081025.1 Pyrinomonadaceae bacterium | reverse complement strand
GTGTATAAGAGACAGTACTCACACACCGGCGATTTCTCAGGCATTCTCGAACGCCTTGCACAAAGGCGATATAAAAAAATATTGGTGCGAAATTTACATGAGCCGGATTTTTGGTACGACTATCAATCGTGGGAAAGTTCGAGCAATATTCGAAAGATCTTGCTCGAGAATTATCAGGAAATCGGACGAATCAAAAAGCCCGAAGGAATGAGCGAGAACGAAATTCAGTATGGCTTTCGTGGAATAAGCATACTCGTTCCGCGCCTAAACTAGACGTTCTTCTCGTCGGTCGACGGATCCAAATCTAGAAAGTTAGATCTAATTAATGCGGTTTTATCGGACTGTTCGCCGAAGTGTGTTTTAAGTAGCAGGAGTGAAGGTATGAAAGACAACGTTCTGATCACGGGCGGTGCTGGTTTTATAGGCACCAACCTCGCCGAATTTTACTTATCCAACAATAAACGGGTGATGATCTACGACAATTTCTCGCGGGAGGGAACACGCGAGAATGTTCGCTGGTTGATGGAACGTTACCCGAAGCGTTTGGAAGTGGTTGAAGGCGATATCTGTTGGATGAACGGCGAATTCCAATCACTCGTTGAGGAATCAGAAGTCGTTTTTCACTTGGCAGCGCAAGTAGCGGTAACAACGTCGGTGACTGATCCGGCTGAGGACTTTGAGATAAATGCGCGAGGAACGTTCAAGGTTCTCGAAGCCGTTCGAAAGTCGGTTTCCAAGCCGACACTGCTTTACAGTTCGACAAACAAGGTTTATGGAAAGATGGACGATCTCGCGATCGTCGAACGGTGTAATAGATATACGTACGCCGACCTGGAATCCGGAGTTCCAATAACGCGGCCGCTTGAGTTCTATTCACCCTACGGCTGCTCAAAGGGATGCGGTGATCAATATGTGATCGATTATGCCCGGATCTACGGTCTGGACACAGTCGTTTTCCGTCAATCGTGCATTTACGGCCCGCATCAATTCGGGATTGAAGATCAGGGCTGGGTCGCATGGTTCGCGATCCGGGCGATGCAGAATCTACCCTTCACTATCTATGGCGACGGAAAGCAGGTACGAGACGTTCTTTATATAGGCGACCTTATCAACGCCTATGACGCAGCGACGTCACAGATCGAAAAAACTCGTGGGAAAGCCTACAACATTGGCGGCGGTACTGCAAACACGCTCTCTTTGCTCGAATTGGCCACACTTTTAGAAGAGCAGTTCGGCACCAAATTAACCTACAACTTTGATGATTGGCGGCCCGGAGATCAGTTGGTGTACATCAGCGATGTTAGCCAAGCGACGGAAGATTTCAGCTGGATACCGCAAGTAACCGCGGTCGAAGGGGTCGCGAATCTCGTCGATTGGCTCAGCGAAAACCGGGTCCTCTTTTCGAACGGCAGCTATCGAAAGACTGCCAGCTACCGCTTAGGAGTCTACTAATGACAATGACGACATCTATTGCTCAACTGCGAAACGACGTGGATGGAAGTGACGCCCGCGATGCGTGGTCAGCCCACTGGTCGGCGGGAAAGCAGCAAACGCTCTCGCAGCGGTTTTTCAGCTTTTATCGCAAGGCAGTTTTCGCTCGAACCGTTAAGTATTTCTTTGACAAATATTTTCCTGAGAAAGGAATTTTTGTCGAGGCCGGAAGCGGTACCGCCGAAACGTCGATGAGGATCGACAAGCGTGGAGGATCTCGAAAGCTAGTCGCTGCCGATATTGTTCAGCCGGTATTGAAACAGTGCCATCCGGTTATGGACGAACGTGTCTGCAGTGACATCTTCTCGCTGCCATTTGCTGACAATTCGATAGACGGCATTTGGAACGTGGGCGTCATGGAACACTTCACGCAGGAAGAGATCGACATGATAATGCGCGAATTTTATCGCGTTATTAAACCTGGCCATCGAATTATTTTGTTGATCCCAGGTGCCGACTCTCCGCCTCAAAAGATTTTACGTGTAATGGAGAAGATCATAAACGCTCGAAACAAAGGGAAGGAATTTCGCTTTCATCCGCCTGAGATATCTCAAATGAGATCGAAACGCGCCGGCGGTGAAATGCTGCAAAGAAACGGTTTTCAATTCGTGCATTACGACTACGGCTTCCGCAGCCTGCTGGCCTTCAAGACACTGGTAGCTGTTAAGACTCAGTAGGATCCTCTACCCACCGAAAAAACAATACACATTGGAGTTTCAAAAAATGAAAAAAGTTAGCGTGATCATTCCGGCAAAAGACGAGGAAGCAACACTGGGTAGCGTTCTCGACGATCTTAATCAGACGATCGCTCAAATACACGATTATGATTTTGAAGTGATCTGCGTCGATGACCACTCGACCGACGCAACCGCAAATATCGCGCGGTCGTTCGGAGCTCGAGTCGTCGAAAACACCGGAAGGCCGGGGAAGGGCATGGCATTACGGGCCGGCTTCTCCGCTGCCACGGGTGAGGTTCTTGTGATGCTTGACGCAGACTATTCCCACCGAGCCGAAGAGCTGCCGCGTATGTTAAGTGCGTTAACCGAGGGCGTCGGCCTTGTCATTGGCTCCCGCGTCGTCGGGGGAAGTGAGGAATACACTCACGTTCGGGCTCTCGGTAATGTTTTTCTCAGTGCGACCCTTGGCCTTTGTACTCGACGCTATTTGTCTGACGCGCTGAACGGCTTCAAAGTTTTCCGACGCGATGTATTCACCGATTTCAGGTATACGTCGAAGGCATTCGAGATCGAGATCGAGATCATAGCAAATACGCTTCGGGGCGGGTATCGAATAGTAGAGGTGAGCAGCAACGAACGCGCTCGCGCCGGCGGCGAAATGAAGTCGCGCGTCGTGCGGCATGGAACCCGGTTTCTGCTAAGGATCTTTTGGGAAGGACTGCGAGGCGTCCAGCCAAAAACGTTAGCGGCCACGGTTGAAGCTGCCGCAGCACAACCCGTCACGATCGGCCAGAATCTGCCGCCTCAGTAGAGGTAAACTTCGATCCTTTCACGAAAATGAAAAAG
>JBEBGW010000111.1:0-11347 GCA_040081025.1 Pyrinomonadaceae bacterium | reverse complement strand
ACTTCTTGTTGTATAATTCCGTGTACGAGTTCGGAGGTTTCCCATAATTCCAGTATGAAAATTTTTAGAAACAGACTTCGTGACCAACGCGGCTTTAACCTGATCGAATTAATGATCGTGATCGCAATTATTGGACTACTGATCGGGGTCGGTTCATTTGGCTGGCAGGCGATGATGCGGGCAGGAAACGAAACAACCGCCGCTCAGTCGCTCGACAAGATCCGAACTTTTCAAGCCCAGTATGCTGCAAAAAACCGCGGTAAATTTGGCAAATTTGACGACCTGATCAGAGTTGTCGGCCTAGACGAAAAGTTCGCGGGCGAGCGGCCTTTAGTGAACGGCTACACGTTTAACTTGGTTGTTGAAGAAGGCTCAGCCTCTGCTCCCCCCTCGTACTCTATCAACGCGGATCCGCAGGTGTCCGAGGGGATTTCCGCGACCGGAACCACTCATTACTACACCGACTCGAATGTATCTACGATCAAGAGTACGATCGAGAATCGCCCGGCCAAAGCCGACGATCCGTCGATCTAACCTACAAGCCGTCTTAGCTCAGTGGTAGAGCACTCGCTTCACACGCGATAGGTCACAAGTTCAAATCTTGTAGACGGCACCAGTTCAAGTAAGAAAGGCATCGCTGTTTATGCGATGCCTTTTGTCATTATGAATCTAAAACTATTCCGAATATCCGCTTTCGGGTGGTAGAGCCACGAAATAGCTCATACCCGGCTTCTTCGGTTTCTCGTCCTTCGGCGGCTTTGGCTTTGCCGGGATCTCGGGCTTCGGTTTCGGTGGACGCTGTTGGCCTCCACCCTGAGCCGAAATAGCCAGCGAGACGACGGCCACGGCTACCAAAGTGAATAAAATTTGCTTAAAAGTCTTCATTGCTTCAATTCCTCTTCCGAAAAACTAACGCATTCGGGAAAGAAGGAAAGTGCGTCCGCCGTTTATAAGGCAAGCCCGGTGCCACGGACGTGAATAAGACGCAACTGCGTGCAAATTAGTTGTTATTAGTCCACGGGCGAAGAACGCGAAGCTTACAAAACTTTACGTTCTCGGTTATTTTCATACGAAAACGTAAATAACTCAATATAGAAAGGCTTCCGAAGCTGATAAAATCGAGTCAATATGACTGAACAGGCCTCGCGGACGGATCGATTTCGCTCGTACCTGGTACCTCTCGCAACCCTCGGGACGATCCTTTTCAACTGGCTCGCAGCAATGGGCCGAGTAAATGGAGTGTCCCCAGCCGAGATCTCAGATAAATACCCGACTCCGATAACCCCGGCGGGCTATGCTTTTTCCATCTGGAGCCTTATTTATCTCGGAATGATCGCGTTCAGCGTATATCAATTGTTGCCAGCCAATGCCGCTCGATTCCGAAGTGTTAGATCGCTTTATATCCTGACCTGCGCACTCAATTGCTCATGGATCTTTATGTGGCACTCCGACCAGATCGCGATCTGTTTTGTCCTTATCTTGCTCCTCGCCGCGTGCCTATTCTTGATCAATCTAAAGCTCCGCGAGACCACCGACATGGGAGAGTATTGGTTCGCGAAAGCTCCGTTCGGGATCTATTTCGGGTGGGTGACCGCCGCGACCCTCGTCAACTTCGCGATCTTGCTGAATGTTTCGATCTCTACGTCGGCTTGGATGTGGATCGGCATCGGGCTGATCTTTTTCGCCGCGGCTTTGGGAGTATTCGTTCGCATCCGGTTGGTCAACTACCTTTATCCGCTCGCCATCGCATGGGCACTCACCGCGATCGGAGTGAAGCAGAGCGGACAGACTCTTATCGTCGCAGCCGCGGCACTCGGAACTGTCGCCTGCTTAATAGCCACGCTCAGCTTCGTCGTCGGCCTTCCGTCGACCGATAATCCTCGACCGGTCAATGAATAACGGAAAGATCTGCATATCGATCTGTGCGAAAACCGCAGATGATTTGTTCGCGAAGATCGCTCGGGCCGAACCCCTCGCTGACGTGATCGAGGTGCGTTTCGATTGCTTGAATCCAGATCAGATCGATGCGGTGATCGAGAATTTGCCGGCTATCAACAAGACCTATCTCCTTACACATCGTCCGAGCGAACAGGGCGGGCTGCGGGTTCTGCCGTTGAGCGCTCGACTGATGTTTTGGCAGAAAGTGACCCCGGCTCTCGCTGACCGCGACATCCTCATCGATCTTGAGGCTGACATCAATTTCCCTTTCCGATTCGAGGAAAAACACGTCATTCGATCGGCTCATTTCTTCAACGATCCGCCACGCGATCTGCGTCCTGCGTTTTTTGACCTTGCTGATCTTGGCGAGGGCATTGTGAAGATCGCGGGGACAGCGAGCGACATCACCGACACGATACCGCCGTGGAAGTTGCTCGAAACAGCCGCCCGCGAAGACCGAAACGTCGTCCCTATCGCAATGGGCGAGGCAGGAAAATGGACACGAATTCTCGGCCCGGGACGCGGGGCATTCATGACATACGCCGCACTCGACGAAACCGAAGCGACCGCTCCCGGACAGATCACGGCAGCCGACTTGATAGACGTCTATCGGATAAAACAAATTGACGCCGAGACGAAAGTTTACGGCATCGTCGCAGGCGATACGAGCTACTCGATCTCGCCTTGGATACATAATGCGGGCTTCAAAGCAGCAAGTGAGAATTGCGTATATGTGCCTCTGCAGGTCCTGGATCTGGATGGATTCATCCGGAGGATGGTTCGGCCCGAAACGCGGGAGATCGACATCAACCTAGCCGGATTCTCCGTGACCAACCCGCACAAGCAATCGATCATCAAGCACCTCGACGAAATCGACGAAACGGCAAGCAAGATCGGAGCGGTGAACACTGTGAAGATCGAGGATGGAAAACTCTACGGTTACAATACCGACGCCGCAGGATTCATCATGCCGCTGAAAGAGATCTATGGCGACCTAGCGGATGCAAAGGTCGCGGTTGTCGGAGCGGGCGGAGCCACAAGAGCTTGCGCATACTCGCTAACAGAAGCAGGTGCGGATGTGACCGTTTACGCTCGCGATACGAGCAAGGCTGCAGATATTAAGGACAGCTTCCAGCTTCGAGTCGAATCAATGCCTGAGAGCTTTGCCGGTTGCGACATCGTCGTAAACTGCACGCCACTGGGAACCAAAGGCGATACAGAAGATCAAACGATCGCCACTGCCGGTCAACTCGCCGGGGTAAAACTCGTATACGACCTGGTTTACAATCCTGCTGAGACGCGTTTGGTTCGTGAGGCAAAAACGGCGGGAGTTAAAACGCTAGGCGGCCTCGAAATGCTGATCGCTCAGGGAGCTGAACAGTTTAAGATCTGGACAGGGCATGTAGCGCCGATCGAAGCGATGACCGCCGCCGTTAGAAAGAAGCTGGACCTATGAATCAACCCGAAGCTCTCAATTGCCCGAACTGCGGCGGCGCCGTGATGAGCGACCGCACGAACTGCGAATTTTGCTCTTCGCGGCTGAAAACGGTGGGCTGCGCGAAATGCCTGGGGATGATGTTTCTCGGCAGCAAGTTTTGCGATCATTGCGGAGCTACAGCCCAGGCCGCGGAACTGCTCGACGACGCGAATGCAGGTGAATGTCCGCGATGCAAAGTAAAACTGCAATCCCTGAAGATCGGAGAGGTACACATTCGTGAATGCGAGCGATGCGGCGGATTCTGGTCTTCGGCGGATGCATTCGAAAATCTCTGCTCCGACCATGAGAAACAGGCTTCCGTACTCGGTTTCGCCCGCAGCTATCGTCACGAGAACCCCGATCCGCCGACCATCTCTTACGTTCCCTGCCCCGACTGCACGCAGCTAATGAACCGAAGCAATTTCGCCCGCTCGTCCGGCATCATAATAGATATGTGCAAGCAGCACGGCGTCTGGTTCGACGCGGGCGAGCTGCCGAAGATCATCGAGTTCATCGACAAAGGCGGACTCGACCGAGCTCGCGAGAAGGATAAGATCTCGATGGCCGACGAACGCTCCCGCATCCGCGACGAACAGCGTCGGCTTGAGATGATGAGTCGTCGCAGTGGGAATATGAAGTTTGACGAAGACGAGTCGAGCGGATTCGGCGGATTGCTCTCAAAGCTGTTCGATTGAACGATGAACGAGCGATACAGCAGACAGATCCTATTCAAAGAGATCGGCAAAGAAGGCCAGGAACGGCTGTTGAATTCGCGCGTCCTTCTCGTCGGTGCGGGAGCGCTCGGAGCGTCGCATGCCGAAATGCTGGCGCGTGCAGGTGTTGGAAAACTTCGGATCGTCGATCGCGATTTCGTCGAATTCACCAATCTTCAACGCCAGACGCTTTACAAGGAACAGGACGCTATTGACCGACTCCCGAAAGCCATCGCCGCGAAAGGTCGGATCGCTGAGATCAACTCCGATATCACCGTCGAAGAGCACGTCGCCGACGTAAACAACTCCAACATCGAATCGCTTATCGAGGGCTGCGATCTCGTCATCGACGGCACCGATAATTTCCAGGTTCGCTATCTCGTCAACGACGCCTGCGTAAAGCACGACACGCCGTGGATCTACGGTGCCGCCGTTTCGAGTTACGGAACGACGATGACCGTCATTCCGGGCGAAACTCCGTGTCTGCGATGCGTATTCGAAGAAATGCCCGACGCCGGTTCCGCTCCGACATGCGAAACCGCCGGCGTGATAATGCCGATCATCTCGAGCATCGCCGCGGTCCAGGTAGCCGAAGCGATCAAGCTTCTCACCGGTAACCGCAAAGCGCTTCACCGCTCCCTGATGCAGATAGACGTTTGGCAGAACGACTGGCGAAAGATAAAACTCGCCGGGCCGAATCCGGATTGCATCGCTTGCGGCAAACGCGAGTTCGAGTTTCTCGACGCCGAATCCCAAGAGTTCGCCGCCGTTCTCTGCGGCCGCGACGCCGTGCAGATCGCACCGCCGAATACGACGAAGATCGATCTGAAAGCCCTTGCCGAAAAGCTCACTCCGCTCGGCGATGTCCGCGTAAACGAATATCTTCTGCGCTTCAGTCACAACGGCACCGAGCTAACCGTCTTTACTGATGGACGTGCGATAATCAAAGGCACTGACGATATTTCGGCAGCGAGGTCGTTGTACGCAAAGTATGTCGGATCGTAGATATCCGGAAACGACGATTCACGCGTGATAGATTGGAGGCTTTCCAATGAAAAACGATCCAAGGGTTGTCATCATCGGCGGTGGATTTGGCGGTTTGTGGGCGGCTGAGGCACTCGCGAACAAGTCGGTCAGCGTCACGCTCATTGACCGCAAGAATCACCACGTATTTCAACCGCTTCTATATCAGGTAGCAACTTCCGTACTCAGTCCAGGTGAGATCGCTCAGCCACTTCGCCGTATCCTTCATGATGCAAAGAACATCGACGTGCTTCTCGGCGAGGTGACGGATTTCGATAAGGCAAATAATAGCGTGAAGTTAGAAGATGGTTCGACGGTCGAGTACGACTACTTGATCGTCGCCGCAGGTGCCCGTCATTCATACTTCGGCCACGACGATTGGGAGAGTTCCGCTCCGGGATTGAAAACACTTGAGGACGCTGTCGAGATGCGCCGACGTATTTTGCTCGCATTCGAACTCGCCGAACGCGAAGCATATCTCAAAGGCGATCACCGTCCGTTAAACTTCGTCGTTGTAGGCGGCGGCCCGACCGGCGTCGAACTCGCCGGAGCGATAGCCGACATCGCTCGGCTAGCACTCGCGAAAGATTTCAAAAAGATTGATACGCGAAAGACGAAGGTGATCCTGTTCGAGGGTTCCGACCGCGTGCTCGGCACCTTCACGCCCGACCTGACCGAGAGCGCGAAGAAACAGTTGGAGAGTTTAGGCGTCGAAGTTCGCTTGAACAGCTTCGTCACCGATATCGCTCCTGGCAAGGTCAAGGTCGGTGACGATTGGATCGAGTGTGATGTCGTGCTGTGGGCCACGGGCGTGGCCGCGTCGCCGTTAGGTAAGAAACTCGGCGTCGAGACCGACAAGGCCGGACGCGTTATCGTCGAACCCGACCTCAGCCTCAAAGATCACAAGAACATCTTCGTGATCGGCGATATGGCTTCGATCAAACAAGCCGACGGCACGCCCGTTCCGGGAGTTTCGCCTGCCGCGATGCAGATGGGCACCGCGACCGCGAAAAACATTCTCGGCGAGATCAAAGGCCGCGAACGGACGAAGTTCACCTACGTCGACAAAGGTACGATGGCGACGATCGGCCGCAGCAAAGCTATCGCTCACGTATTTGGATTACAGCTGAAAGGCTTCATCGCGTGGGTGTTCTGGCTTTTCCTCCACGTCTTTTTTCTCATCGGCTTCCGCAACCGCTTCGCCGTGATGTTCGAATGGTTCTGGGCATACCTCACCCGCGAACGCAGCGCCCGCCTCATCACCGGCGACGCTCACGAACTCCGCAACGCGCTTAACTTTCTCGAAGGCGAAGACGCCGTCGTCGAGGCAATGCAGGAGCGGGCGAAAGCTAAAAAACTTGTATAGGCGTTCAGCGTTCAAACCTTAGCTTGTTGATCTATCAAACCACGCCAAATCATTCATATCGTGTAGATCGTAGTTTTCATAGGAATTGATATTCCAATTCGACGCGAACACGGTTAAGCTCGACTTCCGCGGACCAGATCCGCGAAGCGAATGGTTATTGTTTCTTCTTTCTCATTTCGTGTCCTTCGTGGATAGTTCCTGAAAGCTTTATCCACGAAAAACACGAAATGGAAAAACGGAAGAAAGGGCGAGGAGAAACGAAGTGTCTCACATAGCAGTTCGATTCAAACCAAATACCGCTGGCTGTAAGTTATTGAAAGTTGGTGTAAGTCTTAGACCGTGTTTCAAATGAAACAATAACTGTGTGCCGCAGAATGAAACGAAACAAACAACTTAGCCTTAGGGTTTCACGTAATGGCTCCGCCCGTAAGTCTTAGACCCTGATTCAAATGAATCAAAAAGTGGAACGCGAAATGAATCGAATCAAACAACTTACGGGTTGGTCGAACTGCATTGACGGTTGTCACGCCGATACCCTTTTCTTCACATATCGCTTAAAATCTATTGAATCTAGAATCGCGCTGGCACCCTCTTTATCCATGACAAGATCTTTGCTTTCCTTCGCTTCCCTTCTTCTTTTTACAACTTTCGTTTTCGCCAGTGAGCCTCAAGTTTGGTCGGTAAATTCACGTGCTGACGTGATCCGCGGCGAGGCCCGCAGCGTGTCGATCGACCAGAACGGTAACGTCACTCCGGCCCCGAAAGTGACAGAGCTATATAAGACAGAGCAGCCGTACATCTGGTCGAGCGCGATCGACGCGGGCGGCAACGTATATGTCGGCACCGGAGCTGACGGACGCATATATAAGGTATCGCCCGCCGGCGGCGGCGCGATGTTCGCCGACTTGACCGAACTCAATGTCTCGGCGCTCGCGGTCGGACGCAACGGCGAACTTTTCGCCGCTTCCTCGCCCGACGGAAAGGTTTATCAGCTCGACGCGGCAGGAAAAGCGACAGTCTATTTTGACCCGAAGGAAAAGTACATCTGGGCCCTCGCGGTGATGAGTGACGGCAGCCTTGCGGTCGGTACCGGCGAAAACGGCAAGATCTATCGCGTGCGTTCGGCAAATGCTTCGCCCGAGGCCTCGGTACTTTTCGACACCAGCGAAACTCACATCATTTCGCTCGCCGCCGATAAAACCGGCAACCTCTACGCCGGCACTGACTCAAGCGGACTCGTACTGAAGTTCGGGCCAGACGGCAAACCATTTGGACTGCTCGACTCGCCTCTCCGCGAGATCCATGAATTGAGTGTCGCACCCGACGGATCTGTCTACGTGCTCGCTCTCGGCGAATCGGCATCCACCGCCAAGCCCGAGGCATCACCGACACCCGGGAGCAACACCGTCTCCGCCGACGCTGGAAATCCGGCTCAGCCGCCTCCACCGCAAAAGAGCAAATATGATCTGACGGGTGCGAAAACGGCCGTCTATCGCATTCTGCCCGATGGTGGGTCGGACATTCTCTGGTCGTCGCCTACCGTCGTAGGATTCTCGATCTATGCGCATCAGACCGGCCGCGGCGTTCTGCTCGGCACGTCCGACCGCGGCCGCATCTACAACATCCGCAACGATGGCAACGAAACGCTCGCTATGCAGACGGACGCGAGTCAAATTTCGGGAATCTTTAGTCAGGGTACAAACCTCTACGCCGCGTCGAGCAATCAAGGCCGCCTGTTCAAGATCGGGCCGGATACGGTTGCCGAGGGGATCTACGAATCCGCCGTGCTCGATGCAAAGACGACCGCAGCGTGGGGCAATCTCTGGTGGACATCGAACGGTAACGTGACGATCGAGACCCGCAGCGGCAACTCAGAGTTTCCGAATGAAACGTGGAGCGGTTGGGAAACGCTTCGCGGGGAGGGTCGTCGAGGAAAGGCATCGAACCCCGCAGCACGTTACTTCCAGTGGCGTGCGAAACTCGTAAGCGGATCATCGCTTCGCGAAATGAATCTCGCTTTCATTCCCCGCAACATCGCGCCGGAGATCACAGCACTTCAGGTCTTGCCCGCCAACGTCGGCCTTCTCGCGAATCCACCGGTACAGATCGACCCGAACATCGAACTGTCCGGAATGGCACCTCAGAACTTTGGTATCATGATCGCTCCCCAACCGCCGCGTCGAGCCTTCCAACGCGGAGCGCGTGGGTTCCAGTGGACGGCCGAAGACCGCAACGCTGACAAGCTGCTCTTCGATGTCTATTTCAAGGAAGTCACCGAAGCCGATTTCAAGCTCTTGAAGGAAAACATCAGCGAGAATTTCGTGACCATCGACGGCCTTTCGCTTGCGGACGGCAAGTATCTCGTCCGCGTCGTGGCAAAAGACTCGCCGTCTAATCCGACCGGTCAATTCCTCAGCGGCGAGATCGTCAGTGAGCCGTTCGACATCGACAACACTCAACCCACGGTCACGGTTTCGGGAAGTCCGCAAATCTCCGGAGATTCGGCCCGAGTCGTCTTCCTTGCAACCGACCGGGGCAGTTTCATCACTCGGGCCGAGTACAGCGTGAACGGCGGTGATTGGCATGCGGTCTATCCCGACGACGGCATCTCCGACGGCCCCGACGAACGATACTCCGTTTCAGTCCCGCTGCGTGCGGCGGGCGAATATTCCGTCACGCTTAGAGTCTTTGATTCAACCGGCAACATTGGAAACGCCCGTGCAGTAGTGAAAAAGTGAACAAGAACAGCGTCGCTGTCATCACAGGTGCAGCCTCCGGAATCGGCCGGGCTCTCGCGATTCGTTTTGCAACGGAAGGCATTGCGGGCATCGCGATCTCAGATTGGAACGAGACCGGATTGCTGGAAACAGCCGCTGAGGTCGAGAAGCTCGGCGTGCCGGTTTCGTCGCACGTCATCGATGTCAGCAAGCTTGATCAGGTTCAGCGAGTCGCCGATGAGGTCGATGAACGCCACGGACGCGCCACTCATCTCATCAACAACGCTGGCGTCGGCCTTTTCGGCACTTTCGAACAGGTTTCGATCGCTGACATCGAGTGGCTGATGGGTGTGAATTTCTGGGGCGTTGTCTACGGCTGCAAGGTGTTCCTGCCGACACTTCTTGAGCAGGATGAAGCTCACATCGTGAATGTCTCAAGCGTGTTCGGCTTCATCGCTCCCGAAGAACAGACAGCGTATTGTGCGTCAAAATTCGCTGTCCGCGGATTCACCGAGAGCCTGCGTCACGAGCACAGGAACACAAATCTTCACGTCGCCTGCGTCCATCCCGGCGGCATCCTGACTGATATCGCCCGTAATTCCAAGCTCGGCGAGAACACTCCCGAAGATTGGAAAAGCCAAGGAGCAAAGTTCTTCGACCGAGTCGCCCGCACAACGCCCGAAGCCGCCGCCGAAACGATCCTCGAAGGGATCGAACAGAAAAATCCCCGCATCCTCATCGGCAAAGATGCTTCACAGATCAGCCTGATCTCACGTCTATTTCCCGCCCGCTATCTTTCGGTCATCGAAAGACTCGCCGGGCATAAGATGAGTTTGAGAAAGAAGTAATAACTACTTTTTCGGCAGGGCCATCGTTTCACCCTCGGCGTTCATTTCGAGATGACGAGTGGTGCCGTCGGTAACGCTCGGCGGGACGAGATCGCCGGTACGGTATCGAGATTCAGGAGCGACGAACATCGTCTGTGCCGGCGGAAGAGCGGCTGCGGTTGGCATATTCCCTGAGATCGCGATTTGTTCGGTAGAGGAAAATCCTCCATTAGCCCGCGTGACGGATCGGACCTGAATGAACTGAGCGATGCCGCCGCCGATGAACATCAGGGCAGGGATCAGCATCCAAAACCACCAGCCGCGTCCCGCTCCCGTAGCCCCTAGAACTATCGAAATGGCAAGAAAGGCTATCCCCATGAACAACTTTGTCAACGAACTCTCGAGGCTGATGCGTTTACCCTTGCTATTCGTGCAGCCTTTCTCGATCTGCAATTTACCGGACAGTACATCCGAGACATTTCCCAGGTCGACGCCGCAGCTTCGGCAAAACTTTCCGTCGTCAGGATTCTTGATACCGCATTTCGGACAAAACATAAGTTCTATTCCTGCTTTAGATCGCGTTGTCGTCTTGCTTCAAAAAGAATTACGCCCGCGGCGACCGAAACGTTCAGAGAATCTATTTTTCCATACATCGGGATTTTCACCAACGCATCGCAGTTTTCAGCAACCAGCCGATGGAGCCCGCTGCCCTCGGCTCCCAGCACCAGAGCGGTAGGTGTCGTCCAATCCCATTCGGTGTAACTCATTGTCGCGTCACCGCTTGTGCCGACGACCCAGACGTTGCGTTCTTTCAGATCCTCGATGAATCGATTCAGGTTAGTTACTTTCGCGACCTTTACATGCTCGATCGCACCAGCAGAGGATTTCGCAACTGTATCTGTCAATCCGACGGCACGCCGCTCGGGAATGAACACGCCATCTGCCCCGGTACACTCGACCGTCCGCAGGATCGCACCGAGGTTTCGCGGATCTTCCACCCCATCGAGGATCACGAATAACGCGGGATCAGTCGCACGGTCAACGATCTCGTCCGAATCCATGTAATCCGCCGCCGCCGCGATCGCTACGACCCCTTGATGATTCGCTCCCGCTTCGACAAAGTGATCAAGTCTTTCACGGGGTACGGTCTCGACGATCACCCGATGGTCGCGAGCGAGTTCAAAGATCTCGTTGAGCCGGTCGGTGTAGGCACGCTGATCGGCGTAGGCTACCAACTGGCCGCGCTTCACCGGACCATTCTTTCCCTGCTGGCTCGACGTTGCCGT